>NZ_JBFDTP010000001.1:0-316563 GCF_040719375.1 Clostridium sp. AN503 | reverse complement strand
TAATTATAACTATTTTGGTTCTCGTTGTAATGGTGGCTTTGCGGAGTACTTAGCCGTTCCAATCTGGAATCTTGTATGTTTTTCAGACACATTAGATTATGAACAGGCCGCTATGTGTGAACCCGCTTCTGTTGCGCACAAAGCAATTATGCGCTCAGCGCTCAGTAGTTCTGATTCCATATTGATTCAAGGTTCCGGCACCATTGGCCTACTAATAGCAATGTGGGCCTTAGAAAAAAAAGTCCAAAACGTCGTAATGGTAGTCCGTAATAAAAGCAAAATCAATTTACTCAATAGTTTAGGTATCCATAAAGTTATAGATTTATCTGTAGAAAGTGAAGAAACCGGATTACAACGTTTGGGATTAGATAATAAAGTTGACATTACGTTTGATTGCGTCGGCAGTATAGATTCCGTATCCTCCTGTATTCAATCGGCAAAAAAGGGAGGTAAAGTGGTTCTTGTGGGAAACCCTACGAAAGATATGATGTTTGACCGAAATATTTATTGGAAAATATTAAGGAATGAATTATTGCTAATTGGTGTGTGGAATTCCTCATATAATGCAAAGGTAAATGACTGGAAAGAAACCATTTCTGCGATGGAAAACGGAACGTTAAATGTAACGCCTTTAATTACGCATCGATTTGCTCTAAATGAGTCAAAACAAGCTTTTAATATTTTAAGAAGCAAGAATGAATTAGCAATTAAGGTAATGTTTAAATTATAGAGGAGATCCGAATGAGTAAAAAATTGCAAGGAAAAATATCCGCCTCAATGATGTGTGCGGATCTGGTTCACTTAAAAGAAGATATTGAATTATTTGAAGCCATGAATATAGATTTTCTACATATAGATGTTATGGATGGGGCATTTGTTCCGAACTATGGTTTGGGTGTGGATTATATTCGAGGTTTGCATGAATTAACTCACATACCGCTGGATATTCATTTAATGGTTGAAAAGCCAGAAGACAAACTAAGTTGGTTTAAAATAAAACCTGAGGATTCTGTTACAATTCATTACGAAAGCACCCCCAATATTCAGCGCGCGCTTGTAAAGGCAAGAGCATATGATTGCAGTGTAAGGTTAGCAATTAATCCAGGCACTCCCATATGCTTGACAGAGGAATTATTAAGAGATATTGATGGTATTACCCTGTTAACTGTTAATCCAGGCTTTGCTGGTCAAAAAATTGTGCCAGGTTCTTTTGAAAAAATGGAAAAATTAACGAATTATTTAATTCAAACAGGTTATGAAGATATGAGTGTTCAGGTTGATGGAAATATCAGCTTCAATAATGCAAAACAATTAAGAATTTGTGGTGCGGATTTTTTTGTTGCAGGAACATCAAGTATTTTTGAAGTGCATAACAGCAAAGCCATGAAGCAAAATATTCACCTTTTGCGAGAGATGATTCAATAGTATTAAGGAGTCTGCATAATGACTAAAGTGGTATTTATAATTTTGCACTATAAATTATTTAATGAAACAGTAAAATGTGTTAATTCATTACTTAGACTTGAGCAAATTGAGGATTGTCTGATTATCGTTTATGATAATGGTTCCAATAATGATTCTTTTGAAAAGCTGAAAAAACAATATTTACATCATACGAAAATAGACATTTACAAAAGTGATGTAAATTTAGGGTTTTCTGTTGGAAATAATATGGCATATCAAATTGCAAAATCATATCATCCCCAATTTATAATAACTTTGAATAATGATGTCGTTATTAAACAAAAGGATTTTATCATGCATGTATTTAATGCGTATGACAAGTATAATTTTTTTGTTTTGGGGCCAGATATTTATGCGCCTTATTTAAAAGCTCATCAAAATCCTTTATATGCTAAATATCCCTCCATGGAGCAATTAGATACAGAAATGCAGGTATTTCGCAACAATCTATCCAATCCTCGATGCGGAAGAAGATTAGAAAAAATTAAAAGATATAAAAGCGCCATACGGCGGTATATTCCGTTATTTCTTTTGGATATATTTAGATGGTTGAAAGCACAACTAGGATTATCAAAACCTTATGATAAAATTTATAAAAATGTACTTACAGATTCTGTACTGCATGGAGCATGCCTGGTTTTTTCAGAGTTATTTATAAATGAGAATGATAAATTATTCGAACCGGAAACCAAGTTTTATCATGAAGAATTATTATTGACTTTAAAATGTAAAACTTTGGGATATTCTATTATATATACACCTGAATTACAGGTACTTCACTATCATGGCGTATCAACAAAAAAAAGCACAAAAACTATTAACCAATATTTAATTTTTCACTCTCAAAGCATGTTAAGCGCCTTTGAAATATTAAAAGAAGCACAGAAAGAAAACCCATGGCAGAAAAATCATTAAAAAGAAATTCTTTAGTGAATTTAGCAAAAACAGTTTTAGGACTGATTTTCCCCCTAATAACCTTTCCTTACGCATCCAGAATATTAGGGGTAGAGAATATAGGACGTGTCAACTTTGCCAATTCCGTTATGAACTACTTTGTACTTCTTGCTGGTTTGGGCATTGCCAATTATGCGATTCGGGAAGGCGCCAAAATTCGTGACAATCAGGAAGCAATTAATACATTTTGTACGGAAATTTTAATAATCAATATTGGTTCAACGCTTTGCTCTTATCTTGGAGTATTCCTATTGCTTCAGATACCGGTATTTCAATCTTATAAATCACTATTATTGCTATTCAGTACAACGATTCTCTTTAATGTTATCGGTATGAACTGGCTTTTTAACATATATGAGGAGTTTGTTTATATTACAATCCGAACGATCCTGTTTCAGCTTATTTCTTTAGCGCTGCTTTTAGCATTGGTAAAAGAAAAAACAGATTTTATGATATATGCTGGTATTCTGGTACTTTCCAGTGTTGGAGCGAATGTATTTAATATATTTTACTCTCGTAAATTTGTCCGCTTTTTTCCGGGTCAGCCTTATACTATTAGGAAACATTTGAAACCCATATTTATTATATTTGGAATGAGCATTGCGAGTACTATCTATTTGAATCTGGATATGACCATGCTTGGACTGCAGGCAGGTGATTATCAGACTGGATTGTATACTGCGGCTTCTAAGCTGAACAAGGTTGTCTGTAATGTGATTGCCTCTGTGTGTGCTGTGTTTCTTCCTCGCCTGGCTTATTACCTGCATATGAATCGGAAAGAAGATTTTCAGACACTTGTCGATAAGGCATTTTATTATATTCTGGGATTGACAGTTCCAGCAACGGCAGGAATGCTTGTCCTCAGTGAGGAAATTGTACTTGTATTCAGCGGCACTGCTTTTTTGGATGCTGTACCGGCCGCAATGATAAAAGCGCCCAACATTATATTATCTGTAATCAATGGCTTTATTGCGATTCAATTATTTATGCCTTTAAACAAAGAAAAGGAATCCTTGTATGCAACTATAGCAGGCGCTGTTATGAACTGCATCCTAAACTATCTTATGATTCCCAAATGGGGAGCAGCAGGAGCAGCTTTAGCGACCATTTGTGCAGAAGGTTCAGTTTTCCTAATTTGTCTGATTTACCTGAGAAAAATCTACCCATTAGGGAATCTGGCACAGGAAACATGGAAATATCTGATCGGCGGAGCAGGAATCCTTATGACAGGGTTGATGATACAAAAACTTGAGTTGAATTTATGGATACGCATCCTGTTAATAACAGGAACGGGGGTCTTAATCTATTTTGTGATACTCATATGTTTGAAAGCAAAATTAGTAGAAAATATAAATAGGGAGTTTAGGAAAAGGAGAACACGTTTATGAACACTTTTTTTGATTTGAGAGAATTTTTTATTGTCATTTTGAGGAAAGCAAAACTTTGCATTGTCCTGACCTCTTTATGCGTGTTAGGAGGCTGTATGATTCGATTTGTTCCACTAATAATCGAATATGTTACATTTCAGGAGCCGTCTATCGAATCCACTCAGCAGCTGGCGGAAGATTTTCCATATAAGTATCAGGCACGACGAACACTTTTTCTGGATTCTAAATATGAAAACATAGAAGGCTTAGTTGTTGACCAGACCCCTACCATTGCAAATGCATATTTGGCTTGTTATCAAAACAAGGAAGTACTCCAGCCATTAGTGGATAAATACTATACGGATGCTGCTAAGGATTTTATACAATATAATGAGAAGCTGGTTGAGTATAATTATAATACAAAGGCCATTTTAGAAGAAGTCTATACGCCTGCTAAATTTTATGACGTTGTATCAATCAAAGTAGTTGGCAGTACTGAGGAAAAAATCGGAAATTATATTAACATTTATGCTACTACAGGAAGCAGGGATTTATCAGAGGATATAGTGACGGATGCGGAAAAACTCTTAAGCTCTTACGTTCAAAATCTGGTTGGAGAGTATCATTATACGATAACAGAAGGGCAATTAGGGGAAATCATGCCTCAAGCTTCAGCTGGTTTGATCCCCAAATCATTATCAGGCAGTTCTTCCCAGGTGGCGACACGACTGGAATTATCTTATATTTTAAAAAGAAGTATCAAAGGTGCAATCTGGGGACTCGGAGGCGGCATCGGTCTGTCTGTAATCCTCTGCTTTTTCTTCCATTGCTTAAGCTTAAATATTACAACGGAAGAAGATTTGAAAGGATATTCTGTTCCTGTCCTAGCATCGGTAAAGATAAAAGGGAAAAAACATTTTCTGGGATTTGTTGATGACTGGATTGATATTTTAGAGGGGAATAATCAAAATTGTAGTTCCTATGAAGAGGCCGGTAAACTGGTCAGTGCTTATCTGCATGCAATGGAGTCAGTATCAACCGGTCATATTGTGGTGACAGGGGCAGGTAACGTAAGAGAACTTGAAAGGTTTGGAGAGGAGTTACATAAGGCGGAACCAGAGTATTCTATCTCCATGTCGGATTCCATAACGACTTCTTCAGATACCGTTGAAAAAATATCCAATGCATTAGGTGCAATTTTATTCGAAAGTTTAGGATATTCAAATAAGCAGGAAATTCAAAAAGAGATTACCCGTATTGAACAGCTTGGAAAAAAGGTCTATGGAATTGTTCTGGAAAAATAGAAGGGATTGCGGAATATGGTATATATTATAATGCTTCTTATCACGATTCCGCTTGCCTATATCTGGCAGGCTCACTCAGAGGTGACGTATTGCCCACGAGAGTGGCTTATTAAAAATCGCATAGTATTTCATATTACTCCGCGATTTTGGGCTATGTTGGCATTTGTACCATTGTATTGTATTTATGCTTTTCAATATTCTTTACATACAGATTATGACAACTATGAAAAGGCATTTCTGCAGATTAAGGCCGGAACTGGCTCCATCCGAGAAATCGGCGTAAATTACATCAATAAACTGGTTGCTGTCCTGGATTTGGATTTTCAATTTGTCTATTTCATCATATACCTGATAGCGTTTTGTATACTGGCTAAATGTCTGATGGACTATTCAAAAGACTATGCTATGAGTATGTTCTTATTTGTTACAGTCTTTTTTATGCTGGGATTTCTTCAGATACGCCAGTTGGTTGCTGTAATTATATCACTCTATGCTTATCGCTATATTTCTGCGAATAGATTTGGACAGTATATTTTAACGATTGCTGTTGCGTGTTTGTTTCATGTATCGGCAGTTATTATGATACCAGCCTATTTTATATTAAAGTATGATTTTAGATGCAGCTATTATTTTATGGCAGCCGGATTGTTTGGAGTGTTGACACTCTTCCAAACAAAAGTTCTGACTTGGATTGTAAAGACATTTATACCAGGATATTACGGCAGACATGAAATGTTTCGGAATCTTCAAATAAATAAGTGGGATGCTATTATGCTGCTTACTATTCTATTTCTGTGCGCCATTTACTATAGCCGTGTTCGTGAGCAGTATGCGTGCAATCGTATTTTTATAAACGGACTTTTTGTCTATGCAATTATATTCTTTTTAGGAAGATGGATTATCGAGTTTGACCGATTTGGATACTACTTCTATTTTCCAGTAATATGCCTTATTCCCAATATGCTGGATTGCGAGAATAATTTTTCATTTAAATGGCTGCTTAAAATAGGGGTGTGCGGCATGAGTTTATTATTTTGGATAATTCGGTATGGTGGTGGAGAAATGTTTCACTACGTAAGCATTTTGGGCTGATACTAGCATTTTATATTTCTAATAAGAAACATTATAGGAACATTCTAAAAATCACTTCGGAGACAATTACTATGAGCCGAAACAAAAACTCAAATACTATAGTCTATACTGCTATTACATGGATGTTTGAATTTGCCTTTATCAGTATATTTCTTATTTTAATAGTACTATCTAAATATGGATATCCGGGTAAAAAGGAGTTTGTGTCTTCTAATATTTTATTATTATTAGCAGCGATGGCTCTAATGGTATTTGCGATACTGGCATGCGGCTACTTTGTGAGAAGGGTACCTCATTTAACTAGATTTAGATCAGTAAAAATTTCTCATATCACAGTTTTTTTGTTTTTTGCTCAGATATATTGCTGTTATAACTTTTATTTTGAAACGGGTTGGGATGTTCATGTAATTATTAAAAACGCGCAATTGGTCGCTGAGGGAATAACAGAAGATCTGAGTAATAGTTATTTTTCTTCCTACCCCAATAATGTATTTTTAATGTGGCTATTCTCAACTATTTTAAAACTCAATAATGCGGTAGGAATTTTGGACACACAAAATGGATTAATGTTCATTATTACCATTCAATGTTTACTCTCCAGTATAACAGGATATCTCATTTTCAAAATAATTAATGATTTTACGGATTTAGAACGATTAGCTTGGGCCTCGTGGTTTCTATATTTTATATTACTTGGAACATCACCGTGGTTGGCAATCACCTATTCTGACAGCATGATACTCATGGTCCCAGTGCTGATCTTCAGGTTATATCAATTGCTTAGAAATGGCCACTACAGCAATATTAAATGGGTGGCCATTATATTGCTGTCCTACTGGGGGTACCGAATAAAACCTCAGGCAGTGATCATTACCATAGCAATCATAGTTATTGAAACGGCTCATTTACTGAGTAAAAGTAAAAAATGGAAACTAAAAAAAATCATTACACGGGCGGTTATCATTATCAGCTGCATATTATTGTCACAGGCAAGTTTCCATATGGTAATTAATCAAACCGGTCTTTCCTTGGAACCAGAAAAGGCTATCGGAATGTCCCACTTTATGATGATGGGACTTAATAAAGAAACAATTGGCAAATACTCTGAGGACGATGTGAATTTCTCAAAAAGCTTTGATACTCGAAAAGAACGAACATCTGCCAATATTGAAATTATCCAAAAACGGCTAAAAGATGCTGGAAGTATAGGGTTATTAAAGCATATGGTAAAAAAGACACTTGTTAATTTCAACGATGGAACTTTTGCATGGGGAAATGAAGGACACTTTTATAATGAAATTTATGCTCCTAAAAACGATGTGATCTCGCCCCTGATCCGAGACATCTGTTGGAACCAGGGCAGTTATTTTCCTATATTTTCTTCCATAAAGCAAGCCTTTTGGTTGTTAACATTGTGTTTATCTACAGGTGTGTGCTTCGGCAAAAGGAGCAAAGAGCTGTCAGTGCTGCTTCTTTCCCTGATTGGGATTATGATGTTTCAATTACTATTTGAAGCCAGAGCACGGTATTTATATCTGTATGTACCAATATTTATTATTGTCGGAACCTATGGGGGACAGCAATGGACAGCGGTTTTAAAAGAGATAGTTACACGATATAAAACTAAAGAAGTAATTGTTTTCTGGAAAAACAGAGGTAAACTAAAGTGAAACCAATACTGTATATTATAATCCCCTGCTACAATGAGCAGGAAGTCCTGCCAATAACAAGCCGGACATTTGAAAACAAAATAAAGGAATTAATTAGTGCTGAAAAAATAAGCGAAGAAAGCCGTGTCATGTTTGTTAACGATGGCAGTAGGGATAATACCTGGCAGATTATTTGCCAACTGGCAGTTGAAAGCCCTTATTTTATGGGCATCTCTCAAAGCAGAAATCGTGGACACCAAAACGCCGTCCTTGCGGGATTGATGGAGACAAAAGACTGCTGCGATATTACAATATCCATTGATTGTGATGGACAGGATGACATTAACGCCATGAACGATATGGTTGATGCATATCTTGAAGGGTGCGAAATTGTATATGGGGTCCGAAGCAAACGAGACACAGATACCTTCTTTAAACGTTTTTCTGCAGAAGGGTTCTATAAGCTTCTTAACTGGATGGGCGCAGAAGTGGTTTTCAATCATGCTGACTACCGATTGATATCCAGTCGTGTGTTAAAAGAGCTTGCTAATTTTAAAGAAGTAAATATTTTTTTGAGGGGAATGATTCCGCTTGTGGGTTTCAAGAGTACCAGTGTTTATTACGAAAGGCATGAACGACTTGCTGGGGAAAGTCATTACCCACTAAGTAAGATGCTTGCACTGGCATTTGATGGTATCACCAGTTTAAGTATCAAACCCATCCGTATCATAACAGGTATGGGGTTGGCAATTGCCTTTTTGAGTTTTCTTGGCGTTATCTGGTCCGTTGTAACTCATTTTCTAGGTAATGCTGTGAGCGGCTGGGCAAGTATGACAAGCTTAATCTGTTTTATCGGTGGAGTACAGCTAATCTGCCTGGGAATATTAGGCGAATACATAGGTAAAATCTATCTGGAAACAAAATCAAGACCTCGGTATATCATCAGTGAGCGAACTTATAATCGGAAAATAAAAGAAAAAAAATAAAGCTCTCCTACTTGATTGCATATGAGAGCTTTATTTTATGACATGTTTTTTACAATAATTAATATTAGGAACTTATTAAGTTATAAATTTAGCGAAAAAAAGACTTTGTTGCTGCATGCAAGTTTGCATTTATTCATCTGCAACATTATGAATAAACGGGTATACCAAATATACAGGGAACAGCAATGCTAATATATAAACATAACGCAAACTAAATGCAACAGGTGTAGCAATCATAATACACAGCCAGCATAAAAAACCAGGTAAATAAAAAAACAGGCGATAGAAATCGTGTTTCTTAGCACATAAAGTAGCGGATATCAACAAAATCCAAAGAAAAGTCCTTGATCCTATTATTTCCAGAGACACTTCCACTAAATACAATTTTATGTGCTAACGTGCCAAATACATCCAAAACTACAGATGTTAAAAGATATTTTTTTCTGTTATTTAGAGAACTAAACATACCTTGACATCTTTTCAAAAATTTGCGGTTATTTTCTTTTTAAGTTTTCTTTAATTAAAAGTAAATGATATTCAAACTCTTTCCGTCCTTTTTCTGCAATGCTGCTTAGTATCATTCCAGAAAAGAAACTGATAATGGCAGTTAAAGCTATAAAGCCTGATACAATCAACGTCGGAAAATTAGGAACAAGACCGGTTTGAATATATTTAATTAAAATTGGAATAAATAAAACAGCAGAAAAAAGGAGGAGTACACCAGCAATTCCACTGAAAAACCCAAAAGGCCTGTAATTTTTAAACAGGCGGCCTATTGTCTTGAGAACTTTGAGACCATCCGAATATGTGTTTAGTTTGGAAAAGCTGCCATCTGGACGATCACGATACCCAACAATGACGTTTTCTGTAGACATGTTTTTATCTATAGCATGGATTGTCATCTCAGTTTCAATTTCAAATCCCTTTGAAAGCACTGGGAAACTTTTTACAAATTGATAACTAAATGCTCGATAGCCTGTCATGATATCTCTAATATCAGATTTGAAAAGAAAATTAATAGTTCCACGCACTAAACTGTTTCCAAGATTATGAAAAGGTCGTTTATTTTCTTCAAAATATGTAGAGGATAAGCGATCGCCGATTACCATATCGATATTTTTGTCTAGAACAAGTGAAACCATTTCCACGGCATTTTCAACAGGATATGTATCATCACCATCTACCATCAAATAGCATTTTGCATCAATTTCGCGAAACATCCGTCTTATTACATCACCCTTCCCTTGCTGATATTCATGACGAACGAGAGCACCATGTTCTGTTGCAACCTTTACTGTATCATCTGTTGAATTATTATCATATACAAATATTTTTGCATCAGGAAGAGTCCTTTTCCAATCATCTACTACCTTTCCTATGGTTTTTCCTTCATTATAACAAGGAATAAGAACTGCTATTTTTTCCATTTTTTCACCTCTGTATGTTCTGTTAAATTAATAAAGAAACAAGATAGTGCAAATATACTTACGCCTAAACTTCGAAATGTAAAGAAATCATGTATGTAAGAATGATTGCTTAAAACAATATACCAGGCAATCGGCATAAACGCGATTCCACAGAATAGAATACCGTCCGTAAAATAAGGAGTGCGATGTTCCTTAATGATTTTTATGAAACTATAAGTAGGCGTTATTAAAAATAGCAAATAAAACGAAAAATGTTTAAAGTGTGCTATATTTTTAAAAAGAACTTGCAGTTTGGTCCAAGTTTCACCATCGTAAGAGCTTGAGGTTCGGAACGCAGCAGTTTGCATAGCTTGCCCTATCACATTTTGTTTTAATACAAGAGAACTTATAATCCATTTAAACGCCCACATCCCAAAATATCCGAATGACCACATTAAAGCTGTACTAATACATATTTTTAACTTCTCTCCTGATGTGCTGTCATCTAACAACATTAATATTGTTAACGGAATACCCAGTGTCAGAATGGGATATGTTAAAAAATCAAGCCAACTGGTGACAATTCCAATTAACATAAAGAAAACGCCATAACCTGGCGTCGTACGGATTTTTTCAAAGTTGTATAGCAGTAGAATAATAGCAATTGAAAAAACGTAATATATCGAAGAAAATTGCATGGATAACTGTATTGCTGATGGATTTAATGAAATCCATAAAATTGTATATGGTAGTACAAAAAGTGCCTTGTTTCGTTTTATTAACAATGTCAAAATAACTGCGAAAACTAATATTTGTAAAATAGCATTTATCTGACGGATCCCTTGGTAAGTCGTAAAGAATAATGCAAGTTTTACAAATGGTATGTAACCGTGCCAATATCTACTGTATGGAGCAACGGATATTGGTTCATCATGCTTGGAGTAGGCCGTCAAAAGCCAGGATATGGAACTTTCCTGACTTGTTTTATACCGATAATTAGACGACAGCTTTGTTAGTAATGATTCGCCACCATCATATGCTGCTATATTAATCATTAAAGCATCTGTGAAATTATCCAACTGGGAATTATAAAGGCTTAATACTTTCGGATAGGTCCCCTCACCGTCCAGAATATATGCAGATTTTGCTACATGCTGTTTAAATATAGTATTTGTAGGTAATGCATAACCAATAACACTAAGCAGGATACATATAAAAACAGTTGTGAGTACATATTTTATTTTAGATAGAAGAACCATGGTGAGACTCCTTTGTATTTATATATTTTTCAGGGTGGGGCACAGTACTACTAAATATTGTACTGGGTTCCTATAATGTTTCTTATCAGTAGCATTCATTAAACTTACTATTTTGATTTAGCAACATAAAAAGTTTCTACTTTTTCAATCAAGCAATTAATCAATTGATTGTATCTGGTCGTTTTTTCATCCATTCGATTAGAATTGATAATAAAATATAAATCCCCAGCAATATACTATTAAGAAAAAGAAAACTAAATTTCATGTGAATTTCAAAATTGTTCAACAGGCACAACCAAATAGATGCGATACACTAAATACATTAAAATCATATCTATAAAATATCTTAAAATCCTTTTAGAGTTATTAAACAACCAATTTTCTTCTGCAGCCAACGTCCCAATACATAATATGTAAAGATATGTGTGAGGAAATCCAAACATTTAAATTTCCTCACACATATTTTGAAGGACCATGATACCTTCACAATATAGGGTTGTAAGAAAGGATAAAATGAAATATCATAGCTCTCAAAACGATTAACACCGCCAAAACAGTAATGAAACATCATCAAAAGAATCGCAATACCCTTAATTTTTAACAAATCGCTTTTACTAAAACCATTTATGCTACGAGTATTTTCTTTTATCACTGTTTCCATTTGTAGCCTCCAAATGTCTTGCGTACTTATTTATTCCAAGACAATACAACCAACAATCTCTTTGCCCAAAGTTTGTGCTAAAATTATCTCTTCCTCAATAATAGATAAGGTCGAAAATTTTGTTTGTTCCACCAGAATAATACCTTCGCACTGTGGCAACATTTTTAAAGTTTCTGAGAAGTGCAGCATATCATAACCGCATAAAATTTTCTTATCCGGTAATCGTTCAGATAAATTTTCTTGTATTATTTGGAGCTGTTCTTCTGACACCATACTCACTATTAGTAATGTGTCTATATTACTTGCATAGTTTACAAGATTAGCACTTATCAAATCATATTGTTGCTCCGAATTGCCAATTGGTTTAATCCCCTCCATTCGATTTAGCCAAGCATCAATTCCTTTAACTGTTTTTTTGTTCAGCAGTGACACCATTCCCAATATTTTTATATTAAAACATTTCCTTAGTTCCTGTCCAGAATACAATTTATCGCTTAACAAAAATATAATACAAGCAAGAAATACGGCAATACAGCTTCCCAATACACCACCTAAAATGCCATATTTAACTCCCTGTTTTATTGCTGTCTTTATGGGAGAAGTAACCCCTGTCGGCTTTACTAAATCTTTAACATATTTTTCCTTTTCATTTAATAAAGTCTGTAAATCAGTTAAGCGTTTGCTGGCGTCTTTCTGGACATTAGCTAAATCTAAATCTATAACAGTTCCATAGCTTTTATCTACAATATGCAATTCATGTTGGCCAATACTGTTTGTGATCGAAGATTGTAAAGCTTCTGTTTCTGAAAGGATATATTGTAAAATATTTTTTGCCTCAGCTTCGTTGTAATGATGAACTTGTATAGTTAAAAGATTAGTTAACTTTGTTACATCTGCGCCATCTATCGTTGTTCCTATGCGTTCAATAGATACTAACTCCTGGAGATATCGCTCCTCTATTCCGGATTTATCGGCAATTTTTTTCCAAAATGCAGCATTTGAAATAATTGACTGATAGGCTTGTATTACAGTATCGGTATAATCCACATTTTGATATAACATACCAGGCATAATTTCAAAGTCAGTTTTGATAAAAATATTTGCTGTAGCTTCTTTTATGTCGTAGGGGCTCATATTCATTAAAATTGAGTTTTCCATATATTTTTGCTGCATTTCAATATCTTTTTTTAAATTTTCAATTTCTTGTTCGGTAATTGTTCTGTTATTTTCATATAGTTTAAGATTTGTATCATATTGGATTTGAGCTTGTTCGATAAATTCTGTATTACTCTGGGTTTTATAGTTTGAAATAAATTTTAAGCCTCCCAATATAACAGCAAAGCAAACTCCTATTATCAAAATTAATCGCCATTTGTGTAAAATAGAGAAAATTAAATCTCTTAAATCAATTTCTTGCTTTTTTGTACTGTTTGTATTCATTTTTAATACCCCTTTGCCTTTTAAATTTGTATTCATAATGTGTCGTAACTTTAAAAATCAACCAGTCAAATAACATCAAACACTTATAGATATTTTTCTTAAAAAAATCCCATCGCATAATTATTATTTCATCATAAATATCCATATTGTCTTTTAAACAAACTTTCAGTTTGATTTTTTTATAACCAGGAAGCAGATATATTGAATTTTTATGAATTTTGATGCTATTTGGCGGAGATTCTTTTACAATTACATTGTCGTCTTCGATAGATAGGGTATGAGGTTCTAAACCATCATAGTAGTAAACTTGCAAATCAATCA
The DNA here is from genome assembly GCF_040719375.1 of Clostridium sp. AN503. Classification (NCBI taxonomy): domain Bacteria; kingdom Bacillati; phylum Bacillota; class Clostridia; order Eubacteriales; family Clostridiaceae; genus Clostridium; species Clostridium sp. AN503. Next base: position 302,660 of record NZ_JBFDTP010000001.1, on the reverse strand, counting down.
TAGATTGTTTGGAATTCACGATAAAATTATAAACAAAATTATTATTTTCCATAAGTTTTATAAAAGCCATTTGATTTCTAATAATTTTGTCGTATATTTCTATTTCGGCAATACCAGCTAAATTACCAGTGAATTTTGTAATCCACAAATCTATGTGAGATATTAAATCAGTTGATTCAATAACGATTCGGGATTCATTACCGTTATTTAATATATCATTATAAATAATCTCCTGACCGTTGCTCAATTTAATTTTACATTCTTCAATATGATGAAGTTGGTTTGGATTTTCATATATGCTAATATGATGGATTTGTTTGGGTTCATTTAAAATTAAACGAATGTGCTTATCTTTATCGTCAAACGCCGGTATCCACAAGGAAGCTTCTGCATTTGTTCTTTTGGGTAACACAGTCCATGAATCCATCAGTTTAAAATCGGTTATCTTTTCAATGTTTCCTGAAGAAGCCGATACTTCACATTGATAGGAAAGGCTATTTGTATTTCTTCCCCAAAAAATCTGATCTCCGTTAATTATACTTAAAGCTTTACGCTGAGCTGTTTGACTTTTGTGTTTTTTTAATGCGTAGTAAATCGGGTTATTTCTTATTGTGTAAGATAAAACATCTGGCGGTATTGGAAATCGTATTCGTTTTTCCCAGTTAAAAAAAGGGTTATCCATTGCGCTTTCGCAATATTCCTCATGTTCATTTTGCGGTTGAACAGTAGAAAGAATATTTAGCGCATAAAAATCAGGTTTAGAAAACCATGCTGTGCTATAAGCAAAACCTTTGTATATAATAGGGAAATAACTGTTTCCTGTCTCTTTTAGTAAAATACATAAAGCTTCTTCAAAAAAAAGGCTAAGCGCTCGATGGTCAGCATGGAAATCAAAATCTATACAAAAAATAATATCTGGTTTATAGTCTTTTAGTAGGTGACATATGTTTTCTACAATAGCCTTACGGGAATAAGGAGCTGCTATACCATTGCATTGCGTTGAGTAGTCAGGATGGTTTTTTAGACCATAAGTGTAGTTTACTTCGGCTGAAGAATTTAAAATATCGTCACTGGGGCAATTGTATATATGAAAATTTTTATTTGTCATATTATCCCCAAATCCGAAAAAAATAACATCTTCTTCTTTTACCCCTAAAATCTGTAAAGCGTTTAAAGCTTCTTTTAAACGAGTCTCTCCATTAAATCCGAAATCTCCGTTTGTAAGGTATGCACACTTAATCTGACATTTTTGCTTTGAAAGTCCAACCAGTGTTGCACCAATTAGATTAATTTCATCGTCCTCGTGCGGTACTAGTATTAATATTTTCTGATTTATAAATGACGAATACTTATAAAAGCTATTATTACCTTGATACTTATAAAAATTCCACATTAATTTTTACCTTTTCCGGTGAAATATTTTACCAAATAATTGTAAAAGAATCTTTCTCTCTAATAGATTCATAGTCCCTAATACATATATTAAAGTAATAATAAAAGAACATATAAATGCTTTTAATATCCAGTTCCACCATGAAACATTTCCCCAATTTTCCAAAAGCAATACGGATATAACAAATGACAAACCATATAAAAACAAATATTGTATAAATTTTTTCCAGTATCTTATCCATGGAACCTCTAAGGCATATTTATATACAATCAATGGTTCAATCCACAAGCAAGTAGAAACAGTGCTAATAAAAGTTCCGACAAAAATACCCAAAATCCCCCAGCTTTTTGAAAGCCATATTGACACAACCAGATTAATTATGCATTCGAAAAGGGGTTTATACCTATCATACCAAAATAAGCCAAATGATTCCCAAAATGTTTGAAGGGGTTGCCGAATCCCATAAATGTATAAATTTAAACATAATACAAAAACAACCCTTTTATCAAATGTTAAGTCTTTTCCCAACCATAAATTAATGAAAGGATTAATCAAATTAAAAATGCAAATTGAGCATAAACCATATAGCCAGTTTGCCAATAACAGAGTAACATTAAATATTAATTCTTTTTTCTCACTCGACTCTGTCACTCCAAGATTGCCAACACTAGCAGATATAGATAAGAAAAATTGCTTAAGAACATTTTTGACAGCGTTAAGTATTAGTTGATAATTGGAATATATGCCAACCGGTACAATTCCTATTAGCATAGATAGTAAAATATTATCTGTTGATATTACTACAATTCCTCCTAATTTGTGAAAAATCATAGCAAATGTATTTTTAAATATGTGATTTTTTGTTTCATTATCAAGGCTAAAAGTGGATATACTTTTTAAAAAAGGATAACTTTTGTTTGCCTTAATTGAAATAATAATATTTTCGCTTATAGTGAAAATAATTTGCCACAAAAGATATAGTTTATAATTTCCAAATACAATCAAACAGAAAATCTGAATCAGATTAAAAACTATATATAAACTGTAATGGACAAGATTATATATATATCTTTTTTGATCAGCTAAAATTAGCGACTTTTTATATGCAAAAAAATATGAAACAGAAGAATTTGCAACAAAAAGAATAAATATCGTGTTTAACTCTGTAGAATATGTATAATCTTTAATTATGTATGGCAAAAATGGAACAAATAATAATCCTAATAATGCAACAAGAATACCTATGATTGTGTAAATTTTTTTATAGAAACTTAATAATCCACATATCTGAGGTGTGTTTTTTTGTGCCAGCGGTTCATACATGCAAAATATTATAGCTGGTCCTATCCCCAATTCTACTAAGGACAACATCGATAAAATTTCTGTAAAAAGTCCATTTATTCCTAAATAGTTTTCCCCCAAAGTATGAAGAAAATAATACCTAGATATAAACCCTATCAATAATGATAATACTTGACCCATTAAGGCAGTAAATAAGTTACGAATTGAATTCTGAGTACGTGTCATCTGCATTTATATTATTACCTTTATAGTTAAAATTGATAAAAAATAGAAAAAACCCAAAATAAATAAAAAAAATAGCATTCATATGGTTTGTCGTGTAAAGTATATTGGCTTCAACCATATTGTTTATTACTAACATAAACAATATGGCCGTTACAGAAATCAAATATTTAGTATATTGGCAATGCCGATTTTTTTTAATATACGTAATTCCGTGAAAACCTAGAATAGCCATAAGAAGCAAAAGCATTATAGCGCCGGGTAATCCATACATTACCATTGTTTGAATGATTATATTATGAAAGCTTCCACTTTGAACACCTCTATCATTTTTTAAATGAGGTGCATAATATATAGCCGCTTCTTTTGGAACGCTTACCCCTACTAATGGGTGATCTTTGACAATGTCTTTAGCAATATGCCATAATTCAACACGTCCTCCTCCACTTTTTTCATTTTCTGTATTGCGTATAAGATTGGTGTAAGCTATTGATTGAATAGTATTTGATTCAGAGCTATTTGCTTGTGAAGTTTGCACTCGTGGCAAATACCCTATCATCTTTCTGGCAGGATTAAATGATGCGAATAATAATAAAGCCAAAATTAAGCTAAGTAGAAATGATAAAATGTAACCACTTTTGTATACTTTTCTTAATTTAAGGCTTTTAAATGAAAAAGTCATGTAAAAGACCAGAAATGCTAAAAGAGAAATCTCAGCTCCTCTTGAATTTGTCATTAAGAAAGCTAAATAATTAATAATAAAGGTAAAAATATAGTATATTTTTTTTGTTGATTTTTTATTCCTATATTCCAATATTCCTACGGCTATACCAATGGTGGATAAAATACCCAAATCATTGGGATTAGATGTTATACCGGTTAAACGCCCATTAAATGCGACACCATAATAATATTTAAACTCGAACTCTGTGTTCTTAAAAATAAGATACTCCCCATTAATATTAAAAAAGTAAACATATAGGCTCAAAAAAGATATAATAGTTATCGTAAAAATAATTATCATATTCAAAATATGTAGCCGGGAAACTGCTTTTGAATAGGAAGTTTGTCTACTAATAAGTGCAATAAAGTAAAATTGAAAAATAGTATATAGAGAAACTTTTAAATTTCTCAAAAAACCATTTTCATATAAATGGGCTAAAGTAATTATAAAGAGTATCGAAACAAATGAAAAAATTAAGACAGAAAAAATATTTACTGTCAAATTCAGTCTCTGCTTGCAAACAATATAATAAAATACACATAAAAGCCCTATAAGTAAACAATATTTATAAAGGAAATTCAAATCTTCTCTTAAAAAAGGCACAATGCATACAATTCCAAGTACAACATAAAACACTTGTAATATAAAAAACACTTGTTCAAAAGATATTTTGTTTCTAATCATTATGTTTTCCCCTGAACTTTAAAAATAGTAAAGTTTTTCGATACCATCTATATAGTGGATAGTAACACCTAATCACATTAATCATTATCCGCTGGTGATATGTCATAAGATGATTTTTTAAAATTGACATTGGGTTTTGAGTTAAAATATTAACAATTTTTTGTTCCGCCGCCGAATAATTGCATGCATCTAAATAAATTTTATCTAACAATTTAAAACAATTATTATATACGCGTTTATCATAATAAGGTTTTAGCTCGGGATACTTTTTTACAACTAGTTCTCTATTCTGAATCCAAACAGTAATATATTCTAAATTACTTTCATTAAATGTCTGATGCATACTACTGCTTTGCCTTTGAACATAAAAATAATAAGATTCGGGAGAAAAAACAACGCGTATGTTTTCTTCTAGTAACATAGGAACTATTATTCGCGCATCTTCATATATATGTCCTTCTTCAAAAGGATATTTTGCTATCAATTCACGTTTAAATAGCTTATTACATGGATATACGCCAAAACCATTGTCTTTGCATACGCCTATCAATGCATCTTTTTGCGATAAAATTTGGGGGAATTCCCCATTAGGGAATTCTGAATAAACAGTCTTATCTGAATATTCCAAAGCAATACCACAAATTGACAAATCGCAATTATACACTGTAATATTGTTATATAAAGTTTCAAACAATAGAGGAGAGATATAATCATCGCTGTCTACATATCCTATATATTTTCCGGTAGAAAACTGAAAACCATAATTTCGAGCAGCAGACTGCCCTTGATTAGTTGTGTGAACACATTTTATTCTAGTATCAAGCTGTTCATAATAGTCACAAATAGCACCGCTACTGTCCGTAGAACCATCATCTACTAAAATTAGTTCAAAATCAGTAAATTTTTGATGTAAAATACTATTAATGCATTTTTCTAAATATTTTTCTGTATTGTATACTGGAATAATAATGCTGATAATAGCCATAATACCTACGCGAATTCCTTTCTATACATAGCCGCTAAAAATATTATGCCAAAAACCTCGCCCCTCATATCTTCTGTTTATGTATATCAGGGTTATATTGTTCGTAAGGCAAGTTTAAATTAAAGTAATGTGCATAATGATGACCTTTTCTTAATTCCTCCGGCGGAGGTGTCATGTAATCTTTTCCATAAAGTGAGTTAAGATAATTAGTTGCATTTTGGGGTCCCCAAAACTTTTGCCCTTCAAATATATATTCTTTTGGAGGGAGAAAATCTGTTTTAGGAATAACTTCTTTAAGACCCCAATGACCTAAAATATTTGACGCATAATTGCTCCCATTATATGGATAGTGAAAAATTATTTTATGTATTTTTTTAATTATAAATCCTACGGAAAATGTATGACGAGCAAACATCATAAATGCCTTTTTGTAAAAAGGACGTTTCTTTGATGCAGGGCTGGCAACCTTAGCAAACAAAATTTTTTTCCATAACAATAAATGAATTTCTTGTAAGCGTCTTTTAAAATACGAATTTGAAGCCCCAACTAAGGGGAATATATCAATATATGCTCCACCAATATAATGCTCATTGTCTCGATCCAATTCAAGATATGTGGTTCTTTTATCCTCTAGTCTTGTAAAAGCATATGGACATGTTTTATCATTTTCATAATTTCGAACAATATACTCATCACCTATCCCATTAATAGTTGAATCTAGAAATTTTTTATAGTCGTCTTGAGGCATTCCGATATCCATATCGTCATCCCAAGGAATAAAACCTTGGTGTCTTATAGCCCCAAGTGCTGTTCCTCCTAACATGAAATATGAGATATTCTTAGTTCGACAAAAATCATCTAATGTTTTCATCATATTTAAGAGCGACGAGTGAAGTTCATCAAGATCATTTCTTGTTAAATCATACATAGTAGTCTCCATAATAATTTATAATTGCTGTTGAAATAATACGCTGCGAATCTGCGTACTGCTTGTCCCTTTTGTATAAGGAAAGTATACAATTTCTACATTCTTATCTTGAAAGTATGCTTCATATCTGTTGAAACGTTCACTTCCTTTATAATCACTTCCGACAAACAATCTGTCATAATGCCACAAAGCCCATGCGTCACTATCTTCCGGGCAGGATGTAACTACCTTATCTACATATTTGCAGGCATTTACAATAGCCATTCTTTCTTCAAATGGAATGAAAGTCTCTTTTCCTTTATGTGCAGCATTAGGGTGCACACCCACAATCAGATAATCGCAATGTACCTTTGCATTTTTTAACAGATTAAGATGTCCAATATGGAATAAGTCAAAAGTACCAGACAAATATCCGACAACAAGTTGTTTCTTGTTACATACTCTTCCAGAATTCTTTTTATACTCATAACTTTCCACTCCAAAAGTATGTGGATCCGTAGAATATCGCTGCAATACATTTTTGTATATTGTTTCGTATTCAGGTATAAAAAGCGTCTCGGAATTAAACAGATGAAAAATAATTTCCTCCGCTAAGGCAACCATAAGTGGTAGATGATTTTCTTCTCCATTAAACCTGGATCCTTTGATAGATCCTGGAGATACATTCAAAATACGATTTTGATATCCAGACTGTTCTAACTCGATATTTATACTTTCTACGAAGCGGCAAATTGCCGCTTTTGAAGCTGCGTAAACAGAAAACATAGGAGAACTAATCCAACCTGCTATGGAACCCATAATACCGCAGTAAAATGGCTTCGAGTCTTTAATTCGTTCATAGAAATATCGTATAATTTTAATATTTGCTGTCGCATTTACTCTCATTATATTATCAATTTCCATTGGTGTGAGCCATTCAAATTCCGCAACTCGACCGAAACCAGCAGTGAGCATTAGTATCTTAATATCTTCACATGAGGCTAATTCTTCTAATATAGATTCATCGATATCAAGCAGATTACAATATTGATATATATAATTATCCGTATTTGAAAAAATAGATTCATCGGGCACGCATCTATCTAAAATAATGATATGATAACCCTTTTCAATTAAAGTTTTAGCAATAGCAGCTCCTATTCCGTTGCTGCCGCCTATTATTAATGCTTTTTTCATAATTATTATATCCTTTTTAGTATAATTTTAACTACATTCCTATTAACTGAAGCAGGCGTTTTGAATTGTCACCATCGTGATATTGATTACATAAATCATTGACCCTCCTTCTTTCAAGATAATATAAATCAATACCTGACAAGATTTGGGTTAAAAATTGGTAAAATTCCGCTATTGTTTTAATATGATTTCCCGGCATTAATTCAAACGGATTATCTACCACAAATCCTCTCGCAGACTGATAAAGTTCTATATCATTGATAATGAAACACATTGGCTTGTTGAGTAGCAGATAGTCAAAATAAATCGAAGAATAATCGGTTATTAGAGCGTCAAAGGCTGCAATGAACTGATATAAAGAAATATTACGTTTTTCTAGATCCTCATCTTTAATCATATGAATATTATGAAAATCCACATTATTTATCTGTGCCAACGTATGTGCTTTAATAATCAGTAAGATATCATTTTTAACACAAAAATCATCTAATGTGTTTAAACTTGAATATGTCTCTAGTAATGGAAGCATGGTTTCAGAATCATATTTATAATTGTCCCCCAAGTCTTTATGTCGTGCATCTTTTGTAACTCTAAATGTAGGCATCCAAATAATGGATTTCTTATGTCTTTTAATCTCGTCTAAATAGTCATTGTGAGTCTCAACGAAAAAATCATCTGTCCTCGGATGTCCACACACTAAAACTTGAGACTCTTTACAGCCAAAAGCTTCTCTCATAATTGGCTTGAAGAACTCAGATGCAGCAAGTAAATAAGTAAAAGAGCACATATCTTCACCAGTATTGAATTTATCTTTTGAAAGATTACCAATGACCTTCAAAGGGGTGCCGTGCCACATATTTACTATCACCTGTTTTGAGGATGGCTTTATCCTTAAAGATGAATAAGAATAAAAACAATATTTTGAAAGCATAAAGTATAAAATTCCTTTTAATTGCCCCACTACTACTGTATGATTTGAAAATAGTTTGCGGTTTTTTTCTTTATTACTTGCGCAGATAAAATATTTATATTCAGGATAATGTTTTTTCATATAGTTATATAATGCGCGAGAATTATCATGTAGTTCACAATCAACACTTTCATAAAAAAACACCCATTTCTTATTTTTAGGTAAAAAACAGTTTATTGCTGTAAGCATTTTGCAAAAGAACAATATAATTTTCCGAAGAAATTTGTTTGTGACCAACTTATTAATCATAAATCACCTCTTTATTTGAAAAGATATTTTTTTAATCGATTAAATGCCTTTAATGACCGCTTCAAATCATCCGGGTCTTTCAATCCCACCCACAGTCGATGCATGATATACCGTGGCCGCATATAATATCTACGCCTTGCATTATCACAAAAGCCAACCATTTCTTCTGAGGTCAGTTCAGGAAGTTCCAACACACAGTTATGAGTGCCGTCCTCCTTACAGTAATGGTCATAACCTTCCTTAATGTAATGGTTTTCCAACGCCCATTCATAAGCTTCTGTACCCGGATAGGGAATTAAAGGAAAGAACTGAGCGGTATCTGTGTTCAAATGCAGGGCCAACTTCAACGTATTTTCCATGGTTTCTTTGGTCTCGCCTTGATTTCCGACCATGTAACATGCATGAATCAGAAGTCCTGCTTTTTTCGCATTTTTCACGTAAGCTTCTATCTGCGCTAACGTTGTGCCTTTTTTAATATTATTCAAGATTTGCTGGTTTCCGCTTTCAATGCCTGGTATGATAAGCCGGCAGCCAGCTTTTTTCATGATACGCATAGTCTCCAAATCCAGATTTACCCTGGCATTGCAAAGCCATTTTAAGCGCTTATTTAATCCTTTTTCAATAAGCAGGCTGCAAATGTCCATAACACGCTTTTTGTTTGCAGTAAATGTATCATCTTCTATGACCACTTCTTTTACATCTGGAAAATGATTAGCAATATACTCAAACTCGCCAACCACATTTTCCGGTGTCCTTAACCGGTACTGATGCCCATGCATGGTCTGAGGATATACACAGAAGTTACACCTGCTGGGGCATCCGCGGCCTGTAAATATCTGAATTGACGGGTAATGGGCTGCTGCAAAAAAATAGTCTCTGGGATCAAGATAATGCTGAATAAACTCTGACGCATAGGGTATCGTATCTAAATCTTGAATGTACTCTGCATCCGGATTATGCTGGATTTCATCATTTCTGCGATAGGAGATTCCGTACACTGTATTTAAATCTTCGTTTTCCTGTAAGGCTTTTGCCAGATTAAAGACAGTGTAATCGTATTCTTTCCGGGCAACGCCGTCTATTAAATGATTGCTATTAAGTGTTTCTGTAACCGTTGAAGATGGGTGCGTACCTACCAAAAGGATAAACGCATCTGGATACAGTTCTTTCAATCTGGCACCAAAGGAAATATCGCTGTTGATGGAGGGAGTACTGGTGTCTAATACAAATAAACCTGTATCTGATGCATGTTCTTTTATATAGGCAATGCTTTCTTTTTCACTCCATTGTTTTGCAGGTGCATCAAGGAATTCAATATTAAAACCTTTTTTTTCTGTGTAAGCGGCTGCATAAATAAGCCATAGCGGGTAATATAAAGCTCCGCTTTTTGTTACTGCGGGACTGCGGGATTCTCTTGAAAATTTGCCATATTCAGATTTAAAAGGGGGATTTATAAAAAATACTTTCATGTTCTTTCTCCATTAAACTAATTACTTTTTTTGTATTGCGTGATATTTTTTTAGATTTTTACAGCCATACCAAACAAAATAATACATTGCCTGTATATGGTTCAGACCAAGGTAGCGATATACTTTATATGTCATCAATGCAGCTTTTTTCTTATTGCTTGATTTTGAATTTGTTGACAGGCGATATACTAGCAATGGCTCATTGATTCCATAAGCCTGATACCCCTGTTTTAAGATTTGCAGCCATACTGCATAATCTTCATGCATGTCATCATATTTCATCGGAAAATGACAGATTATATCTCTTTTAACCATTACTGATGAACAGGAAATTACATTTTGTTTTAATAACTGATGATATGTGATTGTCTCAGGTACAGAAAGCTTGTATTCTGACATTTCTCCAATTGCATTCACAAAAGCGCTTCCTGTAAATATCAGAGCAGCTTCATTATTTCGCGCTAATAATTTTACTTGTTTTTCCAGTTTGTTGGGAGCCCACATATCATCACTGTCCAAAAAGGCAATCCATGACCCCAACGCAGCTTGCACACCTTTATTCCGTGACTCAGATACACCTGCATTTTGATGGTTTTTCAAAATTTTGATTTTTGTATTGCTGAGTTGAAGTTTTTGCATCAATGCATATGTGTTATCTATAGAGCAGTCATCTATAATTAATAACTCCCAATTACAGTAAGTCTGGTTGATGACAGACTGAACTGCCTGAATCAACGTTTTTTCTGCATTGTAAGCAGGCATTATAACGGAAATCAATGGGCTATTGTCCATGCTCTTTATCCTTTACTATTGTGGAAGGTTCCATCGCTGCCGTCGTCTGCCCAGCCGCGACCCCTTCCGTACTCTCTTTCATAAACAAGATCTTCACCGTCTGGATCATCAGCTTCACGTCCAGCATCACCGAATAATTCTGTATGTAATGCAGATCCAGCTTCAGTTTGTCATAGGGCGTCGTGTTGTATTTCCCAAAGATCTGCGCATACCCGGTAAGCCCTGCCTTCACCCGCAGCCGGTACTGGAACTCCGGCATCTCTGCCTCGTACTGCGCTGCGATCTCCGGCCGCTCCGGCCTCGGCCCCACGATGCTCATATCGCCTTTTAAGATGTTAAAAAGCTGCGGCAGCTCATCCAGCCGTACCTTCCGGATAAATGCCCCCACCGGGGTGATCCGGCTGTCCCCAGCGCTGGCTAACCGCGCCACGCCGTCCTTCTCCGCATCCATCCGCATGCTCCGGAACTTATATACATAAAATTCCTCCCCGTCGATAGTCAGGCGTTTCTGCTTGTACAGCGCCGGGCCGCCGTCCTGAAGCTTTACGGCCAGGGCTGTCACCAGCATGAACGGGGAGGCGATCACACAGGCGATCCCTGCGATCACGATGTCCATCGTCCGCTTTGCAAATGCCTGTTCGATGGACATCCTCCCGTTCCTCGCCATGATCAGCGGCGTGTCAAACAGGTTCACATCCTCCGCGCTGCGGATCAGGATATCGGAGATCTTCGGGGTCACATATACCCGGATCCCCTTGCCATAGCAATACTTTAAGACCTGGTTCCGGATCTGGGACGGCACGTCGCAGATGACCACTGCGTCATAGTCCGCGATCAGCTCCAGGATCCGCTCTAATCCCACCTCGATATGTACCACCTGCCGGATCTGATACCGGTCCTTGCGGCAGTTCATCTTGTGCATCAGGGTTAGGGACGGCCGGTTGCCGTAGATCAGGAGCATCTGGCGCGGCGGGAACAGCTTTTGGAACAGCTTGTTTGCCAACAGCGTCCAGATGCAGATCGCAATGACCTGGCAGGCGAACATCACCAGGAAAGGCGCCGGCCCTAAAAACCGTTTCGCCAGGAGCGCCACCTGAAGATACGTGATCACATTGACGAGGATCACGGAGAGTACCTGGGAGTAGAGCACATTGCCCTTCTCTAAATATCCGATCTTCAGTCCGCCGTACATCCGGGAAAAGAATAACAGCAGGATGGCATAGACGGCAGCCATCAGCCAGTCCCCTTTTCGGAAGAAGGGCGTGCCTGCAGCCTGGGAAAAGTACTGGTCCCAGGCGATCCAGTAGATGCCCACCTCGATGGCCAGGATGGCGACCGAGGTGAAGAAACGGATCAGACGTTTATATTGTTCATAGCTTTTCATACGTGGGAACTCCTAACATTTCACTTCGCATAATCATCCTTATAAGAACAAGAATTAGTAACTTAAAAAATGAAAGTGTCAGATAGTTCTTTTCGCGTTTTTATTTAGGTGGATTTTGATGAGTAGGACAACAATATAATTAGCAAGTCTGATTGCGTTTGATTGAGACGGTAACGGTTGCTCATAGATCAATGGTTTAGATTCAACTGGAAAAAGTATAAGTATATGATACAATACCAAGATTGCATATCTTGGAAATTAGTTGCAAAGGATTTTAGAAAAAGGATACATACATATGAGAAAAACTTTTTAGTTAAATAGATTTGAAAGATTGTAAAAAAAGAAGAAAGGAGTTGCATATCCTTGCGGCATGTGATAGAATTAATTTGCAAGGAACATACGAAGAAGGAAAGGAGAAAAAATGGAAAACACCAATGGGACACAATTAGCCGTTGCGACTGGTTACATAGAAGAGTATTTACGGGAGAAGAGCGTTGCATCTGTTCCAGAGATGAAAAATTATGTAGATAGCCGTATGGGAAAGGAAATCAATCTTAATACCTTTTACAATATTGTTCACAAGATGAAAACGAATGGATTTATTGAAGGAACCAGCAAACGGGGCGAATATTGTTGGCCGAATAAACAGGAGAATAAAGACACAATGGAAGATACATCAGCAAGTAATATTGTGGATAATCAGTTTGAACAGTCCTCTATGGTGAATGAGGATAAGATGAAATATAAGGGATCAGAAACTGTCAGTGCAGAAGAGTTTATCAAACGGGCACTGATGGGACTGAGGATAGCGACAAAATACAATTCCTTTTTGAAGAATGATATAAGTATAGAACCTTGGAGTATTACACCGGAATATGCACAGTGCATAGAATCGATTAAAAAAATTGTTGAAGAATTCCAGAAGATTGATAATATCCTGAAAAAGAATAATTAACATGTTGTATCAGCTAATTAGCTTTTACATAAAACATATGCCAGATGTTATCATCTGGCACATGCTTGAACGGGATAATCATATGTAGCTGATTATACCATACCGACAAATATGAGTATAACATAAATATTATCCTTTTTCAAGCGTGCTTGAAGAAAGGAGATGATAGCATGTATATATTTCGTACATGGACAACCACCAAAGACGGTAGAAGAATTTATGCGCGAGATTATGGAAAAAAAGCATTTCGCATCAAGCTTTGAAATTAATTTATGACAACGAAAGGCGGAAAAGCAGCTATTTCCGCCTTTCGTTGTCTATATGGTGTGGATGAGTGTGAAGATCGGCAAAAGAAGCCGAGTTGCAATTCAGACCCGAAACGGTGATTAAGAGGAGGCGAAAAACATGTTAGAGCAGTTCAAAAACCTGTTAGACCCCAGCACAACTTTAGGGGCATATCTGATAAGCATATTAGCCAGCATTACGATAAGTTTCCTGGCAGGATACCAGGTGTGCAGTAGACGAAACCATAAACAGAAGCAGTCCAATCAGTTCAGAGCATTTTCAAATGAAGGCAATGTGGTACAAAGTAATACAATCACTGGTGAAGAATATGAAAAAGGAAAAGAAGGAAAAGAAAACAAGTCAGTTCAATCAGTTTAAAAGTCTATTTTTCCGAGGAAATGTGAGCCAGAACAACATAAAAAATTTGATTTTGGATGATTCGTCTATGGCATTGAAGGAGATGGCTAAGGAAGCCAGAATTCCAGCGATACAGGTACATCTTGAGAATGAGAGGAATCTGATCGGACGTGAACATCCATTATTTCCTTATTATGACTATCGGATTGTGGATGATGGAAGGCGCGTCTGCCTCGAGAGTCGTCCATTGTCTCCCGAAGCGGTAGAGAAATATCCTCCAAGAGCGCAAATTAGATTTTCACTCCCTGAAAAGTATCGGAAATATGGAACGATGCAGAATTTGATGCAGCATGCGTATGGGGAGCAGACGGAAATCGAGATAAATGTTGTCGAGTTCCGAAAGATGTTGGGAGATACTCCGGATCCAACGGACACGGAGGCCTGGAAGGACTGCGAATGGCGGATTGTTCCTAAAAAATTTCCGCCGCCGCGTCCCTGTTCGCTTGTGCTGGAAGGGAGTACGTATGGTTATGACTACCTGATGCTGGGGATAGAACGGATCAGTGAAGCAGAAATGATTTTTTCCAATCATACTCAGGACATTGGGGTGCAGATACAAATAAGATATCAGGTGGAAACGAAAAAGATTAAAGTTTCGGCGTCCTGTACAAGTGAGAGTGTCGATGAAATGTTTCATTTTCTCATGTTCATGAAAGCTGCTCAAAATGGATGTGAAATTATAATCAAACTTTTGGAAGAACAGAAGGAGCTGATTACTGGAAACTTAAACCTTTCTCCGGGGCCGGGGTGGAGTGAAGATTTGCAGTTTATGGAGATGTTAAAAGATATTGAATCTATCTATGGAATCAAGCTGAATTTGTTAAAGAAATTTAGCGAGAAGGATCTGGAAAATATTCAGTTGCTTTATACTGCGAAATCTCAAAGGGGGCTAAGTTGCCGCGTTCATTCTCCAATTAAAATGCAGGCAACTCCGGAACCGGAAATGAAGAATCATATACAGGAAGTTTATGATCAGATAACGATATGTTACCCCACCAATATAGAGATTCAGGATATTGTGATCCCGGAGGTTCGGATCAGCGAAGAGTATAGTCAGTTAAGGCTTTGTAATATTGAAGAGCTGAAGCGGTATATTGAAGACACTGGAAAATGTGGCAAGACCATTGAGTTGGTTTTTGAATCATTAACAGGGGAAATGAAACGTTTAGTTCGTTGGGAATCAGTATAATTGGCATTTATAATATCAGGGAAGGAGGGTTCGGAAAAACAATGCAGGAATATTCGAGAATAACTATCGAGAAATCCTGCAGGTCACATCCTAAAACTAAGAAAAGTACAATTCTCTGGGGTTTAGTGGAACTGTCCTGCAACATGGAATGTGAATCAACAGAAGACGATGTGATAGAATCGGAGCGAATTAGACGAAGAGAAAAGAATCCTGAATTATGGAAGCGTTGGAAGCTCTGGACGAATTTTTGTTTGGATAAAAATGATAGAAGCATGCGATCAGCTGAATGGTTGATTGTATGCTTTTATCATTTTAGTGTTCAAAATGCCGCATGGCTTTCCGCTTAAAACACAGGTCATCACACCGGACGATATGCTGACTGTTGACGCATGATTCAGAGGAGAGTATAATATCGGGAAAAGGGCTTGAAAAATTCTTCAAGTATATGGAGCGTGAAATATGGATAATAAAAAGCTTGTTGAAAATATAAGAAGAATATGCAAAATGCGGAATATCTCTGTGTCGGAGTTGGAGCGCAGCCAGAATTTTAGTCCGGGGTTGATCAGCCGATGGGTCAGGATGAGCCCTTCCTTGGATAAGGTATTGTTGATAGCCCGTTATTTGGGGGTTTCCGTAGATGAACTTGCCGGGAATGCAGCATGTGAGTTAGAGAATGATTTTGTCGGACTTTTAATGCAGATGACAGAGGGGGAGAGCCACGAAATTTATTGGAGACCCTTTGATGAAGAAAACTTCAAGTGTGATTATGCCAGACAGATGCTTGAAGATGAACTGGTGACAGAATATGAGGCATTTGCCTGTAATTTTGAAGATGGGATTTTTCTGCTGTTGAGAGGCACAGAAGACAACGGCGGGGAAATATATCGATTATATATTATACCAGGTGAGGATGAACTGGCAGTGATGGAAGAGGAGTCCGCAGAACGGCTGGAGCCTCTGTGGAACGTGATTGAAGCTGAGTGCAGAGGAAAACAGAGCCGAGAAAAAGCAGATGAATTAAAAGGCCGGTTTATAAAAGCATTTGGTTGTGAGAAAACGCTGTAAGCTGATTGGATACAAGGGTGGGCCGGTATTATGACAAAGCGAAAGAAAAAGGCACATAAATCTGTGAAAACAGATTATGCGAAGGCGCGCCCGAACAAGATGGATGAGGATGCTCATAGTTCCGGAAACGGAGTATATGAGCGGGTCATGGGGCTTGTGAAGGCGGGAAATAATATAGTCTCTGGAGTCCTGCTATTGATTGGCAGTGTTGCAGGGATATATAGTTATATTGTTGGTCACAAGATGATCGCCGGGTGCGTCATATCGTTGGTATTAGCTGTTATATTGGGGATGGTCCTGGCAGCTAAGTGGAAACAGAGTGCGGCTACATGCATTTTAGCAGCCATACTCTGTTTTGGTGTGCTAACAACAGCATCGTTGGCAGCAGGCGGGCATGTGCGGTTTCAGGGTAAGAATGCTGATGAGCCTTATCAGGGAGAATCTGGCAATCATGAACTGCAAGACAGTAATGCGGAGGCAGATGTAAGTCTTGCTGCCGAAGCAATGCATGAATCTGTAGATTCAACGGAAAGCCCTCAGTCTGCGTCTGAGGTTCCCTTTGAAGCGCAAATTGAATCTCGCGTATGGAGCGAACTCTTAAATGAGATGGGGCGGATTGGAGTTACGGGGACGCAGGAGAATTTTGAGTGTCTATGTGATGCGGTATTGAGAATTATGAACAACTATGTGCCGGATTTTGAATCCAGGGTTTGGCGTAGTGCGAATTACGGAAAGCTTGCGAAAAATGTGGATAGGGTACAGCAATTAGATCAAGGTACGGTGAATTGGGAAGCGCGTAAGGAGATCTGCTTCTGTCGGAAGGAAAACTTTAGGATTGAACCGGCTATGAATAATGCACATGCGATGGGACAGTCTGGTTTGGATTGTCTTTTTGAGATTGGGAAAGAAAACGTACAGAGAAAGGTAGGTGAGAAGTCAGATATATATACGATAGAAAATATTGTATTATATGGAGGAATTGCTATTGATGGATTTGCTGGATTCTGGCATTTGGCAAAGGAGAAAAAAGAATACGGCGGTGACAGCTATTTTTTAGGAGAGGCATTTCATCACCTGGGGGATGCCAGGGAACTGACAACAGAACCCTTTTCGATTTGCCATCTGATTTTGGCTGCTGTTTTCTACAAACAGGAGGTAGCCGAAGATGATATATACCTGAAGGGGCTGGCATCCGATGAACAGTATAAAGCCTGTAAGAATATTGCGATTGTCTTCGATAAACTTGATAATAAAATGGAACCGGAAGATCCTTATTTCCTTCAGCAGGCTGATAAATACTATACTTATGCATTGCATAACAGTAATTTAACGAGTAGGGACAGAGAAAAATTAGAACAGTATTCCAGCACGGTTGAAGAGAAAAAAAGAATGCGGGGGATTCCGCTGGTTCCACAAATAAGCTGATTGACGTGGAAGCGAATGCCTGTTTTACCAGAGACAGAGTAGCTCTATAAGACAGCATATCAAAGCTATAATTTAGATATGATATGTGGTGAATGTGGTTGGTGTGTAGTAAGTGCCAGATATTAGGGTGGCTGGTATTTAACTACCATTTGCCTCATAATGAGTACAGCTAGATGCAAGCATTTTACTCCCGAATCTCTTTTATGTTTGGATAGATGTTGGCATTTTACTACATAATTATGGAGGTGTTTCGAACAATATCTATTTACAATGCCAGAGTACCGGTCGACCAGCAGTATCAGCTGATCATGGGATCCATCCAGGTACTTTTTACATCTGGGTAAGCCGCCTGAAAAAGAAGGCTTGCCATGATATACCGGATACGGTTTCCAGGGAAAATCTTAGTCCTTCTGCTATGCAGGAAGTGGTCAGGCTGGACCCTGGTTCAAAAACAGACAGCAATCCAGGCAGCGTGCTGTCTGTTGGTACGATTCAAGCAATACCGGCATAGTCTCAATGTTCCCATGGATGTTATCGTTGACCACGAAAAAACTCGGAAGCCCAGGCCATCATCTGGCGTCAGTTAGACTGGTTGCTCAGCGGGCTTGTCGAACAGCCCAAAGCGATCCAGGCCTGACAAAGATCCGTTGTGAAATTGCTAAATTTTTCGGGTTGTTTCTCATTCAGGGTCGTGGATAACAAATCCGTGTTTGGGGATTTTGCGGATAAGTTTCCGAAAATCCACAGTTTAGCCTGATATGCCGCAGATCCAAAGGCTTATTCTGTGGCTGAAAGCCCATTTTCTGGCGCTGATCCGACAATCCCGGTAAGTTATCCACCGTCATTATGATGGGACTGCACTATGGCAGGATTCGCTTTTTTTATGATTTCTTTAGAAATACCAGTAATAAGAAAAAGGAATGCAAGTCCATAACACCCAGCGCTAAGGATATCCAGCTCAGGGAACTGAAGGATACGATCGTATAACTGAATACGACCATCCGTATCCAAAACGACCTGATTCTGTCTCTGCAGCGGGTGCTGGAAGAACGCAATACCAGGGATGATGAAAAGGACCGGAATTCGTTGAACTGAATACCGGTAAGAAGAAACGTAAGCTCAAAGCGAGTTAGGACGGGATGTTTGCGAATCTTTCAGTCCACCTCCACATGACAGCAAGTAAAGGAGGAAAATATAGCAGGGAATCTGATCTTGTTTGCCCATTACATAGACCGTGAAACGTACCGGGAACCATATCGGAAGCTTCTTGATGAGGTGACGGCAAGCGGCATTATGAAGAACCGGGTACATATTGGGACGTTGCACTCAGGGTATGTGGCTCTGGAATCTTATCGGATCTATGAGGAGGGGCAGGTTTCAGAGTTTATGAAAAACATGCTGTTTGCCGCGGCGGAGATAGGAACACCGGAGGATCAAAAGCTTGATGAGGAAATTGGCTTGAAATTGAGGGACGATCCGGAAGGGACTGGAGAAAAATATCTTGAGGACTTGTACCGGTCAGAACAGATGTATGGAATGGCTCAGAAGTAGATGTATCGGGAGTTTGACCGGTATTATAAAGAGAAATATGAGGGTGGTAAATTGCTGTGGGGGCAGGGCTGTGTGCCGGGACTTGGGAGCAGCAGGAGCAGGGCGGTTATAGATATAAAAATGACGATGGAACTTATCTGACCAACACATGGTTTCAAGAGAACGGGAAGTGGTATTTCTTTGATGAAAATGGCCTGCTGGTTGTGGATTATACTATTGAGGGCTACCAGGTAGGCGCTGACGGTGCAGAGATCTCAGGTGCGGCTGCGATTACCAGCCAATATCCGCAGGTATTGATTCCAGCGGTAACACAGCAGGAATCGCAGACAGCGCAGGCAACAGTTGGTGAACAGAAAATTCCGGAAACTACGGCAGCAGCGACGAAGGTTACCTATGTGCTGAATAAGAATACAAAGAAGTTTCATAAACCGAGTTGTTCCAGCGTCAGTGATATGGCGGCAAAGAATCGCCTGGATTCCGGAAGCAGCCGGGATGAAGTGATTGCGCAGGGGTATGTGCCCTGCAAACGGTGCAAGCCATAATTTTGATATGATATAGTGATGGATGTGATCGGCGTGTATCATCTTGAACAGATGTTACATGCCGATTTATGATATTGGGCATATATGGAATACCGTATCCTAATTATCGCCAGATTCGCTACTGTGAAATCCGCTGGAGGTTATGTGAAGCTTGAAGGTGCATTAAAGGAAAGATGGGAAAAATGCCAAAGTGATTTTGACATGATTAGAATTGTATATATCTCATAAAAATAATATGTTTTTTTAGATAGCATTTACCTTGAATCTATTATAAAATGAAGCCATGCTATTATTCTGAAAACAAAAGTGTCTTGATTTTTTCAAAAAAGGCATTAAAAACGAATGAAGAAGGGAAGAAGACAATATGATGATTCGCAGCTTTTTACCTGTTGGCCAGGGGGCGTTTTACTGTGAGCAGTTTAGTGTAGCCGGGCCTGAAAAGATAAACATTGTCTATGATTGTGGCTCTTTAACGAGTGTATCTTTTGTAGAACATCAAATAAAATATAATTTCCAGGAAGATGAAGTGATCCATGCGGTTTTTCTTTCCCATTTGGATGCGGACCATATAAATGGCTTGCCATATTTATTAAAATATTGTAACGTCAAAAAGATTTTCTTTCCGCTTCTTACTGAAGAAAACAAAACGCTTATGGAATTATATGGACTGGTTCGTGGTATAGACCCGGATGATTTTGCATTTGAATTTTTACATAACCCATATAGCGCACTAGGACGTTTAAATTTAAGGAATTTCCCAACTTTATATCAAGTTCAGGAAAACAATGAAGACAGTTATAATGGAATAGATGCGCAGTCGGTTCCTTCTGGTGAGAATGTTGCGGATCGGATAGGGGCGAATACTGACAGCACAATATTTATTAAAAATGACTGGCTATATATTCCATTTAATTTTCGACGCGAGGATAGAATTAAAACCTTGAAAAAGGAGCTTAGAAATATATTTAAACGAGATATGCATAATGAAGATTTAAAGGAGATATGGAAACGCGGTAATAGCGTTGAAAAAGATAACGTGAAAGTGGCATATAGAAAAGTAAAAGGGGGATTTAATGTTAATTCCATGACACTTTTTTCGGGTGACCAGAAGGGGATTGCGAGTCAGCTTGTTGGAACGACTCCTATATTGCCATATTGCAGACATGGTTTTTACTGTTGTGATGAAAAAAACGGGGGATGTTTGTATACCGGTGATTATAATGCAAATGAGGAAATGAATTGGGAGCAGCTAAGAGTTGCATACGATGAGCATTGGAATCAGATTGGATGCGTACAAATTCCTCACCATGGTTCAAGCGGAAGTTATAACTCTGAATTGGCAAATCTGGATTCATATTTTGTGATTTCTGCAGGGAGTAAGAACAGGTATGGGCATCCTCATGCGATCGTCTTAAAAGATTTATTATTTCATGGGCACTGTCCCTTGGTTGTTACAGAGCACAGCGGAAGTGCAGTACACATTGTAGTAGAGTTATAAAATATTATACATAAAGGAATACCCTCATGGACCCACACAAACACCTGATAATATTCAAATCCCAGGACAAAACAACCGAAATCCAATCCGCCGAGTTCGACCAGAAAACCGGTAAATGGACCATCCGTTTTCACGGAAATCCACAGGAATATCATTGCAATCCGGGGACGGTTGAAGTCTACCAGGACCCGGAGATTTTAAATCCTGATGAATACCGTTTTTTACGCAATGGGAGACCTTTGTACAAGATAAAAGAGGTTTTAAAATTCGGCAGGGAATACCGCTTCTGGTTTGAAAATGGGAGCAGCTTGCTGCTGCATGAGACGGATCTGGAGGTTATCCGTAACTGCTTGACCGGGATTACAGAAAAGCAGGCAATGGAATATTTCCATGTTATTTCTGAGGTAGTGTCATTGAAAACTGAAGAGGGAGAGGCATTACTCAGTAAACAGTTGGAGAATCTGGGATTTATCGGCAGGAATGTTGTGCTCTCCTCCTATCTGAATTCGCAGAAGTATCCGATCCGGACATATGAACCCCGGCCTTTGATCTTTCCATTTGGCTGCAATGAAAGCCAGAAAAAAGCAGTGGAACAGGCTTTCACAAATCAGTTGACTGTGATTGAAGGGCCTCCGGGGACGGGGAAAACACAGACGATTTTGAATATCATAGCCAATGTATTGATCCAGGGGAAAAACGTGGCGGTTGTCTCAAATAATAATTCGGCAACGCTGAATGTGTATGAGAAGCTGAAAAAGAAGGACCTGGATTATTTGTGTGCGTTCCTGGGGAATCGTGAGAACAAAAATGCGTTTGTTGAGAAACAAAAAGCGAGGGTGTTTCAAACTCCAGTTATGACGAAGGAAGCGTGGGAGAAGAGTCTGGGGGAGGCAGACGAAGCACAAAAGGCGCTTAGCAGATACCTTGCCCTGCAGAACGAACAGGCCCAGCTGGAGACGGAGTGCCAGGAATTGGAACTGGAACGGAAGCATTATTATCATTATGTAAAGGAAACCTTTGGTGAGAAAGAGTTTGGAAAAATCCCCTTAAATCTGAGCAGCACGCAGGTGCTGGGTTTAAAGGTATCTCTGGAGGAATATGCGGAAAAATATGGGCGGGAGGCGCTTTCCTGGATACGGAAACTGTGGTTATATATTGGTTTTCATATCCGGAATCGGATGTTTTTAAGCCGCACAATCGGGGAGATTTTGACAGAATTTGAATGGCAATATTATGACCTTAGGATGCATGAGATTGAGGAACGGCAAAAGTTCATTCAAAAGAAACTGGGGACTTTTTCTTTTGATGAAAAGATGGAACAGATGGAGCAACTCTCCATGTTGGTCCTGAAAGAAAAGATGGCGCAAAGATTTGAGGAATATCCGGAGCGGAAATTTTCGCAGGAGGATTTATGGAAGCATCCGGATGATATTTTAAAGCGGTATCCGATTATTTTAAGCACGACGCATTCCATTCGTACCAGCCTTTCAGACACTGTGTATGATTACCTTATTGTGGATGAAGCATCCCAGGTTGATCTGATCACTGGTGTTTTAGCCATGTCATGTGCCCGCAATATGATCGTGGTGGGTGATGAGAAACAGCTGCCTAATGTGATCGCGAGTCGGGACATGGAGAGGATTGCGCTTATTGATGGGAAGTTTACTGTGCCGCCTGGTTTGTGTTATGGAGAACATAGTTTACTGACCTCGATGCGGCAGGTATTTCCAGATGCGGCGCATGTGATTTTGAGAGAACATTATCGATGCCATCCGAGGATTATTAAGTTTTGCAACAAGAAATTTTATCAGGATCAGCTTATTATTATGACCGAGGATCGACAGGAACCGGACGTGCTGAAGGTTTATAAGACGGTTGTGGGAAATCATGCACGGGGCAGGGTCAATCAGCGGCAGATTGATGAGATTAAGGAAGAGATACTGCCGGAACTTTTATCTTGCACGATTGAGGAAAAGGATATCGGTATTATCAGTCCATACCGCGATCAGGCCGATGCAGCAGCCATGGAGGTCTCTGACCAGTTGGCCGTGGACACGGTGCACAAGTTTCAGGGGCGGGAGAAAGAGGCCATTATCATTACCACAGTGGACAATGTAATCACAGAGTTTGCAGACAATCCGAATCTTTTGAATGTGGCGGTTTCCAGGGCGGTGAGCAAACTGCGGCTGGTGATTTCGGGCAATGAACAGAATGAGAATACGAATATCGGAGCGCTGGTCAATTATATTGCTTATGAAAAGGGGGACGTGATACAGGGAACTGTTTTTTCTGTATTTGATCTGCTTTACAGTCAATACCGTGAGGTGCGGGAGGCCTATTTGAAGAATAAGAGGCGGGTTTCACAGATGGAATCAGAAAATCTGTTCTATTATTTTTTGCAGGAACTGTTTTTGCGGGAAAATCTACAGGATTTTGCAGCAGCAGTCCATGTGCCGCTGCGTGAGATCATCAAAGATAAGACCAATCTGGACGAAACGGAAAGGAAGTTTGTACAGAATACCTGGAGTCATGTGGATTTTCTGATCTATCGGAAGGTAGATAAAAAACCGAAGTTGGCTATTGAAGTGGATGGCGCGGCTTTTCATAAAAAGGGCAGTGTGCAAAAAGAAGTCCGGGATAAGATAAAGGATCGAGTTTTTGATAAATGCGGGATGCCGCTTTTGCGGTTGTCAACAACGGGAAGCGGAGAGGCGGAGCGGATTATGGCGATGCTGAAAGGTTAAATTAAATAAAAAATGCTTTAAAAATTCTGAAATATAAATAGATTTTATTCAAATTAGTGTATCCTCTTTTAGCGGATGGTACATGCCGCCTCATTGTATTTGATTTAGATAATCATGAAGAAGATGCAGAAGATAATCTGATGCGCGTGAGCAGTAAGGCGATTGCTGCGGAGTTTTTGGAATTGACATTTGGGAGTTGGGGAGATGATGGTTATAGCGTAGATACTATTGTGATCTAGTATTTGTGATGCCTTGAATGTGTCGGCTTAAAGGGCTGGCAAACAAACCATATATGGCATTGTTAATAATACATAAAAATAATCCGGTTATTTGGCAAGTAATTACACTCTATTTATTATACAATAAAATTATATTTATGAATATATGATAATACGAGATTATCCTTTATAAAAACCAGAAAAGAGGGATTAAGCAAATGATAAATAGTTATATAATCGCTGTCAATAATTCTTATGAATTAATATCCAATTTTATGGTTAACCTCCTTGCGTCTACATCCAATGTGGATGAACTGATTATCATTTTGGATGGTTGCCAAAATCAGCAGACAAATACCTATTTGCAGACATTGTCCGAACAATATAAAAACATAAAACTGCTTTCTTTGCAGGAAAGGAGCGGGTTTGCGGCAGCAAATAACTATGGGGTCAGGCATTCAACCGGTGAAAATCTAATTTTTATGAATAGTGATGTTTTTCCCCAAAAAGATTGTATTTCAATTTTATTAGATAAGCTTAATTCATCTGAACAAATAGGGGCAGTACAACCACTCCTGGTCTATCCGCAGACAAACCGTGTACAAAGCACTGGTCATCTGTTTATTGACTACGAAAGCAGGCAGGTGTTTCATATGCAGGCTCCCCATGCTCCTTCAGTACAAATTTCTGGTAGCCGACAGTCACTTACAATGGCATTGTGTGTTATGAAACGGGAAATTTACGATAAATTTGGAGGGTTGGACGAGTATTATTTTAATTCTCATGAGGGAATGGAATTAACACTCAAAATCACATTAGGAGGGTACGATTGTATCTACTGTCCGCAGGCTGTCGCCTATCATTGCAGTAAAGGATCACGTAAGCATGTTCAGTACGATGAGATAAGACAGAAAACCCATTTTTACACAAAGTGGAAAGCGGAAATTCAAACAGATCTTGCACGTTATTTGGCCATGCAACTGGATCAGGATATGCTTGATGCATCTTATTATGTGATCAACTTTAGCAAATCACGTATCTGGGAGTCTGTGTTGAATCAACTTGAAATTCGATACGAGAATTTTACAGATTCAGATGGGAAATACGACGACAATATAAATCTGTATTATTATTTTCCATATCAGACCCTGCAGTATCCCGGACGATATCTTTTTCTATGTGATGAGATAACTCAGTTGGAAAATAATTATAACTGGGGTTTTCTTCGTGGACAACATAAGGATCTGATTTTTGATACCAATGGAAATGTTGTATATTTTCAGACGCTTAACAGGGAGGAGCCTATCTATGAAAAAACTATTATTTCTGACTAAGCACCTCCGCATAGGCGGTGCAGAAATATCGTTGCTTCGTCTCCTGCGTCAAATAGACCGTACTCAATATGAAATTGAAGTAAAACTGGTATTTCGAGATATCCAATACAATGAGTATTTTCCTGATGATATAAAATTCAGCTGGATTTTTCCTGAGATGACAGAAAAAGCAAAGTCATATGTGCGAGATGACCCTCAAACACTATGCAGGCGTTTTATCTCGGACAGCTATGATATTGTTATTGCTTTCCTGGAAGGATATCCCACTCGGATCCTCAGCTTCTATAACGCACCGAACTTGGTGAAAATTGCATGGATACATACGGATTTTAGAAATAATCATCATAGTATGAATGCATATCATACACTGGAAGAAGAGATGGACACATATAAAAAATTTGATCATATTATGTTCTGTTCTCACGCAGCACAAACCGGTTTCCAACAAATGATTGGCTTAAACCCTGGAATAAATCAAAAAGTATACCTGCCGCTGCCGGACGCAGAGGAACTGAACTTACTCTCTCGGGCTTATCACATAGAGGAATCCGTTCCATATTTTTGTACCATGGCTAGATTGGCTCCGGAAAAAGGGTTGGAAAAAATCCCTTATGCTGCAAATGCTCTAAAAGAAAATGGATACCTTTTTAAATGGCTGATTTTCGGGGATGGACCACTCCGCCAGCAGTTGGAGGATCATATCCACCGACTGCGGCTGGAGAATATCGTCCATTTAAAAGGCATTTGCGAAAATCCATTTCCATATTTAAAAAACAGCATGGCATATGTCTGTACTTCCAGTGGAGAATCCTTAGGACTGTCTGTGGTAGAGGCTCAGATGCTGTCTGTACCTGTTATAGCTTGCGACTCATCTGGAATCAGGGAAGCGCTTAACGGGATACAAACGAATTATCTAGTGCCAAATAGTGTGGAAGGGCTTTTAAGCGGAATACACCAATTTCTTAAAGAGCAGGATCCGTTTACCAGATTCTCGGATCGATCCACCAGCTGACAGAATCCACCATATTTTTAAAGCAAACCGTCACTTGGTTCCTTTCCGGTTCTTTAGGAAGGGAACGGTTGTGACGCACGATATGCTCATAAGAATTGCCGCATTCCTGAATGCTGTTTCCCGCTTGCTCCAGACTGCTTTGTACGGCGTTATAATCTCCTTTTAAATAAGCGAGCAGACCCATGAGGCTATACACCAAAAACACTTCTCTGCCTGCCAGCCGCGCATTGGTGGTAATGATAGCTTCATAAATATTGTTTTCCAGTTCCTCTATGTATGTTTCTTTGTCAGAATCTTTACGTTTCAATTCTTCTTGATAAATAAATACTTTGCAAAAGCATAGTTTGATAATTGCTTTAAAGTACTCACTGTAAAAACGTTCCTCCTTCAGTTTTTCAATGAGTGTTTCTATTTGCATAATCACTCCAGTCACGTCGTGCTGATACAGACACTTCAGGACAATCAAATCCAATTCACATAGCAAAACACGCCGCAGATTAATATCAGGATTTAAAAGTTTTTTACTCTCTTCCATACATTGAATAGCAAGATCCGGATTTTCATACGCCATGCCACGAGCAAAATCAAGCAGCCATTCCCCCCACATTGAGGAGTAGCGATCTGCTTCATCTGTCATCAAAAGCTGTGGATAAAACTCGTAAAAATTTTTAATTTTTTCACGGGCAGACTGATATTGATCTTTCAAAAGATACATGACCATTAAACGATTTTGACAAGTGGAAAGCGCAATATAGGTATCCAGTAAATGTTCCGGTTCTTTTTCACTGACGGTCTGTGATAAAAAACAGAGATCTTTTTCCAACTCAATGGCAAACAACTCATATCCCTGCGTGTTAAAACGCCAAAATCTGCTATTTAAGATTTCTGCACCTGCCATATATCTGGCAATAATGGTTTTCGGCGCTTTATCAAAAATATACTGAAAAACTTTCGAGCCTTTATACTGCAAATCACAATGCATCATACAAATACCGCTGTAAAATAATTGGATCCAGTCTTCTCCGTCTAAAAATTCTTCTTCAGACATAACAAATTCATAGTAGGCTTCGGCATAGAATACAGCGTTCTTGTATTCTCCTGAAAAGTATAATTGATGAAACCTTTTTCGAATTTCCCTGCCATAATCATCATAAATATTTCGATCACATTTTGTTAAAATAGTAAAGGCCTGATCGCTTTCAAAAGGATAATTTCTATCTGGCAGCATCAAAATGCGAATAAGTCTTTGAGCCAATTCATTTGTAAACAGGGCTTTTCCACGAAAATCCAGATAAGCTTTTCTGTATATAGTATGACGTGCAGTTACCTTTCCATTTTTCTGTGCGCAGAACTCACTGCATTTTACATTATCAATCAATGCTGCCTCAAAACCTGCATCTCGTAGGGCCAAATGCGAGATCCCTTCTGCAAAGATATAGATCATATCCATCAATTCCTGCATATCATGTACAGAGGAAAATTTGACAGAATACAGTTTATTGTCTCTACAGATTGTGTTGTACCGATGAATAATTTGAAGCAGGTTATTGCCGGAAGACTCCTGTTTTAGTATCGTTAATATATCGCTGACAAGAATCGGTTTAAGTGGAAATTGCCTTATAACATTGTCCGTCAGCCTCGAATTTTTGATATCTAAATTCTCCCGTATTGAATCCTTTATATCATTAAATGAGAGCTGGTCCAGTTCCCATACAGCCTGAGTATGATAAATAGAAGTATCTGTGTGTATGCCAGATAATACGATAACAGCATTTGTATACTTTTCACTTTGATTCATTATGGTCTTAAAGACTCGTTTCTGGCTCAGGTTTAAATATTGAAGATCATCACATAAGAGAATGCGGCTGACTGTACAATTTTGTGGGTGAATCAGATGTTGAGTTAAATATTTTTTTGAATCCACTGTATGAATAAAATCGCCGGCATCAATGGCGTTCAAACAGCCATTGACCAGTTGATCAATCCATTCTTTGCTAAACAAAACCTGACTTTGTGAATGCAGCAGTTGATCACATAGGTTTTTTATGTCGTTATCATCCATTTCTTCACTCAGATAATTGCCAATTGCGCCAAAATTTAAGTACATAATAATTCTGCATAGACGCACATTGTTGATGTGGACATCATCCAAAAAAGTGATTTTTGTAATATCTCTGTCAGCAAAAAATTCCTGTAAAAGCATATCCAACACATAGCTTTTACCACTTCCGTCAGGCCCCGTCAACCAAATAATACGACTGCGTTCTGATATGTTGCGGTATTTCAAAAATTGATACAAATTGATAAACGTGTCATTTTGTTTTGCATAAACTAATTTCGGTACAAATTTATAATAACAGCGGCAAGGAAAAACATGAGCCAGAGACACTCCATCCGGCAAGTTAACATTCATTGTTATATTGCCATTAAAATTACCAGTTACCTTGATAAGAAATTTTATATTATGAATTCCAGGCGTTATACTACATTTCTTTGGATTAGAATAAGTCGGGGCTTCACTGAATTGGATAGGGGAGTCTGGAGGCAATGTAATCTCAACTATTTCATTAACCACGGATTGAAACATGATATTCAATTGATAGAAATTGCCATACTCCAAGTCTATTGTCTGAAAGGGCATTCTCAGATCTTCATTTTTTTGATTTAGAAATGAAACAAATTCTATACTTACAGCCGGGATTGTCTCTTTGTCTGCGCTTGACAATTGCCGTTTGAAGAACTCTTTATAAATATCTTCATGGTTATACAGCCAATATTCCAACTGCGTTTTTGAAATGAAAATAACTGCAACATTATAATGAAAACTGAACTGATTTACCCGGTCTGTAATCGTATGCGGGATAGTAGTATTGGTAATAAATACTATGACACGAAGCTTACCATTGATAAGTCCAGACACAAAGGTACTGTCAATATCCTGACGTTTCAGTGGTGACAAATTTTTCTTATATTTTGCTTCCGCCCAAATATAATCGCATACTATAGATGTAAAATCCTTATTGCCATCCCATGATCCCGGCGTCTCTTCCCAATTATATTGTGGATACGTTTTTTGGAGATATAGCTTTGCCAATTTTTCAAATGCCATACCAGTTTTTTTATTATTTTTTCCATTTTCATTATATAGAATTTCCCAGTCAATCATAATTTCTCCCGTGGCTTACTATGTTTTTCGGCTGTTAAAAAAGATATTTAAAGGATAATCTCGTATTATCCTTTGTGCTTTCCGGTTTCAGCTAAAAAAAACTTGAATTTATGGGGCATTAAGATTGCAGCCAACCACATTGCATGATACTATAAAATAAATACAAAGGAGGCGCCGCTTATGGGAACACCTACATCGCTCAAGAGCAAAAATGAATACCAAACCATCAAAACAGGGGTCATATATGAACGCGTATATCAGGAATTTCAGGAGTTTACAGAGCAGCTGGAACCAGGGCAGATTGCGTGGCTGAACGACATTTTCTATGAACTCATCGGCAACAGACTGATCAATGAAGGCTACGTGGATGTGAGCCTGTTCCTGGACTATCCGATAGCAAAGCAAGCCCATGCACTGGAGTGGAAACGGAACCTGTCCTGCATATACCAGCTGTTCAGAGCGCGGACGGCAGGAACAGATAAGAGCCAGACAGCGGTGTTTCATGAATTTTGGAAGAAATATTCTGGCTCTGGGGAGCAGCTTTCAAGAAAAGGGCAGGAAGCGGTCATATACTGGTTCTTCACAAAGTATAGTGGGAGACTCCAGAGCCGAAAGGCCCTTCTAGTTGCGATGATAGAACATTTTTGCCCGGAAGATACGGAGCGGGAATGGAAGCTGGCAGGGAATATTTTGAGTAATGTTTTCTGTTGTGAAGTCATTACGGTGTCATCTTTGGAGGAATATGTGGATGTAGTAGCCGGTTTCCAGGCGGAATGCGGAGACGGAAAGCTCTATTACAGGGGACATGCTGATGTGAATTATGATCTGCTTCCGAGTATCAAACGGCAAAAAAACTGGGCAAGGAATGAAGACCGGATGTACCATGAATTGTTAGTTCGGTGTCCCAATGATTTTCGGGACTGCAAGTGTCATCTGGACTATCTTGTGGAGATGCAGCACTATGGATTGCCCACAAGGCTTTTAGATATTACCGAAAGCCCTATGGTGGCGTTGTATTTTGCCTGCTGTGATAGTGTAAAGAAGACAGGAGAGGTTATTTTGTTTCCAGCCAGACAGCATGAGGTGAAGTATTTTCACAGCGATACGGTGGCGGTTTTGGCAGCATTGTCTACCAGGACCTGGGAATACAGGGAAGAGCTGCGTCAAAGTGTGGATGAAGGGGATAAGAAAAAGGCGGAAAAGCTGCTGAAACAGCTTGCCCGGGAGATTAAATCCAAAAATCCAGCTTTTGAGCCGGAGATACATATGGAAGATGTAACGAGGAATCTGTTCGTCAGTCCTGTAAAATCCAACCAGAGAATTGTGAAGCAGGAAGGCGCCTTCATAATCTGCGGGCTGGACACGGAAGATACTGATCAGAATTCATTGCGGGAGCTGCGGATCCGGGAGTATGAGGGGGAAAGTGATCCTGATAAAAAGGGACGGATTGTGGTCTGCGCCGTGGAAAATAAAGGGGACATACTGGAGCAGTTAGATCAGTTTGGAATCAATCAGGCGGCGCTGTTCCCGGAGATTGACCAGGTGACGGGGTATATTAAGCGCAGATATTTATAAAGATAATACTGTTTCTAAGGGCATAGAATCATACTGATTGCGACTCCAACTAAATGGTTAAATAGAGTCGTTAAATATATCCCGGATAATCATGGGACGTCTTAAAATTCATTCCAGTCCGAACTGACTGGCTGAAATTTTAAGACGTCCTATCTTTCAGCAGCTGTTTTACTAACTTTATGTTTGAGCAGTTGAGCAGACTACGGCGCTGCAGAAACTGCCGGTTCTGAGGCGTTTGCAGCCCCATTGGCTGTTTCGTTTCCATCCAAATTACTGTCTGGACTTCCAGATCCCCCGGCACTCCTCTGCTCAAATTCCAGATTATCAAACCCGGTAGCAGTGCAGATTCCGTTTTCGCTGTCTATATACCTGATTGATACCTCATCGCCCGGCTGGGTCAGCGCCAGCTCATTGCTCAGCTCATAAGAAACTGTAAATATCCTGGAAGGCTGGCTTTTCAGGATGATCTTGTAGGTCAAAATATCCCCGACACTTTCCGAGGCGATCCGCAGTACTTCTCCCGTGGTCTCATCGGAAGTCTGCCCGGTAACGATGCCGCCGGAGCTGCCGCGCACCTGATGGAAATCGCGGAGGGCGCTGTCGATGGTCTCGCCGGTGCCTACGGAGGTGTAGTTGGCCACGGATACGAAGGCGTACTGTTTGATCAGGCCGGCATTGTCCTTTAAGGTCATAAAGTAAGTGGGCTGACCGTCTAAGTTGATGATCATCGGGAACGAGGCAAAGTAGCCGTACTGCTGCACCTTGCCTTCCGCGGAGCGCTGGGCGGCTACCTCTGTAGCGCCGCTCATCTGATAGCGGTAGGATTCCTTTGTCACCATGTCCACCAGGATAAAGCCGATGGCGGACTCATCGGAGCCTACGCTGGTCAGGCCGGTGAACAGGTAGCAGCGGTCGTCGTTGTAGATGATGATGTTGCCGTAGCTGGGGCGGAATTTGTCCTGGTTGGAAAAATTGAAGATTCCATGGACATACCGGCCCTGGTTGTCGATCTGCTGCATAATGAAGGATTCCGGCTGTACACGGTCCACCCACTCCGGGACTGCGTTGGTGTCATAATAGTTGCTGTCTCCGGTGGTGGCGTTGACGATCAGGACTCCGGATGCTTCCGGAAGACGGAACAGCCAGCGATTTTTATAAACGGTCAGGACCCAGTAAGGGACGCCGTCGTCGTCCAGCTCGAAGGAATAATCCGTCAAACCTTTGAACAGTCCGCCGCCAAAGAGCCGGACATGGCGGTTAAGATCGTCCAGGATATAGGCGTTGGCCTGGTATTTGATCTTGTGGTCAGTGACTAAGGTCACGTCGTTCACGCTGTTGGCGGCAACAACGATATAACCTGCGGAGCCGTCCATGTTTTTCAGCCATTTA
Organism: Clostridium sp. AN503; assembly: GCF_040719375.1. NCBI lineage: Bacteria > Bacillati > Bacillota > Clostridia > Eubacteriales > Clostridiaceae > Clostridium > Clostridium sp. AN503. The sequence goes on along the minus strand of NZ_JBFDTP010000001.1, from coordinate 270,017 downwards.
AAGAAGCCGGAATGCTCCAGCGGAACTACCCAGACAAGCTTATTGTCTACTTTCTGGATCACGGGCGTGCCAAGGGTGACCTGGCTGCCAAGCCCCGGGTTCTCGCCCAGTTTTTTGTCAGCCAGCTCCCGTGCCAGAGCCTGGTCTACGATAGGAAGCTGATCAAGGGCGATAGGCTGCACGGTATCACTGAATTGCGAGATATTGGATGTGCCCAGCTGGTCCCGGTATGCCTTGTAATGAAACAGAGGCATGGAAATGAAGGCGACTGCAAAATACAGTACCCACAGGATTGCCAAAAGGATAAATCCGTTTTTTACGCCCTTCACTCCTCTGTCCATAGTGACCATGGTCTTGCCGAATTCGTTTGTGGTTAAACGCAGGCTGCCCAGACAGACAAAAAAGTTCAGCGCAACATAGCAGCTGATCATGAAGCACCAGCTGAAAGCCCCTTCCTGATAAAGCGGGTTTAGGTTGGGGCCCTGTACGATGACGGCCAGCACGAAAAACAGTGTGAGAGCCAGGTTGAGCAAAAATTGTGTCTTTTTCTTCATAGGTTCCTCCTGGAAGCGAAAACAATAAGGTGATTTTATTATATCGTCCCAGAGAAAAAGTACAAGGGCCTTTATGGATTCTTAATGTGAAACGGAGAAATACTTCCTTTTTTCTCGCCTCTGCAAACCCTCCACAGCAGAATAATGCTGATCAGCGTAACCCCAATGGAGTCAATCATCACATCCGTGACCATGCCGGCCCGGCCCGGGACAAAAAGTTGGTGGATCTCATCGGTACAGGCATAGAGCACGGTGATGATCCAGGCGGCAGCGATCCATTTCCGCCCTTTCATAGACCAGACATGGAGCGCGTACAGGATAGATATATTCAGTATACTGAATTCCAGGATATGTGCGCTTTTCCGGACGGGTGTTTCCATCAATTCGCATAATGCAGTTATGTTGGCATTTTCCAGACTGGCGAGTTGGAGCAGATCGGCAAATTGCAGCAGAAGACGGCTGATCTGGCTGCTGCTGGCCGTGGATACATCCGCCGGCTGGCTTGAAAAATAAAAGATCATTATAGCTATGGTCAGGGCGGGAGCCCAGGCCAGATATTTCTTTATGGAACTGCACATGAGACAGGATACCTTTCTGTATGATCCGGTGTTTTGGTAAAAATGCTTAATCCTTATAATATCATATCTTGTGTCCGGTGACCAGATTTCATTGGGATCAAAAGGTCTTTTGACCCTGGTAACCTGATATGATATTATATAAGAAAGAGATACTTTGCGGGGATTCGATCATTCCCTATGTATCAAAACACGCAGATGAAAGGCAGAAAGGTGAGGAAACGTGATCAGAGAAACGGATAAAACAAAATTGCAAGAATACTGTAGTCAGAATCCCAACGGTCTGTCGCCGGAGCAGCTGGATAAAATCTGTGCGGAAATGGAGCATCCCAAAGAGAAGACCATAACGGATGAATATCTTGATTTTACACTCTGGTGCAGAGGGCTGCCTTCCAGGCAGGAGAGCTTTGCTGCTTATATTGAGAAAGAGTTTCCGGCCACGAAGGGGAAACGGATACTGGAGGTTGGAGGCGGAATACATGGCAGGCTGTCGCTGCTGCTGGCGGAGAAAGGCTACTGCATGACCTGCATGGACCCGGAGCTTGATCTGCATTGTTCCGGGAGTGAATATAGAAGCTTGCCTGATCGTAATCGTAGTCATAGTGATAGCCGGACAGGCGCCAAAGTAGAGTTCAGGAAAGAATTGTTTGATTACACAGCGGTGGATCTGTCGGGGCATGATTGTGTGATTGGACAGGAGCCCTGTGAAGCGACGGAGCACATTATCAGGGCATGTACCATTCAGAAAGTCCCTTTTATGGTTTTAATGTGCGGGGTGCCGCACCGGCTGATATCCGGGGAATTGCCGGATGATGTCTGGGCGTGGTACCGGTATCTGCGGGAAATAGACCCGGAACATACGGTGATGGAGCTTGTAGACCTGTATGGATTGGTGAATACGGCTATGATAAGGAGTAAAAAGGATATATTTGAGCAATAGCGGGAACGCCATGCGCAGAATAGGGAAGATTCCATGGAACAGTTTTATACTGCTCCCACGGTATCTTCCCTGTTTTTTGTGAAAAATGCAGAAAAGTAGCCTTTTTTGTAAAATATAAGGGTTTAGTTTACAATATGGTAGTAATTGGAAATAAAAATGTATTAAAATAGAGGCAGTACCATTTGCGGAAAGGAAAGGCTTATGAGTGAACAGGAATTGTTATCACAGCGAATACAATATTATTGCAAACTGCGCCGCATGAGCTATTATAAGCTGGCCAGCCGTTCGACGGTGCCGATGAGTACGGTGCTGCACATCGTAAACTGCGTCACGAAGAACCCGGGGATATTTACCCTTGCCAAGATCTGCAGTGGATTGGATGTGAGTATGTCGGAATTTTTCAATGCGGAGGAGTTTGAAAACATAGAATATAATGTCGAATAGATTACATGCAGCAAGGAGGAAAACCCATGATTACGGCATTGGTTGTTGACGACGATATTGGTTTTTCAAAAATATTGCTGGATGCAATAACAGAAGTGTCCCGGCAGCTGCATATGAATTTGGAGGTGCATGTGGAGAATCATCCGCTGCACTGTCTGGAGGCTCATCAGGTTTATGATATTTATTTTCTGGATATAGAGATGCCGGAGCTGTCAGGGATCGATCTGGTAAAACGGCTTCGGGAGAAGTATGTGAACAAGGAATTTGTGTTTGTCAGCGCCCATGACGATTACATGCGATCCTCCATGTTTGTAAAACCCAGGGCGTTTGTGAGGAAAGATCACCTGATGGCAGATCTGACAGAGACGCTTCATGTATTGAATGAGGTATTCAGGAAGTGCGACGCAGAGATCACTGTAAAAGATAATCTAAGGGATATCCGTATCAAGCCCAGTCAGATTGCCTATATGAAAAGTGAAGAGCATTATGTGAGGATCTGTGCCGCGTCAGGAGAGGACCTGCTGATCAGGAACAAACTCCGGATGCTGGAGACGAGGATGAAGGAATATGATTTTTTGAGGATCCATTTAAGGTACCTGGTCAATCTGAACTATGTTCAGGATTATTATAAATACAAACAGATGGTGCTGAAAAGTGGGGAGGAGCTTCCCATCAGCGCCCCTTACGCAAAGCATGTAAATGAGATTTTCATGAACTGGGTGATGGCTGGAGAGCGTTGACATGGCTGCAGAATTGTTGATAGATGTGTTGGAATCATGGATCTATGCGGAATTCATTAACCGCTACCATGGGCAGACACGGACCGGTGCAGTCCGGTGGTGCGGAACGCTTGGGCTGATGGGGCTTTTGTTTTTAAACATTGCACTGGCGGATATGGTCACATTTTTTCATTGGTCTACAGTTTTGGTGGACTGTGTTATTGTTTTTATTTACGGACACTTTTTTCTAAATGGCTCCCTGGTGTCCCATGCGATGAGTGTGGCGCTCTTCAGCCTTGGGCTGGTGGCGGGTGTTTCCTGTTCCATGAGCATCAGTGCGGTGCTGGGTGAGAATGGTGTACGTATGTGGATGGAAGCCGGGTCTTTGGGACGGGGAGTATTGTTGGTGGTCAGTAAACTGTTCCTGGCGGGATATGCCTGGGTAGTCCTGCGGATCAAGCGGGAACTGGATGGCAGGAAGGGCCGGATGATCTATGGTATGGCGCTGGCCAGCCCGGTGTTCGTGGTAGTCATGGCGAGCCTGCTTATACAGATGCTGCTCAAGGCTGATGGGGCAGGTGAGAATGCGGCGGCTTATGTGATGATCTTGGCAGGCATCGTGACGCTTGTTGCCATTATTTTTTATCTGGGTGTGTATGCACTGAGACAGGAGTCTGAGAACAGGAAAAACCAGCTGCTGAAGGATATCATGGAATCCCAGAAGGAGCTGTTTAAAAAAGAGATAGAGGGATATGAGCGGGTCAGGAGGGCGGAACATGATATGAAAAACCATCTCCTCGGGATCCGGTACTATTTGGAAAAAAATGATACGGCAGGCGGGTTGGAATATCTGGAGAACCTGATCCGGCAGACCGCTGGTGACAGCGGCGAAGGTTCCAGGATCATGCAGCGGGATTCCCTGTGGGAGGCAATGATCGACCTAAAGCTCTCAGAAGCTGAGGCCAGAGGGATCCAGACATCGAAGCGGATACTGCCGGGGCGTTATGAAAAAATAGCCGCTATGGATCTTTGCGTGATTCTGGGCAATCTGCTGGACAATGCCATAGAAGCGGAGGAACGCAATTCCTTTAAAAAAGAGATCTCTGTTGAGCTGAAAGAAACTTGCGGTGTGGTCTGCATCCAGATAAAAAACTGGGTGGACAGCGAGGAGATCCAGCAGGCCAGCAGGATGGTCTCCGGAAAGGAAGACAGGATGTTCCATGGCCTGGGGCTTCAGAATGTAAAGGAAACCGTGGCTAAGTATGACGGCAGGCTTAAAAATGAGATTGTGGGCAATTACTTTACTTCACAGGCAGTGCTTCCGAGAGCCTGTTTGGAGATAGGTGGGGATATGAAGCATGATTGATGAATTATCCAGATATGCTGCAGATTTTCTGTCAGAAAGAGATGGGCTCCTGGAGGACAGGACGAAGCTTTATCAGATTGGCGTGGATGTGGTCCTGTCTACCGGGATTACATTTGCAGGTATTGGTATCCTGGCAGTGTGGCTTGGCAATCTGGATGGGGCCATGCTGTTTTTAGCCTGTTTTATAACGGTCAGAAGCTATTCGGGGGGCTATCACGCATCAACGCGCACAAGATGTTTTTTTCTTACCTGCGCAGCATATCTGTGTACGTTCTGGGGCGCAGAGGGGATGCTGGCAGCCGTGCCGTTATTGCCGGAGTGGGGACTGCGGCTGGTCGTTTTTCTGGCCGCAGCCGCGGATATCGGTGTTTTTGCAGTGTTTGCGCCTGTGGAAAACAGGCATAAGCGGCTTCCGCCTGACTGGAAAGCCCGCAATCGGAAGCGGGCGTGGTATGGCCTGATTGGCTGGATGTCGGCGGCAGCTGTGCTCAACACGGTAAGACCTGATCTGTCATTGCAGATATGGATGACAGAGGCAGTGATTACAATATTAATATTATGGTGCAAGCCATGGAGGAGGAACATATGAGAGAAAAGATGAAACGTATGTTATTTAAATTGACATTGCTGGGGGTATATGTGATCGGGATCTCTACGGTTGATGCTACCTCACGCTTTACGGGCTACCAGCCGGAGGAAGGCGAAGATGTGATGGAGATGGTCAGAAATGCAAAAATGTCTGGTTTGGATAAAAAAGTGTCATAAAACAGAGGATTTGGTCTAATATATGGTAGTTGTGAAAAAATAAAATATATTAGAATAGGCACAGTACCATATTTGGAGAGGAAAAGCCTATGAATGAGAAGGAACTGTTGTCACAACGAATCCAATATTATTGCAAGCTGAGACGGTTCAGCTATTACAAATTATCCACCCGGTCATCTGTGCCGATCAACACGGTGATGCACATTGTGAATGGCGCGACCGTAAATCCCGGGATATTCACCCTCGCGAAACTGTGCAGCGGACTGGATGTCTCGCTGATGGAATTCTTCGATACAGAAGAATTTGAAAACATGGAGTGTGATCTGGAATAAGGTTCTGCCGGCTGAAAAATGTGATGTCGGAAAAACAGGCGGCGTTTTGACTTGGTATGTCAAAGCGCCGTCTTGTTTTTTTGTTGCGTTTTTTATCGAATAAAGTATAATTAAGAATGACCCCAGTATAAAAAAGTCTGTTAAAATGTCTTTATGTGCAGTATTTGGGAGTGGTGAGGGGCAAAAAAGTATTACAATCACCTTATCATACAAAAGAAAGGTGATCGTACTATGAAACAGCAGGAATTATTGTCGAAGCGTATTCAGTACTACTGTGAGAAGAAGGGGCTGACCTATTACAGGCTGGCTTACCGGTCGGCAGTACCGTTAACCACTTTGCTGCATATTATTGACTGTTCCACGAAAAATCCGGGGACATTTACCCTCATCAAAATCTGTAACGGACTTGGGATCAGCATGGCAGAATTTTTTGACGTGGAAGAGTTTAAAAACATAGACTGGTATTCTGATACGGAGTGACCGGGTAGAACAGGACGCCGGGCCGTATCAGATGTACGGGAAAGGGTGAATGCATATGACTCCGTGGGAGAACACGTTTGTCAGGAACATGATATATTTTGCTCTGTTTGGAACCGGTGCATATGCGGATAGACGAGTGTCACTTCCAGGGCGGCAGGAGCCTCTGGATATGGGAGACCTGGTGGTGGATTACCTGCGTCGGGGCCAGAAGCATTTTGAGAAGCGGCATAAAGAATATTTGATCCTGGAGACGGAATGGTTTCAGAATTTTATGAAATATAACCAGCCGTTTCCGGAAATATGTAAATATCTTTACATGAAGGATAAAGCCGCGGACAGCCGCGGCGCCTTTTTGGACAGGATGCTTCAGGCGGTGAGAGAGTATACGGTATTTGATACCAGGCAGGTGCTTTCTTCGCAGGAGAAAGTGCTGCGGGATTATTTCGATATACTTATATCGATTGTGGGGAACATCCTGAGGGCATCTCAAAAAGCGTACCGGACCCGGCATGCTCCGTTTATAGAAGCTTCCGGCCGGGAAGTTATGGAGGAAAAGATCCGGAAAAGGGATCAGCAAGCTGCTTATCTTCAGGCATTGATGGATCAGAATGCTTATCTTGCACTGGCGGAGGAGTTCCTGGAGTTGGGAGAACGTACGGATTGGGACCGGAATACACTGCATGAATACCCGGTGTCTGTACTTCGAAACCGATATGATCTGAATCTGCTTTTGTCAGAATATTTTAATACCATGGGAAGTCAGACCGTTCGTGAATGGCTGTCGCATCTGGCAGGAAGACAGTGGGAACACGAGTCGGCATACTATTTAATGCACTGGATTCGCAGGCGTGAAAATTCTGAAATTCCGGAGCCGCTCAGGCAGTATATTATTCAATATTATAATCGGAATATAGAAGAGATGGATTTCTATCTGGAACCATTTGCATGCGGAGAGGATGAGCCACACCGGAGGGGACTTCAAATAGAGGCAATGCTCTATTTCGCGGTACATTTTTCTCTGGAAATTCCGCATAATAAAATTGGCGAGCTTTTATTTTTGTGCAAATATCCGCCGGAGGATGGCTGTGAATGGCTGCCTGCCAGATATATGACGGAGGAGGAGCTTCGTACCCGCATCCTTAAGAACCTGAAAGCGGGCATTGCAAATGAGACTGTTTTAAGCTGGCATATTTTATACTGCATGGATCATCCGGATGAGTGTTACACGGATGTGACCGCCCGTGTGGCAAGAAACCAGCTGCGGAAAAAGTGGGTGCGCCAGATCGCGATGACGTACACCTGCAGGAAGATGGATGCGGACATGGTCTGTGACCAGATCCTGCCAAGGATGCAGGGGGATATGTTTTTCTTTGTGGCGGAGCAGTACCGCCGGGCGGGAAGTGAACGGCTTGCGGGTATGGTCTGGAGATATGGAGAGAAATACGCCACTCACAAGCTGCGCTGTGATATACTGCTGATCCATCTGCAGAACCGGCGGGGGATCAACAGCTTTATCAATCATATTGAAAAGCGGCGCCAGCTTCCGGCGGAATGCAGGGAATACAATGCTGCAGAGGCAATACGGAATATCAATGCGCCGGAATTGATCGATGAGCTGGAGCGGTTTTTCTGTCTGGGATTAAAGGACAGCTTCCGAGATGATCCGGTGGACAGCATATTGGAGGCATCGGCGGATGCGCTGGTCCAGATGGCGGTCTCAAATCCCCAGATGTGGGAGGCGGTACACCAGTTTTTTGAACGGTGTCTGGCGGAACATGGAGATACTGCGTGGAAACGTGAGGCCATACTTGAGTTTATACGTCGGATGAGCGGCTGAATTATGAAGATTTCGTGACATTTTTCGAAAACCCCTATTCAAACCGGCAGGTATCGTTTATAATACTAACTGCCTGTTTTATATGTAAGGAGGATTGAAAGATGATAAGAACGAGAGTAAAGACTCTGATGCTTGCAGCTGGATGCGTGGCGCTGCTGTGCGGTTGTACCAAGAGCAATATCGTACAGCCGGATCCAACAGAAGGTCCGGACTTCAATATGTATATGAACATAGAGATCGATGAGGACCAGCTTCATGATGACGTGGATGATATCTATCTGGACCCGGATGACTATCCGATGGGAGCTGCGATTGATTTTGAACTCCATCTGGATGAGGAGTATGTGGACGTCATTGCAGTGGTAAAGGACGGTACCTCACCGGAGGATACGGCATTCTTTGCTGATGCAGCGATCAAGGGTATCAACGATCAGGTGGCAGTGCAGGATTTCTCTTATGGGGAATCTGACACAGATACCTTCGGCGGATTGTACCAGGACAATGAGATCAATTTGAAGGTCTATACGGAGTCTGAGTACAAAGCGCAGGGAGCGCCGCTGTATGAGACAACGATCCCGAAAGATACTTATGTGAAGATTGAGATTGAATAAGCTACAAAGATGCACAATAAAAAAGCTGCCGTTGACGGGCAGCTTTTTTATTGCTGTGCGCCTGACGGCGCACGTTCATAGAAGATATGATCACACTATGCAAGAGTGATATTAAACAGCAGTGTCTTCACCAGCTGTCTCCTCACCCGTGGTCCCCTGGTCATCAGTACCAGCAGTATCCTGGGTGGCGTCATCCTGAGTCTGGGCAGCCTGGCCGGCTACGATGACGGAGGTAGTGGAGACGGTGGTATCTGCAGTGTCAGCTTCCGGAGTCTCGGTTGCTTCGGTATCGGCAGGGGCCTCGCTCTCGGGAACGATCTCGCTGCAGGTAACGGTAATGGTAACCAGGCCGTTTCTGTAGGTCAGCTTGTAGGAGTTGCCGGTATCGGTGCTGCCGGTACGGTCGAAGCTGGAGCTGCCGTTGTTGCGCTCGGTCTGGACATAATCCAGAACAGCCGGGCCTTCGGCCTCGCCCAGGGCAGAGATTGCCAGCTGATTGTATACGTTGTCAAAAACGCTCATGTCCTTGGCTGCTGAATCAAAATGATAGGACATCTCAAACGCGTAGTCTTTATAGTTGACAGCGGTAGCCTTGGCGCTCTTCCAGATGGTAGAGCTGATGAAGCGGTAGCCGTCCGGGTTCTTAAAGCCGTAGGTAACCTCGGTGTTGTCCTCGCTGCCGTCTACCTGTACCGTAGTATCTGTGCGCTTGGTCTTTGCTTCATTGAACAGCTTCTCCATGAATACTCTCATCTCAGCCTGGTAGGAAGAGCGGGTAGTACTGGAAGCGGTGGAAGAAGACTTTGCAGCGGCAGCGGCCACTTCTGCAGCGGCATGCTTTTTAGCGGGACTTGGACGGGTTGCAAGTTCAGCTTTTCTCTCGGCAGCCCTCTGAAGATCCTCCTCGGTCGGTTCAATGCGGCGCCCCTGGTCGTCGGTGCGGTAGGTGCCCATATCGGAATTGATCATCACATAGCCATCCGGGTCCATACCGTATACAACACCGTCTGCCGGATCGGTGAACCAGCCTGCGTATACAGGACGGCTTCCGTCATCGTTCTCGTAATATCTGCCGAGAGCATCCTCCTTCCAGGTGCCGGCGAATGCGGTGATTCCTGTAGACAGGGTCAGCGCCGCCGCAAATACGGTAATGCCAAGTAGTTTCTTTCTCATATAATCTTACCTCCAAATAAATTTTCGATGTTTGTTCTTGGGGAAAATACTTCAACATAGAAAGCATAGCATAAATTGGAAGAGTGTACAACTATCTAAAATATGAAGTTTCTATGACATTTCACTCATACAAATGTCAGGAAATCGTAAAAAAGCAGGAACCTTACAGCTCCTGCCCCTTTCATCAGCCGCGCGGCTGATCAGAAATCCCTGTTGCACTTCGTATTCAACGCTTCTTTTCGTAGCATCCGTTTTCATCTACGTAATAGTTATCTACCCAGGTATTCGTCGCCATGACGCCGTCCTCACCCAGATAATACCAGGCGCCGTCTTCCTTCTGCCAGCAGTTGGACTTGCGGTTCCCATTCTCATCCAGATAATAGCGGTCACCATCTATCTCAATCCATCCGGTTGCCTTGCTTCCGTCGTCCTGAATGTATTGCCACTGATCCTCACTCGTCCTGCGCCATTCGCCTGCCATGGCAGGGAATGCACTGAGCAGAAGACAGGTAATGGTTAAAACCAAGGTTAAGCCTGCTTTTCGTCTCATCACAGTTCACCCTTTCTTTCATCTTGTTGGTGACTTCATTATAGCAGTCGTGGAAATGGCTGGCAATACCCTTGGGCGGATTGTAAGGAAAATACAGGAATCGTAAGAAATTCGTTATGAACAGGCATGAAAACAGGAATAAAATAAAATTTTTTTTATAAAAAATTATTGGATAAAACATAACAGGATTTTTGGGAATTACTATAGCTAGTACGAGCGCCAAATAAAAAATGACAGATGTAGTAGGTCGACAAAGAATTTCCGAAAACTATGAAATAATTGTCGATTTCTGCGATTTGTTCCCTCTTTTCAAATTACAAAAAAGGTCTTATATTGATAGTGCACTTGAAATTTAAGGAGGAGAATCATGATGAGTATATCTATGGAAGAAGTGGAGCGACTGACGGAGGAGAACCGAAAATTGAAGGCGGAAAACGACATGCTTCTGAATGTTGTGGTTCAGATGAAGGTGACCTTGAACCGTTTGGTGACCCGTTACGTGACGGAAGAAAGAGACTGATGACAGGCATCAGTCTGAGTCAGGGGGGTTGGCGGGCGGGTCTGTTTGCTCAATCTGGCGCTGAAGCTCTTTATTACGGGCCAGCAGATCCCATATGGTTTGATGCATCCATTCCACAGTATCGTTCAACTGCCGGTTTTCAGATTCCAGTTCCTGGATCTGGGCGTTCATGGCAGCGATCAGCTTTCGGTTGTTGTGGGCGCGTTCGGCGGCTGTGATGCGGTTGGTGATGGAACAGTCCCGGGAGAGGATATTATGTATCAGAAGATGATCACGTTCTTCCAGGGTAAGCTTCATAAAATCCTGATACCGCATGTCCAGCAGTTTCATTTTTACAGCACAGGACGGACATACTGCATTCCGTACCAGCTGAAAATAGCCATAGTACCCGCAGCGCGGGCAGTAATAGACTGACAGTTCTCTCATGGCAAAATCCTCCCACAATTATTATTAATATATAACGCAGAAAATGTGAAAATATAACAGGATTTTTGACAAAAAAATAAAATTATTCAGAAAACGAAAGAAGGAGCCGCGGAGGGCTCCTTTTTCTGAACGGATGAAATTGTGATTACTGCTGGATAACGCCGTTTACATTGACGGTCCAGATCTTATCATTTGCGTCTTTGACATCTTTAAAACCGCTTCCCAGTTCCGGCTTTGCGGAAGACTTGGAGGAGGAAGATGCTTTCTGGATCGCTCCGGTTGTGTTGACCAGATAGAGGGTTCCGTCTAAGTCGGCCGGTGCATAACGTAAATCCCGGTCAGCGTCCAGGCGCAGGCCGTAGCGGTACACGTTGTTGTCGCGTACGCCGTGGAAGCCGCGGCCCTTGTTTCCGCCGTCGGTGTAGAAGAACCAGGTCTGGGTCTCATCCAGATCCTCGTCATAGATGGACTGCTTGCCGGTCTTCATGACGCCGTCGCTGCCAAAGTAATAGTTGGCGATCTCGCCTTCATCTGTAGTTACCACCTGCAGGCCGGTCTGCATCTCGCCGCGGGTGTTGAAGCCATAACGTTTGGAATCTACCGTAAATACCTGCACGCCGGTAGCTGCATGGTATGGGCTTCCGTTCTTAAAGTAGAATGTGAAGGTCTCGCCTTCCTCGCTGATGTCCGGTGCGCCCTCGATCTGGTACCAGCCGTCAGCACGTTTTCCGTCCTCCTCATAGTACTGGTAGGAAGCGATCGCCGGAGCTGCTGCAGTTGCATCGGATGCGGTAGCGGATTCAGCCTCTGCGGTATCTGCGGCTGCCGGAAGCTTGTACCAGCCAGTCTGTAAGATACCGTTCTCGAACGTATAGTAATTGCCGTTTATCTTCCGGTCAACCTGGTTCATCACCATTCTGCCGTTGTTGTCAAAATAATGCCATACCATGTCCTCGTCCAGCTCGTCGGAATCATGTTCAAGCTGTACCCAGCCCTTCTTCATGACGCCGTCGTTGTCTTCGCCCAGATAATAGGTGAAGCCATCCAGCTCGATCAGTCCGGTCTGCATATGGCCGTCCTCGTTAAAGTAGTAGTTTTTGCCTTCGATGGTCTGCCATTTGGATACAACGGATTTTCCGTCCTTTCCAAAGTAGTACCAGTAGGCTTCGGGAGCGTCGTCGTCCCATTCATCTTCGTTGGATACGCTGAGCCACTGGTTGATGACACGTTTTCCGTCTTCATCTACATAGTACTCGTCCACCATGGTGGAGCGGCTTACGAATCCATCTTCGTTTAAGTAGTACCACTCGCCGTCTTTTTTCTTCCAGGTATCGGTCAGGAAGTAGCCGTCGCCGTCTTTGTAGCGCAGCTCGCCGTCTTCCTCCGTCCAGCCCACAGTTGCTGCAAAAGCAGTCTGTGCGAAACCGGGAATTACAGTGGCAAGGTCAGGGGTTACCGCGGTCATCACCGCCGCGGTGGATAATACAGCCAGGAACTTGAATTGTTTTTTCATAAATTTAATGCTCTCCTTTTTGAAATTGCAGATTCGCTTTTTTGCGATCCGCTGTGGCCGAAAATCCATAGTTGCATTACTCTGCGATTATAGCCTATCCCTGCCGCTATGAAAAGTGCAGGTTGCTGGAAAGAAAGGAACAAGGTGCCATTCCCTGTGAAAGCCGTCATCATAAAACCGTCAGAGGATTTTAAGATGCAAGGCGGGAAGATGTGTGTTATACTATAAAGAAAGCGCATAAGGGGGAGGGGTTACCTATGAAAATAAAAGTATCCAACTATATTGCACAAAAGCTCGTGGAGGCAGGGATCAACCAGGCATTTACCGTAACCGGCGGAGGCGCCATGCATCTGAATGACGCCCTGGGCCACCAGCCGGGGCTTCGCTGCCTGTATGAACATCATGAGCAGGCCTGTGCCATGGCGGCGGAAGCGTACGCGCGGATCCATAATAAGATAGGACTGCTCTGTGTGACTACAGGTCCTGGAGGTACCAATGCCATCACCGGCGTGGTCGGCGGGTGGCTGGACTCCATCCCCATGCTGATCTTGTCGGGGCAGGTGCGCTATGACACGACGGCGCGCTGGTCCGGCGTGGGCATCCGGGCCATGGGAGACCAGGAGTTCGACATTACAAAGGCAATTGACTGCATGACAAAATACAGTGAGATGGTGATCGATCCGCTGCGCATCCGTTTCTGTCTGGAGAAAGCCCTTTATCTGGCATGCTCCGGGCGGCCGGGCCCTGCATGGCTGGATATCCCGCTGAACGTCCAGGGGGCGTTTGTGGATACGGAACAGCTGGTGGGCTTTGACGCGGCGGATTATGAGGCGGGCGGTACCGGCTGGGCGGTGCATGCAGTAGGCATGGATCACACATCCGGAGCGCCGGTGATCGCCGGGGCGGCGGAACAAAGCCTGAAGGCGGCAGTGCTTTCCGGCGGTTGTACAGATGGTACGGTGACGGTGGTAGAGCCTCCCCATGCGATCCGGGAGGATTATGCAGGCTGTGGGGAGAAACGGCAGGTGCTCCCGCCGAAGGCTTCCAGGGCGCAGGCAAAGGAGATCATCGAGAAGATCCGCTGCGCGAAACGTCCTGTCTGGAATGCCGGCAACGGCATCCGTATTGCCGGCGCGCACAAGGTATTTATGGAAGTTGTGGAACGTCTGGGTATGCCTGTGGTGACCGGATGGAACAGCCAGGACTGTATCTATGATGACCATCCGCTGTACGCGGGCCGGGCAGGCGGCATGGGAGACCGCCCCGGCAATTTTGCCATCCAGAACAGCGACCTGGTGTTTTCTGTGGGCAGCCGTCTGAGCATCCGCCAGGTGGGGTATAATTATCAGACATGGGCGCGTGCGGCATATGTGATCGTCAATGACGTGGACGAGGAGGAGCTGAAAAAGCCCAGCGTCCATGTGGATATGGCGGTCCATGCAGATGCGAGGGATCTGTTGGAGACGATGGCAGCGGTGCTGCGGGAGGAATATGGCAGTGCGGCTGATGGCAGCCCGGAGACGAAAGAAGGCGGTGCGGACGGAACTCCGGTATTTGACGGAGGCGAGGGCCTTCCGGGGATGACCTGGAATGAGACCTGCCGGCTGTGGCGGGAGAAGTATCCGGTCATCCAGCCGAAGCATCTGGTTCAGGACGAGGACCGGGAAGCCAATGTCTATGCCCTGGTGGAAGCCCTGAGCAGCCGCCAGAAGGAAAACCAGATCACGGTAGTCGGCAACGGTTCTGCCTGCGTGGTGGGCGGACATGCCTATATCATAAAGAAAGGGCAGCGCTTTATCAGCAATTCAGCGATTGCCTCCATGGGATACGACCTGCCGGCGGCGATCGGCGTATGTATGGCGGCCCATGACCCGGAGTATGCGGGGGATGGGATGTCTAAAGAGGATATCATCCTGCTGACCGGTGACGGCAGCATCCAGATGAACCTTCAGGAGCTGCAGACCATCATCCATCACAGGATGCCGATCAAGATCTTTCTTATCAACAATGGCGGTTATCATTCCATCCGGCAGACACAGAAGAATTTCTTTGGCGAGCCGCTTGTGGGGATTGGTGTGGACAGCTGTGACTTAAGTTTTCCGGATATGGAGAAGCTGGCGGCAGCGTATGGCTATCCCTATGTGGCGGCTCATCACAATGGAGAACTGGCGGAAGCAGTCGAGAAGACCCTGGCCCAGGAAGGGCCTGCCATCTGTGAGGTCTATGTGACCACAGATCAGAATTTTGAGCCAAAGTCTGCGGCCAAACGGCTTTCGGACGGCACGTTGGTATCGCCGCCGTTAGAAGATCTCTCCCCGTTCCTTCCGGACGAGGAGATGGATGCGATGATGATCATCCCGCGGATTAAATGACCGAAAGGACTTAACTATGAGGGTAGTGGTAACAGGCGCAACGAGTTTTATCGGAGCGGTGACAGTCAGGCGGCTTTTGGAGGCGGACCATCAGGTATATGCGGTGGTACGCCCCGGCTCCCGCCATATGGCGAACCTTTTGGAGCAGATACCGGAGGAGTCCCGCAGACGTGTGGAGCAGATTGCTCTGGACCTGCGGGAGATAGGACGGATCAGTGAATTTGTTTTGGATGGACGGATGGATGCCTGGGTTCACATTGGCTGGGACGGGGCAGGCAGTGACAACCGGACGAAACGGGATGTGCAGCAGGAAAATGTACAGTATGCCCTGGCGGCAGTACAGGCTGCTGCCGGACTTGGCTGCCGGCGTTTTTTATTTACCGGTTCCCAGGCGGAGTATGGCGTCTGCCATGAGCTGATCGGGGAGGAGACCCCCTGCCATCCGGTATCGGAGTACGGAAAGGCGAAGCTGGATTTCTATGATCAGGCAAAAAGCCTTTGCAAAATTCTGAAAATGGAGTATATTCATACGAGGATATTCAGTGTATACGGCCCGGGAGACCATCCCTGGTCCCTGGTGCAGTCCTGTCTGCGGACCTGGCAGGAGGGAGGCATCATGAAACTGGGGGAATGCACCCAGAAGTGGAACTTTTTATATATAGAAGATATGGCAGCGGCACTGGTCTGCCTGTTGACAGAAGGGCAGGCTGGTGTCTATAATATTGCCGGTAAGGATACCCGGATACTTAAGGACTATATCGAGGAAATGTACAGGCTGTGCGGAAGCCGCGGCAGCTATCTTTACGGGGAGCGCCCGCAGAATGCGGAAGGACCGGCGGACTTAATGCCGGACATCAGCAAAATCTGCCGGGAGACCGGGTGGCGGCCCCAGACTACATTTGCGGAGGGAATTCATGAAACATTGCATAGCCTGCGGCCATAGTCTGCCGCAAAGATGCCTGTTTGAGCTGAAAGACGCCCCGGCATCAGCACAGGATATACCGGATCAGGAAGAGGTAAAGACGGACCAGGGGATGACGCTCCACTTATACCAGTGTGAGCGCTGCGGTCTGGTCCAGTTTGACTGCGAGCCTGTACCATATTACAGGGACGTCATCCGTGCGGGCGGATTTTCCACTACAATGACAGAATTGCGGCGCAGACAGTACCGTCATCTGATCGAGACGTATCACCTGGAAGGAAAGAAGTTCCTGGAGGTGGGCTGCGGCAGAGGTGAATTTATCAAAGTCCTGACCGAGTTCCCGGTGCAGGTCTACGGCATGGAACATAAGCCTGAGCTGGCAGCGCTGGCGCAGGCAGACGGACTTGAGGTCTGGCAGGAGTTTCCCGAGCAGCCGGACCAGCTGTTTGCAGATGGACAAAAAGGCCGCTTTGACGTATTTCTGTCCTTCAACTTCCTGGAACATCAGCCGAGACCCGACGTAATGCTCCAGGCCATCCATCACAATCTTGCAGATGACGGAATGGGGCTTGTCACGGTGCCCGCTTTGGAGTATATTCTGGAAAAGGGCAGTTATTACGAACTGATCCGGGACCATATCGCGTACTACTCCTTCGGTACTCTCCGGGAACTGCTTGAGCAGAACGGCTTTTGTGTCCTGGAGGAGGAGATGATCAACCGCGACACGATCTCCATGATCGTGAAAAAGATACCCGCCGGACGGGTGTCCGTCAGCCAGCCATCACCAGACCGGATCTCGGTAGAGCCGCTGTTGAACGGCTACGAGACCACCAGCCGCGAACTGCGGGATATAGTGGACGGACTGGCGGCGGAGGGCAAAAGCCTTGCCGTCTGGGGGGCCAGCCATCAGGGCTTCACGCTGGCTGCCACAACTCTGCTCGGTACCGCGGCAGAATATATCATAGATTCTGCCCCCTTTAAGCAGGGGCGGTTCGCCCCTGCGTCCCATCTGCCGATCGTGCCGCCGGAGTACTTCTTTGAGAAACCGGTGGATGCAATCCTGATCGTCGCACCGGGATATACAGATGAGATTGCCGGAATCATCCGAAATCGCTTTGGCAGTCAGATTCAGGTGATGACCCTGCGCACCGCCCATGTGGAATGCCTGTAGCAGACAGGCAGCGGGAGGATGTGTAAAGTCCCGAAGCCAAACAGATAATGAGGTAAACCTATGATAGAATTAAAAGATAAGCGAATCGTGATGACCGGAGCCACCGGCTTCATCGGAAGTCATGTCGCCGGGATTTTGCTCTCGCAGGGAGCATCGGTCTATGCCATTGTGCGAAGGGAGTCCCGGCAGAAGGACCGTCTCCCTTTCCATCCGAACCTGCATCTGGTCTCCGGCTCCATGGCAGACGTGCTGTCCTGCATCCATGAGATCGGCAGTGCAGACGCATTTCTGCACTTTGCATGGGGCGGTGTAAACCGTGAGGAGATCGATTCCCCCTCAGTCCAGGCCCTCAATATCACAGGCTCCATCGACTGTGTGCGCGCCGCGCGCCAACTGGGCTGCAGCATTTTCATGGACGCCGGTTCCCGGGTAGAATACGGTATCACAGAAGACGGCACCATGGAAGAATCTATGGAATGCCATCCGGTCAACGAGTACGGCAAAGCCAAGCTGGAGTTCTACCGCCAGGCAGAGCCTCTCTGTAAAAGCTGGGGCATGACCTACTATCACCTCCGGTTTTTCAGTGTATACGGAAACGGAGACCATCCCTGGTCCATCATCTCCACCCTGGTGAGAGACCTGCCTCAGGACAAAACCGTAAGCTTAAGCGCCTGCCGTCACCGCTGGAATTTCATGGATATAACAGACGCAGCCAGGGCAGTAGTCGAGCTATACCGACACAGCGACCGCTTCCCGGCCCAGACCCACACTATCAACATTGCCAGCACCGACACCCGCCCCCTGCGCGAGTTCACCGAAGAGATCCACACCCTGTGCGGAGGCCGCGGCCACTTAGAATACGGCACCTTCGCCCAAGCCAAAGAAGGCCCCCTCTCCATCTGCCCCACCACCAAGCGTCTGCGGACCCTGACAGAAGGCACCTGGAGCGAAGAGACCCCTTTCAGCGAGGGCATCCGCCGCATGTTAAAAATGAATGACAACACAAAACTAAACGACAAATAAAAAATCAACCACAAACAAACCAAAATCAACGAAAAGTTACCCCAACACCCCATCCCTGGTGGCAGCGACACCCTAAAATACCGCCACCCCGTTGCGATTCAGCCCAATGCAGTCGCCCGGGAGGGCGGGGAGCTGGCAGAATCTGGAAGTGACATTGGAGCCCATCGGCACTTAGGCGCCGTATTTCAGGCGCCTTAGTACCGCTATGCGCTCCACTAAGCGCGAGCGGTCACTGGAAGATTCTGGCCAGCTCCCCACCCTCCCGCCAACGCACTTTCCCGCGCTGAATCGCAACGACCCCACCTTTGGAGGCTGAGATGAAAAAAATCAGTATACTGATCCCCTGCTATAATGAAGAAGAAAACGTAGAGCCCATCAGTCAGGCTGTCTTGGAGACCCTTGAGCGGGATCTTCCCCAGTACGACTATGAGCTGGTATTTATAGACAATGATTCCCAGGACAATACCCGTCCGATCCTGCGCAGGCTCTGTGCCTCTAACCCCAGGATCAAGGCCATATTCAACGCCAGGAACTTCGGACAGTTCAACTCTCCGTATTACGGAATGCTGCAGGTGGACGGCGACTGCGTGATCGAGATGGTAGCGGACTTCCAGGACCCGGTGGAGCTGATCCCCCAGTATGTGAAAGCATGGGAGGAGGGCTACAAGATCGTCATTGGGATCAAGACCAGCAGCAAAGAGAGCCGGATCATGTACGCCCTGCGAAGCTTTTATTACAAGACCATCAAGAAATGGTCCGACGTGGAGCAGATCGAGCATTTCACCGGCTCCGGGCTATACGACCGCGACTTTATCGAGGTCCTGCGAAAACTGGACGATCCCACCCCGTTTTTACGCGGGATCGTGGCGGAGCTGGGCTACAAACGCAAGGAGATCCCCTATGAGCAGCCCAAACGCCGCGCTGGCAAGACCCACAACAACTTTTACCGGCTTTATGACGCCGCTATGCTCAGCATCACCTCCTACACAAAGGTAGGCCTGCGTCTGGCGACTTTGATCGGCGGGATCAGCGCATTTTTCAGCATGATCGTGGCTATAGCCTACCTGGTCATGAAGCTGATCTGGTGGGACCGTTTCCCTGCAGGCATGGCGCCCATGCTGATCGGTATGCTGTTCCTCGGCTCCGTTCAGATATTTTTTATCGGCGTCGTGGGAGAGTATGTGCTGTCCATCAACCAGCGGGTCATGAAACGCCCTCTTGTGGTAGAAGAAGAACGGCTGAATTTTGAAAAAACCGGAGAAGAAGGATAAGATCAGATGAAATATAAGATCGATGTGGTAAGAATACGGGAAAATTCCATAGAGCTGAATGGATGGGTGATCGGAAAGACTCCGGAGTCCAGGGCGGAATTTGCGGTGCTGGATGCGAAGAAGAAACCGGTGGAGTTTAAGCTGGTGTCCACCCGCAGGGACGATGTGAGCCAGATCTACTATAAGAAGGTATATGACCGGGATTACGGGTTTGATATCCGATTCCCCTACACCCGGGGCGAGGATTACTGGCTGTGCATCACCTGTGACGGGAAGACCGCCCGCGTGAAATACAATGAAGAGCTGATCGGCAAACGGGCCAGCGTCGCCCACAAGCGTCTTGAGAAGATCAGAGACTTAATGAATATGGAAACGGTCCGCGTGGCGGCGGAGTTTGGAAAAAAACACGGCCTGAAGGCCCTTATTTTAAAATCCAGGCATAAGCTGCAGGGGCTGGACAATGATTATGATTATGGCGAGTGGTATGATCTCACCAAACCCACCGAGGAGGAGCTTGCCAGGCAGCGGGAGATGGTGTTTTCTTATGAACCTCTGCTCTCCATCGTGATCCCGGCGTACAAGACCCCGGAGAAATACCTGCGGGAAATGCTGGACTCCATCCAGGCCCAGACCTATAAGCATTTTGAGGTGTGCGTGGCGAACGGAAGCCCGGCGGGGGAAGGGAAGATCGTAGAGAAGGTCATGAAGCAGTATGCCCAGAAGGATGCCCGGTTCCGCTATGAGAATCTGGGCGAGAATCTGGGGATCGCAGGCAATACCAATGC
The DNA here is from genome assembly GCF_040719375.1 of Clostridium sp. AN503. Taxonomy (NCBI): domain Bacteria; kingdom Bacillati; phylum Bacillota; class Clostridia; order Eubacteriales; family Clostridiaceae; genus Clostridium; species Clostridium sp. AN503. The sequence goes on along the minus strand of NZ_JBFDTP010000001.1, from coordinate 249,668 downwards.
TGCCCTTAGGATGGCAAAGGGTGATTTTATCGTGCTGGCGGACCATGACGATACCCTGCCGGAGCATGCGCTCTTTGAGGTGGCGGCGGCGATCAACGATCATCCGGCCTGTGATGTGATCTATTCCGATGAGGACAAGCTGGATATGGACGGCGGGGCGCTGTTTGACCCGCATTTTAAGCCGGATTTCAATGGGGATCTGCTGACCAGCGTCAATTATATCTGCCATCTGTTCGTGGTCAAACGTGACCTTTTGAAAAAGGTGGGCGGCTTCCGCCAGGAATTTGACGGGGCGCAGGACTATGATTTCATCTTCCGGTGTACGGAAGCGGCTGCGGAGATCCATCATATTCCCAAGGTGCTGTACCATTGGCGCTGCCATCAGGAATCCACGGCCAGCAACCCGGAGAGCAAGCTTTATGCGTTTGAGGCCGGGGCAAGGGCGGTCATGGCTCATTATGAGCGGTGCGGGATCCAGGCGGAGAAGGTGGAGAAGGGCGTGGATTACGGTATCTACCACACGACCTTTAAAATCCAGGGGGAACCGCTCATCTCTGTGGTGATCCCCAATAAAGACCATACCGGGGACCTGGATCTTTGCATCCGCTCCATTCTGGAGCGGGCTACGTATAAAAACCTGGAGTTTGTGGTGGTGGAAAACAACAGCACCGAGAAGGAGACCTTTTCCTATTATGAAAAGATCCAGCAGGAATTTCCCCAGGTGCATGTGGTCAAATGGGAGCGGGAGTTCAATTATTCCGCTATCAACAATTTCGGGGCGACCTTTGCAAAAGGCGAGTATCTGCTGTTCCTCAACAACGATACGGAGATCATTGCGCCGGGCATATTTGAGGAAATGCTGGGGTTCTGCCAGCGGGCAGACGTCGGCATTGTAGGCGCAAGGCTTCTGTATCAGGACGACACGATCCAGCATGCAGGCGTGGTCGTGGGCTTCGGCGGGATCGCCGGGCACACTTTCATCGGGCTTCACGAGGCGGAGAACAGCTATTTTCACCGGGCCATGTGTGCCCAGGATTACAGCGCCGTCACGGCGGCCTGCATGATGACAAAGGCGGAAGTGTTCCGCACAGTGGGCGGTTTTACGGAGGAGCTGGCGGTGGCCTTCAATGACATTGATTACTGCATGAAGGTGCGCGCTGCCGGGAAGCTGGTGGTCTATGCGCCCTACGCGACCATGTACCACTACGAATCCAAGTCCCGAGGGCTTGAGGACACTCCGGAAAAGGTGGCTCGGTTCAACCGGGAGATCGCCATTTTTGCCCGCAGATGGCCGGATATCCTGCAGGATGGAGATCCCTATTATAACCCGAATCTGACTCTGCGCAAGTCCAATTTTGCGCTGCGGGACCTTTTGAAAGAAAAGATCGGGGAGCCGTACAAGCTGGAGGTATGATGAAAAAGGCGACAATTATTATTCCAAATTATAATGGGCTCCAGTTTATGGAGCCCTGCATGAAAGCCCTTGAAAAACAGACCTGCCCTGATTTTGAACTTCTGGTGGTGGACAACGGTTCTACTGACGGAAGCGTGGAATGGCTGAAGGAGCATGATATCCCGTCCATATTTTTGCCGGAGAACACCGGATTTTCCGGTGCGGTGAATGTGGGGATCCGGGCCAGCAGCACTCCATATGTGATCCTTCTCAACAATGATACGGAGCCGGAGCCGGAATATGTGGAACAGCTTGTAAGGGCGATCGAGGCTTCCACGCGGATTTTCTCGGTCAGCCCGAAGATGATCCAGCTCCACCACAGGGATCTGATGGACGACGCGGGGGATATGTACAGCATTATGGGCTGGGCTTATCAGCGGGGCGTGGGACAGGAGGTGGAGCGGTATGACCGTCCCTGCCATATTTTTTCCTCCTGCGCGGGAGCGGCCATTTACCGGAGAGAGATCTTTGAGGAGATCGGATATTTTGATGAAATGCATTTTGCCTATCTGGAAGACATCGATGTGGGATACCGGGCCAAGATTGCGGGATACTATAACCGATACTGTCCGCAGGCGGTGGTATACCATGTGGGCAGCGGCACCAGCGGCTCCAAGTACAATCCGTTCAAGGTGAAGCTGGCGGCCCGGAACAACGTCTACTTAAACTACAAGAACATGCCGTTTTTCCAGCTTTTGGTTAACAGCCTGCCCATCTGCATGGGAATCCTTGGGAAATATTTTTTCTTTAAAAAGCTGGGGTTTGAAAAGGACTACTTAGAGGGCGTCAGGGAAGGGATCCTGACGGCACACAAATCGAAAAAGGTACCTTACAAAAAAGAGTGCCTTGGCAATTACCTGGCGATCGAGTGGGAGCTGATCTACGGCGCGGCCCTCTATATCTACGAATTTTCACGGCGGCAGGTGCGCAAAGCGGCAGCCGGATGTAGGAAATAAGAAAGAAATGGGACGCATATTTAAGAGAAATTTAATGGTGTAAACAGAAAAATTCATGTATAATCGTTACCATCGAGTTATTATGCATTCTGATCACGCGGGTTTGCGCCCGCAGATGCTGGAAAACAAGGTGAAACAATATGATAAAAGATAACCAAACGAGATTTAACCGCCTGCATGTGCTGCTTGATGCGCTGGTGATCGCGGCGGCGTATGTCTTTAGCTGGTTTGTAACGTTAAAAAGCGGCTGGTTCGGCACTGTGGGCGTGCTCCCTACCTGGTTTTACATGCGGGCGTTGTTTATCATCGTGCCGGTATACCTGCTCTTATATGCCATATTCCATCTGTTTACCCCCAAGCGGGTGCAGGGCCGGAGGCTGGAGTTCGCCAATATCTGCAAGGCGAACATCATTGGCCTGTTCCTGCTTGGCACTGTGCTTTATCTGGGGAGGAAGAATCCGTATCTGGAGCATTTCTCTGCAAAACTGGTAGTGGGCTTCTTCCTGACTAATATTACGGCGGAGACCCTGGAGCGGAACCTGATCCGCATGATGCTGCGTTCCATGCGCGCCAAAGGCTACAACCAGAAGCATGTGCTTCTGATCGGATACAGCCGGGCGGCAGAGCATTACATCGACCGGGTCCTGGCAAATCCAGAGTGGGGCTATCAGATCCGGGGGATTCTGGACGACCATATGCAGCGCGGTGAGGATTACCGGGGAGTCCGCATCATCGGACCGATCACCAATTTAAAGACGATCTTGAGCCTGAATGTGCTGGATGAGATAGCTATAACCCTCAGCATCAAAGAATACGGCTGCTTGGAGCAGCTGGTAGCAGAATGCGAAAAATCCGGCGTGCATACCAAATTCATACCGGATTACAATAATATCATACCGACGAAACCCTATACAGAGGATCTTTTGGGTCTTCCGGTCATCAATATCCGCCGCGTTCCCCTCAATGATATGCTGAACGCCACGATCAAGCGTGTTGTGGATATTTTTGGGGCAGTTGTGGCGTTGGTGCTGTTTTCGCCGTTCATGGTCCTGACAGCTGTCATTATCAAGCTGACGTCACCGGGGCCGCTTATCTATAAACAGGAGCGGGTCGGGCTTCACAACCGGCCGTTTAAGATGTACAAATTCCGCTCCATGGAAGTCCAGGAGCCGCATAAGGAAAAAGGTCAGTGGACCACTCCGAATGATCCGCGGGTGACTCCGATCGGGAAATTCATCCGCAGGACAAGTATTGATGAAATGCCCCAGCTCTTTAATGTGCTGGTGGGCGATATGAGCCTGGTGGGGCCCAGGCCGGAGCGTCCGTTTTTTGTGGAGCGTTTTAAAGAAGAGATCCCCAGATATATGATCAAGCATCAGGTGCGTCCGGGCATGACCGGATGGGCGCAGGTCAATGGCTACCGCGGAGATACTTCAATTACAAAGCGGATTGAGCATGACCTGTATTATATCGAAAACTGGACTTTGGGATTTGATTTTAAGATTTTGTTTTTGACATTTTTCAAAGGTTTTATAAATAAAAATGCGTATTGATCCAAAGACTGTGACATGGGCATGAGATGAAATGAGGTAACGGAATGAGCCACGATTACGATGATGATTTTGAGCGCGGGACAGAGCGCAGGAGCCGCCGGAATCCCAGACTGAGGGAAACGGAAAGCGGAGCGTATCAGACAGGAGGCGGCAGACCGGCTCCGGGACAGGACAGAACCAGCGCTGCGGGCCGCAGTGAAAGGGAAGACGGGGGAAACAGACGCCGGCAACCTTATGGGAATCCGGGCGATGAACTGGATATCTTAGGGGACCCGTCTGTCCGTCCGGTGAGGCCGCAGAGCGCCGGCAGGCAGGAAAGCTACCGGGACGCATCCGGTATGGCAGGAGGGCGTCCAGGCGTATCAGGTCAGAATCGGAGCCGTCAAAGCGCATCAGGCCAGGCTGGCAGCCGTCAGGGAGGTCCGCGTCAGGCGGGCGACCGGAGAAATGCATCCAGGCAGACAGCAGCGTCAGGAGGAGGCCTTCCTCCGCGTATGGAGGCGCAGATCGCCAGAAAGAAGAAACGCCGCCGCATGATCGCTATGATCATAGCAGAATGCTTTGCGCTGGTGTTTATCTTCGGTTACGGGTTTGTGGCCAGGACCATGGCAAAGCTCCAGCGGCCGGAGGATATCAAGATAGAAGAACTGAAAAGTAATGATATTGCAGAATCTGCGGTGGAGACCATGAAGGGATACTGGACCATCGCGATCTTTGGTGTGGATGCCCGTGACAACGCCATACGCAAAAGTACCAATGCGGACGTCAACATGATCTGCAATATCAATCTGGATACCGGTGAGATCAAGCTGGTTTCCGTTTACCGTGACTCTTACTTAAGCCTTTCGGAAAACGGTCCTTTAAATAAGATCAACCAGGCTTATTTCCTGGGCGGCGCAGAGCAGGCAGTAGAGGCCCTGAACCGGAATCTGGATTTAAAGATCAATGATTTTGTGACCTTTAACTGGAAGGGAGTGGCCCAGGCTATCGATATCCTGGGTGGTGTGGATGTAGAGCTGAGCAAGGCTGAGTTTTACTATATCAACTCCTTTATCACGGAAACTGTAAAGGCGACCGGTATCGGCTCCCATCAGCTTACCCATGCGGGGATGAACCATTTGGATGGCGTCCAGGCGGTGGCTTACGGGCGTTTGCGTCTGATGGATACGGACTATGCGCGTACGGAACGCCAGAGGAAGATCATTGCCCTGGCCTTTGAGAAGGCGCAGAAAGCAGATTTCCAGACGCTGTATACGCTGATCGGTACGGTATTCCCCAATGTTTATACGAGCCTTTGGGTGGACGACCTGGTCAACAATGCAAGGAATATCAACAAGTTTTATCTGGGAGAGACCACCGGCTTCCCCAACCAGCGCGGGGATGCCAATATGGGCAAAAAGGGTGCTGTCGTGGTACCGGCGACGCTGGAGAGCAATGTGATCCGGCTTCATGAATTCCTGTTTGGAGATTCGGAGTATGTGCCGTCCGAGACCGTAAAGAGTCTGAGTGCAAAAATATCCTCGGATACAGGGGTATATAAAGAAGGGCAGGTAATAGACAAAGTCGGCACCAGCGGCGGCGTGATCCAGCCTCCGAAGACCAAGGCGGCAGAGACCGAGGCCACAAAGAAATCCAACGATGACGAAGGCTATCAGTATATCTATGAGACTGATGCAGATGGCAAGAAGGTAAAACGGAAAGTGAAGCTGGAAACGGATGAGGACGGCGATTATATTGAGATAGAGACCGACGAGGACGGTTTCCGTTTGGAGGATACGACGAAGAGTACGGTTCCCACCCGTCCTACGACTGTCGTGCAAACAGATGAGTATGGGAATCCGATCGAGACGGAGAGTCATACCGGACGTCCAGGAGACCCGACGGAGAGCAGTGCGACACGTCCGACCGGAGCAGACGGCCTTCCTTCCACGAGACCGGGAGAGTCTGCAGGACACAATGGAACCGCAGATTATCCCACCACATCTGATCGTCCAGGGACGGTCACAGAGCCAACTACCGGTTCTGGCCAGAGGCCGGGTGGAACCACAGAACCGACCTCCGGCTCCGGTCAGAGGCCGGGCGGGGCTACAGAGCCAACCTCCGGCTCCGGTTTGAGACCGGGTGGGACTACAGAGCCAACCTCCGGTTCCGACAACCGTCCGGGCGGCGGTATCACGGGAGCGCCGGGTACTTCCACAGCACCGACGGCGGCGACTGGTCCAGGAAGCGGGACTACGGCAGCGGATGTTCCGCAGTTCCCGGGCGGGAACGGTGCGGAGACCGTGGGACAGCAGGGGCCAGGCGGACAGAGCGCAGTGAATCCGACGCCAGGGGCGACCGGCACAGTGGCAGCGCCGGGGCAGTGACCGGGACAGTGATTTTTGAAGCTGTGCAATTCACAGTTATATTATAATTCCATCACAATTTAGTCACATTTCATTGTTATATTCTACGTATAGCAACAATGAAATACAGGAAAGGGGATTATAATTATGTACGATGATGACAGAAATGATATCAACAGCAGAAATGATTTGCAGGAATCCGGGCAGGCTCCGGGACAGGCTGAATATATGGGACACGACAACATGGAGCGGAGCCGCGACGAGTACCATTACTCCGATTACCATCATGCGGATCGGGAACAGATCCCGGGCGGCGGCTGGGAACAGAACAGCCGCATGAACATGTCCCACATTCCGCAGGAGCGGGAGCGCCGGGAACCTAAGAAACATTCTGTAGCGGCAAAGGTAGCCGGCGTGACTGCGGCGGCGCTGCTGTTCGGTACCGTATCAGGCGCCACCATGTTTGGCGTGAATACGGTCGGTGAATATCTGAAAGGCCAGTATGCACCGCAGGAGACGCAGGCAGAAGCCAGCGTGACTGTCGGGCAGGCAGAGACCGCAGGACCTTCCAGCGTCCAGGCAGGAGCGGCTGTTACCCCGGCAATCCAGACGGATGTATCTGCGATCGTAGAAAAAGCGATGCCGTCTGTTGTCGCCATCAACAATACGATGCTGATGCAGCAGCAGACCTGGTTTGGCCCGACCCAGACGGTGGAGGTGCCAAGCAGCGGCTCCGGTATCATTGTGGGGCAGAACGACAATGAGCTCCTGGTGGTGACCAACAATCATGTGGTCCAGGATTCTAAGGAGCTGACCGTGACCTTTATCGACAATGAGCAGGTCAGCGCAGCCATCAAAGGAACGGATTCCGACAGTGACCTGGCGGTGATCGCGATCCCGCTGGCAGACATTCCGTCAGATACCATGAGCCAGATCAAGGTGGCAACGTTAGGCGACTCTGATTCCCTGAAAGTAGGCCAGGGCGTTATCGCTATCGGAAATGCACTGGGGTATGGGCAGTCTGTGACAGTTGGATATGTCAGTGCACTGAACCGTGATGTGAAGGCGGAGGATTCCACCAGCAGGAACCTGCTTCAGACCGACGCAGCCATCAATCCGGGCAACAGCGGAGGAGCGCTGCTCAATATGAATGGCGAGGTGATCGGCATCAATGCCGCAAAGTATTCTTCTACCGCAGTGGAAGGCATGGGATATGCGATCCCGATCTCCCAGGCACAGGATATCATCAATGAGCTGATGAACAAGAAGACCCGCGTGGCGGTTGATGAGGAAAAGCAGGGATACTTGGGTATCCAGGGGCAGAACATCGACGAGATGGCAGCTTCCATGTATGGAATGCCGCGCGGTATCTATGTATATAAGATCGTGGAAGACAGTGCAGCGTCCCAGTCAGATCTAAGAGAAAAGGATATCATCACCAAGTTTGATGGGCAGACTGTGCGGACTATGGCGGATTTAAAGGATATGCTGACCTATTATGAGGGCGGCGATACTGTAAACCTGACAGTCCAGTCTCTGGACAATGGACAGTACATGGAACGTACCGTACAGATCACCCTCGGGAAGAAACCGGCGGCTGAAACAAATTGACAAAAGCCGGCGTAAGGCCGACGGACTAAATACTCAGAGTGCAGAGATGTACTCTGAGTATTTGTGCAATAAAACCTTAAAAATAATCAGGAAAAGTGAGGAGAATAAATGGACGAGAAAGAAGGGCTGACGGACGTAAACGGCGGTGATGCAAACGAGCAGGAGCAGGAGTATGAAAAAATCTGTTACATCTGCCGGAGACCGGAGAGCAAAGCCGGGAGCATGATCGTCATGCCGGGAAATATGTGCCTGTGCCATGACTGTATGCAGAAGGCATTTGACTCCATAATGGGAAATGGGATGGATTTATCGAAGATCGATCTGTCCAAAGTGGATCTTTCACAGATAACGAATATGCCGTATATGAATATGAATTTCAGCAATCCCGGCAGTGTGGATGAAAATGTAGATATACGGATCCCGAAGAAACAGCAGGTTAAAAAGAAAAAAGGGAAAACTGCGCCTGATTTTGAGCTTAAGGATATCCCGGCGCCCCATGTCATCAAACGGCGTCTGGACGAGTATGTGATCGGCCAGGAGCGTGCAAAAAAAGCGGTTTCCGTAGCGGTTTATAATCACTACAAGCGCGTCTATGCAGAGGGGCTGAGCGCCGGGCGGCAGGAGGCAGAGGATGACGGTATCCATATTGAGAAATCCAATATCCTGATGATCGGTCCTACGGGAAGCGGGAAGACCTACCTGGTAAAGACTCTGGCAAAGCTGCTGGATGTGCCGCTTGCGATCGCAGACGCCACTTCGCTCACCGAGGCAGGATACATAGGTGACGATATTGAGAGTGTGGTATCAAAGCTTCTCACAGCAGCAGGGAACGATGTGGAGAAAGCAGAGCATGGCATCATCTTTATTGATGAGATTGACAAGATCGCCAAGAAAAAAGAAACCAATACCAGAGACGTCAGCGGGGAATCGGTGCAGCAGGAGCTGCTGAAGCTTTTAGAGGGCAGCAATGTGGAGGTGCCGGTAGGCTCCAACCAGAAAAATGCCCTGACTCCAATGACCACAGTGAACACAGACAATATCCTGTTTATCTGCGGAGGAGCATTTCCGGATCTTGAAAATATCATAAAAGAACGGCTTTTGAAAGCGTCTTCTATCGGTTTTGGCGCACAGCTGAAGGATAAGTATGAGAATGATACTGCCATCTTAAGCCGGGTGACGAACGAGGACCTGCGCACCTTTGGCATGATCCCTGAGTTCCTTGGACGCCTGCCTGTGGTGGTGACCCTGGAAAAGCTGACAAAGGATCTTCTGGTGAAGATCTTAAGAGAACCGAAAAATGCTATTTTGAAGCAGTATATGAAGCTTTTGGAGATGGATGAAGTGAAGCTGGTCTTTGAGGATGAGGCCCTGGAATGGATCGCTCAGGAAGCCCTGAAGAGGGAGACGGGAGCGAGGGCGCTGCGGGCGATCCTGGAGGAGTATATGCTGGATATCATGTACGAGATTCCCAAGGATCCCAATATCGGTTCTGTTGTCATCACCCGCCCTTATCTGGAAAAGAGCGGCGGGCCGCTGATCCAGATGCGGGGATGACAAAAGGGATGGATCATTCTCTGAAGTCCAGGAAAGACTGGTAGAGATTGAGGGTTCCGTAGCCCCATTCGCGGTTGGGATACCGGAATGCAGGGTTCCGTCCGGCGCCCCGGATCAGCATGGATTTTACTGAGACACCGGTGATGTTTTCGTCATTTTTATCTGTAAATCCCCAGGAAAAAATATCAGCTACAGCTCCGGCAGTGATCGCTGCGGCGATCGATGACCCGGAGCGGCGGGTGAAGGCGGGCTCCGGGCCGTCAGAGAGCGCAGGACCCTGGACGTCTACGCCGGGGGCGGCCAGGTCCGGTTTGATACGGAGGGAACGGGTGTAGCCGCGGCTGCTGTGTATGAAGATACTGTTGTTTGTATGGTTGTAAGTGCTGACTGTCAGCGGTGTGGCGCCGTTGCCGGGGTCTGTGATCGTGGTGTCCGGATTGGAGCGGAGGAAGATTGTCTGCTCGGACACAAAGCCATGCATGGGGAGCCAGATATGGAAGGTTCCTGCTATGGAGAAGGAAGGATAGACCCGGATGTGCCAGATACCGGGGGCGGGAGTCTCAAAACGCATGAAGATCAGCTGGCTTCCGGATCCGGCTTCGTAGTTCTGATAGGCAAGGGCAATACGGGTGGAATCCAGGCGGAATGGGATCAGTGTCTCATTGCCGAGGATGATGGGGATCCGCTCCACAACTTCGCCGGACGGCGAGACAAAGCCCACAGTATAGAGTTCCGGAGCCCGCGCCCATAATTCTGCGCAGAAACCGGGATCGTCAGCGCCAACCCGCAGTTCAACATCTTCGTATTCCTGGTTTTCTGATGTGTTTCCGAGATAATGGTGATGGTAGCCCACTTCATTGCCAGCGCTTGTCACTGCAGCGAAGCCCCGGACGGTCAGAGTCTGGATCTGAATGGACAGCGGTGAAGTACCGTCGTGTCCGCCCTGGCTGGTACCGATACCCAGATAGACTACAAGCGGTATCTGATATATGTTAGCCAGGCCCAGGAGGTAGCTCAAGCCTGCCATGATGTCATTTTCCTGATATGCCGGCACGTCCTGCGGGATCAGGAAAAAATCGCGGAGATACTGTTTGGCGGGCTTGAGTTTTACAACGGCAAGACTGGCGTCAGGCGCTGCACCGGAAAACGAGGTTGGGCGGGTGATGCGGTTGCCGGCAGCGACACCTGCCATGAAAGTCCCATGTCCGTCGGTATCCCGGGAAGGGACGATGGAAAATGGATCGTCGGAAGCCAGGGCCTGGTTGATCTGTTCCTGACTGTAGGTGGTCCCATAAAAGGGCTGAAAGCCGGAAACAGGAGGGGGCATTTGCGCACCCTGGATGCTCTGGTCCCAGATGGACAGAATGCGGCTGGTCCCGTCGGGCAGTCGGAACAGCGGATTGGTGTAATCAATGCCGGTATCAATGATGCCGATCATGACACCGCGCCCGGTAGCACGCAGGGAGGGCTGATCAAATACCGGAGTTATGCCGCTGCTTTCCAGGGCAGTCGTGTCCTCGAGCCCATAGAGCTTGGGGATCGTGGAGTATGTGTCGCGGGCGATGCTGATTGGCTCGATCAAGTCTAATCTTGCGTGGACGATGGCGAAATCCCGGCTTATGATATTGATGCAGGTAGCCCGAGTCATCTCTTCAATGTTTTCTGTAGACCGTGTGGAATATTGAAAAATAAAATCGGCATATTCTTCCGATGCCGGATATAATTCACATGCAGGCATAAGATTAACCCCGGTGTCTTTGTGCTATTATATGATATAAGAAAGTAAAACGGGATTAGTTTGACGAATGTTTCTGCAGATAGTAAAATAGAATCAGAACAGCCGGGGCCGGAAACGGGGACCGGAATATCCGAAAGGAGACTGGATTATGGCATATGTGGTGTTGATCGTAATATTGGCGGCAGGAGATCTGGCACTGAAGTGGTTGATCGAGCGGCAGGAACCAGAGCGTTTCCCGCGCCCGCTCGAGCATACAAAAGAAAGGATCTGGCTGTACCGGAACCACAATGCCGGTTTTCCTTTTGGGTTTCTGGAGAAATACGGGGAATTGGTGCGGACGTTCCCGCTGGTCGTCATTTCTGCACTGGGCGGAGTACTCTGCTATCTGATTCCCAAAAAGGGCAACGTGGTGCAGAAGCTGGGACTGGCAATCCTGCTGGGGGGCGCTTTGAGCAACCTCTATGACCGCTATGTGCGCCGCTATGTAGTGGATTATTTTAGTGTCCGGTTCGGTTTCTTGAAAAAGGTTGTCTTCAATCTGGGAGATATGTTCGTTTTCCTGGGCTCCGGGATACTGCTCGGTCTGGAGATCCTGGAGGAGCTGCGTGGGACAGCTTCCGGAAAATGGCAGGAATCCGGGCAGACAACGGCCGGAACCGGCAAAAACACAGGCAAGTAGTAGTTGACAGAATAAGGAAAACATTGTACAATCGAATGCAATTTATATAAATCATAAAAAGAAAAGGAGATTAATTTTAATTTATGTTAGATCCAGGAGACAGTACGGGCATACAGATTTTCACGGTAGTTGTGTTACTCTGTCTGTCCGCTTTTTTTTCATCGGCAGAGACGGCGCTTACAACGGTAAATAAAATGCGTATCCGGACGCTGGCAGAGGCGGGGGACAAGCGCGCCATCACCCTGACAAAGGTGATCGAGAATCCGGGTAAGATGCTCAGCACTATTTTAGTAGGCAACAACATTGTGAACCTTTCGGCATCCTCCCTTATGACTACGCTGACCATGCAGCTTTTCGGCAGCAGGGCCGTGGGGGCGGCAACCGGAATCCTGACCCTGCTCATCCTGGTCTTTGGCGAGATCACGCCGAAGACCTTATCCACCCTTTATGCGGAGAAGATCGCGCTGGGTTATGCCCGGATCGTGTATACGCTGATGGTCCTGATGACCCCGGTCATTTTCTTTGTGAACCAGCTCTCTATGGGCGTGCTTTTCCTGATGCGGGTCGATCCCAACAAGAAGCGGGACGCCATCACCGAGGATGAGCTAAGAACCATTGTCCAGGTGAGCCATGAGGAGGGCGTGATCGAGACGGAAGAAAAGAAGATGATCAACAACGTGTTCGACTTCGGGGATTCCGTGGCAAAAGATGTGATGGTACCGCGTATCGATATGGTCCTGGTGGATGTGAATGCTTCTTATAAGGAACTGATGGATGTCTTCCGTGAGGAGAAGTTCACCCGGATTCCTGTATATGAGGATACCACGGACAATGTGATCGGCATAGTTAATATGAAGGATCTCCTTTTATATGATAAGACCCAGGAGTTTTCCATCCGCAGCCTGCTGCGCCAGCCGCTCTATACTTATGAATATAAGAAGACGGCAGAGCTGATGGTGGAGATGAGAAAGACCTTCAACAACATTGTGATCGTTCTGGACGAGTATGGAGCAACCGCAGGGCTGATCACCCTGGAGGACATGCTGGAGGAGATCGTCGGGGAGATCCGTGATGAGTACGATGAGGATGAGGAAGACGAGGTGACTGAGATCACACCGGATGAATATCTGGTGAGTGGTTCCGCCAAGCTGGATGATTTGAATGAGCAGTTGGGGCTGGATCTGGAGTCTGAGGATTACGATTCTATCGGCGGTCTGGTGATCGGGCTTCTGGATCATCTGCCGGATGCCGGTGAGAGTGTGGATTATGAGAACCTTCATCTGATCGTGGAACGTGTGGAGAAGAACCGTATTGACAAGATCCGCCTTCAGATCCGCAGTGAAGAGGAAGAAAAAGAGGCGGAAGAACCGCCCCTTAGCTGACCATACCTCCTACCGTGCCGCCGGCTGCGCAGCATGCCAGGACTGTGAAGATACGCGAGGTATCGAGTGCTGTATCCTGTTTCATCAGCCACGAAACGGCAAACAGCACCAGGAAATACAGCAGTCCGGTGAGCAGTCCCCAGAAAAAACGCCGGTTCTGCAGCGCCTTGCCGCTTAAGATACCACCCACCAGACAGGCGATGACATAGACTGCATAGACCGCCGTATTGATCTGGGCCTCCTTCAGTTTCAGCTTATAGAGTGCGAAGGACATGACCAGCAGCAGGATGCCGGACAACAGGTAAGAGATGAGAAGGGAACGCAGGAGCGCTTTCGGTTTCGATGGGCTCATAAGAAATTCCTTTTCTTCAAAATCAGGTTTGTATCAGTCTATTCCCGGATGTCCGTATTTATACATTTTTGGTGGGGCTTCGGTTCGGCACGGGGGGGATTGTGGCGGCCGGGAACCTGGGGCTGCGGTTCGGCAGGTAGGGTACTGCACCGGAGAAGGTGATGTCCGCAGGACTGCTTCGGAGGGCGCTCTCGCTCGGAGGAGCGCATAGCGGTACGTAAGGCGCCTGAAATACGGCGCCTAAGTACCGATGGGCTCCTACGCCCCTGAACGCATCTCCCCCGCCCCTCCCTCCCCTGAAACACCCCTACGCTCCCCAGCTAAAAAAACAAAATAAAAAATCCCTTGACATGAAATGGTAATGCAGATATAATGATATGGCGTGCAAAAATCACGTCATATTTTTTTGTGCGCAAAAGCTGAACGCAATACAGCAACCAACAGACAATATCACAGGAGGTGAAAGGAATGCCAACATTTAACCAGTTAGTGAGAAAGGGAAGACAGACCGCAGTTAAGAAGTCCACTGCACCGGCTCTGCAGAAGGGTTACAACTCTTTACAGAAACGTGCTACCGATACTTCTTCTCCTCAGAAGAGAGGCGTCTGCACCGCAGTTAAGACTGCTACCCCGAAAAAGCCGAACTCTGCACTTCGTAAGATCGCAAGAGTACGTCTTTCCAACGGTATCGAGGTAACCAGCTACATTCCGGGAGAGGGTCACAACCTTCAGGAGCATAGCGTGGTTCTGATCCGTGGCGGCAGGGTAAAAGACTTACCAGGTACCAGATATCACATCATCAGAGGTACATTAGATACCGCTGGTGTAGCTAACAGAAGACAGGCCCGTTCCAAATACGGCGCAAAGAGACCGAAAGACGCTAAGAAATAAGCATTTTCGGTAAGACAAGCAACAAAATTGTACCACTAACGTAAATAAAACAGTGATTGCGGGAAGTCTGTTCCCGTTGTGTGCCGGAAGTTGATATTGACCTGTGGTTGCAGGAAATAGAAGATTACCGAGCGCGGACACATTTTATGGAAACATGTGAGTACCTGTGAGCTAATCAATTATTCATGATTAAGGAGGGAAGTAACGTGCCACGTAAAGGACATATTCAGAAAAGAGACGTATTGGCAGATCCTTTATACAACAATAAGGTTGTAACCAAGCTGATCAACAACATCATGCTTGATGGTAAGAAGGGTGTTGCACAGAAGATTGTATACGGCGCATTTGGCCGTGTGGAAGCAAAGACCGGCAAGCCGGCAGTGGAAGTCTTCGAGGAAGCCATGAACAACATCATGCCTGTTCTGGAAGTTAAGGCAAAACGTATCGGCGGCGCTACCTATCAGGTGCCGATCGAGGTTAGGCCGGAGAGAAGACAGACCCTGGCGCTTCGCTGGATCACAATGTTCTCCCGTAAGAGAGGCGAGAAGACCCAGGAAGAAAGACTTGCAAACGAGATTATGGATGCAGCTAACAATACCGGCGCATCTGTAAAGCGTAAAGAAGACATGCACAAGATGGCAGAGGCTAACAAGGCCTTCTCCCATTTCAGATTCTAATAGGAGGAAAAAGCTTTGGCTGGAAGAGAATATCCGTTAGAGAGAACCAGGAATATTGGTATCATGGCTCATATCGATGCTGGTAAGACCACAACGACTGAGCGTATCCTGTATTACACTGGTGTAAACTACAAAATCGGTGATACTCACGAAGGTACCGCTACCATGGACTGGATGGCTCAGGAGCAGGAGAGAGGTATTACGATCACTTCTGCAGCTACAACCTGTCACTGGACATTGCAGGAAAACTGCAAACCGAAAGCAGGTGCTTTGGAGCATCGTATCAATATCATTGATACCCCTGGACACGTTGACTTCACCGTAGAGGTAGAGCGTTCTCTGCGTGTTCTTGATGGTGCCGTTGGTGTATTTTGTGCCAAGGGCGGTGTTGAGCCGCAGTCCGAGAATGTATGGCGTCAGGCTGACACCTACAATGTACCGCGTATGGCATTCATCAACAAGATGGATATCCTGGGTGCAGACTTCTATGGAACCGTAGAGCAGATCAAGACCAGACTGGGCAAGAATGCCATCTGTCTGCAGGCCCGATCGGTAAAGAGGATGAATTTAAGGGCATTATTGATCTGTTTGAGATGCAGGCTTATATCTATAATGATGATAAGGGCGATGACATCACCATCTGTGAGATTCCGGAGGATATGAAGGATGACGCAGAACTGTACCGCACTGAGCTGATCGAGAAGATCTGTGAGCTGGACGACGAGCTGATGATGACCTACCTGGAGGGCGAGGAGCCTGCTGTTGAGGATCTGAAGAAGGCTCTGAGAAAAGCTACCTGTGAATGTACAGCGATCCCGGTTTGCTGCGGTACCGCTTACAGGAACAAGGGCGTACAGAAGCTTCTGGATGCAGTTATCGAGTTTATGCCGTCTCCGCTTGACATCCCGTCTATCAAGGGTGTTGACATGGATGGCAACGAAGTTGAGAGACATTCCTCCGACGACGAGCCGTTCTCTGCTCTTGCATTTAAGATCATGACCGACCCGTTTGTTGGTAAGCTGGCATTCTTCCGCGTAT
This sequence comes from Clostridium sp. AN503, assembly GCF_040719375.1. NCBI lineage: Bacteria > Bacillati > Bacillota > Clostridia > Eubacteriales > Clostridiaceae > Clostridium > Clostridium sp. AN503. The sequence continues at coordinate 233,439 of NZ_JBFDTP010000001.1, read as the reverse complement.
ATTCCGGTACTATCAATTCCGGTTCTTACGTGCTGAATGCTACCAAGGGTAAGAAAGAGCGTGTTGGACGTATCCTTCAGATGCATGCCAACAAGAGACAGGAGCTTGAGAAGGTTTACTCCGGCGATATCGCTGCTGCAGTAGGCTTCAAGGTTACTGGTACCGGCGATACCATCTGTGACGACCAGCATCCGGTTATCCTGGAATCCATGGAGTTCCCGGAGCCGGTTATCGACATCGCGATCGAGCCGAAGACCAAAGCAGGTCAGGGCAAGATGGGCGAGGCGCTTGCGAAGCTGGCAGAGGAAGATCCGACCTTCCGTGCATCTACCAACACCGAGACTGGTCAGACCATCATCTCCGGTATGGGTGAGCTGCATCTGGAGATCATCGTAGACCGTCTGCTGAGAGAGTTCAACGTAGAAGCAAATGTTGGCGCTCCGCAGGTTGCATACAAAGAAACCTTTACCAAGGCCGTGGACGTAGACAGCAAGTATGCGAAGCAGTCCGGCGGACGTGGTCAGTATGGTCACTGTAAGGTTCGCTTCGAGCCGATGGATGCAAACGCTGAAGAGACCTTCAAGTTTGAGTCTGCGGTTGTAGGCGGCGCGATCCCGAAGGAGTATATCCCGGCTGTAGGCGCTGGTATCGAGGAGGCTTCCAAGTCCGGTATCCTGGCTGGATTCCCGGTACTGGGCGTGAAGGCTACTGTATACGACGGTTCCTACCATGAGGTTGACTCTAACGAGATGGCATTCAAGATTGCCGGTTCCATGGCATTCAAGGACGCTATGCAGAAGGCAGGCGCTGTTCTGCTTGAGCCGATCATGAAGGTAGAGGTTACCATGCCTGAGGAATACATGGGTGATGTTATCGGTGATATCAACTCCCGTCGTGGCCGTATCGAGGGTATGGATGATTTAGGCGGCGGCAAGATCGTAAGAGCATATGTTCCGCTGTCCGAGATGTTTGGTTATTCCACCGACCTGCGTTCCAAGACCCAGGGTCGTGGTAACTACTCCATGTTCTTCGACAAGTACGAGCAGGTTCCGAAGTCCGTACAGGAGAAAGTTATCAGCGAGCGGAAGAACTAAGTTGTGTTAAACCACTACTCCGCAGTGCATCCGTGCTGCCAAATGGTGTAACAAAATAGGCTTGAAAATATTGCAGAAATAGCATATAATAAAAAACAGCCTAACTATAAATTAATAGCCCAAAGAGGCCCAATTAAGGAGGACGTTATAAAATGGCAAAAGCAAAGTTTGAAAGAAACAAACCGCATTGTAACATTGGTACCATCGGCCACGTTGACCATGGTAAAACCACTCTGACCGCAGCTATTACCAAGACTCTGCACGAGAGATTAGGTACCGGTGAGGCAGTTGCTTTCGAGAACATCGATAAAGCTCCTGAGGAGAGAGAGCGTGGTATCACCATCTCTACCGCTCACGTTGAGTATGAGACCGAGAAGAGACACTATGCACACGTTGACTGCCCAGGACATGCTGACTACGTTAAGAACATGATCACCGGTGCAGCTCAGATGGATGGTGCTATCCTGGTAGTTGCAGCAACCGATGGTGTTATGGCTCAGACCAGAGAGCACATCCTGCTTTCCCGTCAGGTAGGCGTACCGTACATCGTTGTATTCATGAACAAGTGCGACATGGTTGACGATCCGGAGCTGCTTGAGTTAGTAGACATGGAGATCCGTGAGCTGCTGAACGAGTACGAGTTCCCGGGCGATGACACCCCGATCATTCAGGGTTCCGCACTGAAGGCTCTGGAAGATCCGACCAGCGAGTGGGGCGACAAGATCCTTGAGCTGATGAACGCAGTTGACGAGTGGGTTCCGGATCCGGAGCGCGAAACTGACAAGCCGTTCCTGATGCCTGTAGAGGACGTATTCACCATTACCGGTCGTGGTACCGTTGCTACCGGCCGTGTAGAGCGTGGTACTCTTCATCTGAACGATGAGGTTGAGATCCTTGGTATTCACGAGGATGTTAGAAAGACTGTTGTAACTGGTATCGAGATGTTCCGTAAGTTACTGGATGAGGCTCAGGCTGGTGATAACATCGGTGCTCTGCTTCGTGGTGTTCAGAGAACTGACATCGAGAGAGGCCAGGTTATTGCAAAACCGGGTTCCGTTAAATGTCACAACAAGTTTACCGCACAGGTATACGTTCTGACCAAAGACGAGGGCGGCCGTCATACTCCGTTCTTCAACAACTACCGTCCGCAGTTCTACTTCCGTACAACTGACGTTACCGGCGTTTGTGAGCTTCCGGCTGGCACCGAGATGTGCATGCCTGGCGACAACGTAGAGATGAGCGTAGAGCTGATCCATCCGGTAGCTATGGAGCAGGGTCTTCGTTTCGCTATCCGTGAGGGTGGCAGAACCGTAGGTTCAGGCCGAGTAGTTAGCATTGTTGAGTAATTACAACAAACTATAATAGATACAGAGAGACCGCGTGGCAAGCTTGCTTGTCAGGCGGTCTCTCTGTATCTATTTTTATAGGGGTAAGCCCGTTTCTTGATCACTAAATTGCATTCTCTCAAAAATTAGTTCTGACGCATGTATTCGTCATAAGCTTCTTTTTTTGCCAGCCGTGACGCCTCAGCTGGAATGGAGTATGTAAAGATTATGGAAGTGTAATCCGGTGCATAGCGAAATGATGCATCTGACAACCCATCTGTTCTCATAAACAGCTTTAACATCAGCAGATTACCTATATCATAATAAGCAGCATGATCAACTCCCTCAGGAATCAAATAGATAACCTCGTAACTGTTTCCTTTTGTAGAATCATTATATTCCACGAAAAGATCGTCAGTAATATTATATTTAGCAAACTCAGCATTCCAAGCCAATTCATCTGTTTTTGTCCATCGCGAACCATTATAATTCTGAGTATAATTATACCATTTTTCAAATACATCAGCTGGAATTTCATTGTCATTCCATACACCATCAGAATCATATGACCCGGTAAAAAAAGCAGTATTAGTGCACAATTGTCCTAAAGTATCGGGCTCCACGGATAAATAATAGCGCTTACCATCCTGAGTTATAGTACCGATATTAAGATAATGGTTTTCATCAAAACTGTACCATTTATTATCAATCAGTTTCCAACCAGGTGTTGCTAAACTTTCATCATCATTAATATATGTCCATTGCCAGGCATCTGGTCCATCATACCTCCATGTTCCTGCATAGGCAGTCAGGTTAAAGATAAAAGCAAGTGATACAGTAGATAGTGCAAGTGCTAATTTTTTCTTACTCATTCTATAATCCTCCTTTTAAAAAGATAAGCTATATTTCTATATTACACATTTAATGTAGTATTAACAAGTATTCTATAAAAAACGGCGGAGGAATTCCCCCCCGCCCAGTGGACCGTGAACTTTTTACCATTCCAAAACTATTCAATCAAAAAACTCCAGGCTCATCCTACAAAACTCTTCCGGATTAGAAAGTATCGCTGGATGTCCTCCATGCTCAAACAAACACATTTTCCCATGCCTGGCCTTTTTGATCATATCTCCATAAACATGATCAAAATAGTCCGGCAGTACGCCCGATACAAATTCATCCTCCTTACTGCCAGTTAAAAGGAACTCTGCCTCCAGGCATTCCATTGGCTTATGAAAGAATCTTCCAATCCCCCTGTCATGCCGGATAATAGCATCTGTATCATTGTCAACGACTTGTTCCCAATCAGGGCCGTGCATATATTCATAGAACATCCTGGCGTCATCGTCGTGCTTAGAAGCCTCCCTGTCCGCCTTTACATTCTCTGTAAAGGCTTTCAGCGATGTTTCGCCTTCGAAGCTGTCAGCGATCACCTTATGGACAAGCTCAGGAGCCTCCATCGCCACATTGATCGCCACCAGGGCGCCTCCGCTGCTGCCGATGATGTTGACATCCTTATATTGTTTCTCACGTAAAAAGGCAATGACCTGTTCTGCCTCGTAAAACCAGAGGTCTGCAGGGAATTCCTTAAGCCTGTCGGATTTTCCATGTCCGAGAAAATCCATCAAGATCACCTTGAAGCGTTTGGCATAATCCTCAGCGACCAGGGCAAACATATTTGAGGAGGCTGTATTGCCGTGAAGAAGCAGTAAAGGCGTACCTTCGCCAAGTTCCGTGTAGTAAATCCGTTTATTATCAAAATTAAAATAGCTCATGTTTAAGCCCTCCTTGAAATTGTGTTTCAGTTTCACCGGCAAGGCTTTTTACGCCCTGCGATCAGATCATCCTCATGTTATCCACCTCATCTCGTAATTATTTGAATCTATCTCATTAACTATAACACAGATCTGTTTCCCAGTCACTCCCAGCCGCACATTTCATTCAAAACCCTTGCATTTTCCTCCCGAGTCCTGTATAATACCACCATAATAAAGATTATACAAAAGTGAGGTGTGTTTTTGTTAATTGCAGCAGTGACCGCAGGAAGCAACTAAATAGTTGTAAAGGCAGGATAGTTTTCACGCTACCAGTCTGCCCATATGCCGTCATACTGACATAACAAACACATTCCAGGAACCGGAGCCATAGATCAGATCCGTTTTAACGATAACTTATGGAACCGCAGGAGCAGTATGCCCATGATGGGACGCTCCTGCGGTTTTTTATTGGAATAAATCAGACATTTATCATTGAGAGGAAAGAACAAAAATGAATCAATCACTTTATTTATTAGGATATCAGGAGATCATAGAACGATTAAAAAACCATGCGGTGACGGCTCAGGCAAAAGAGCGGTGCGCCGCATTAGAACCATATTTGTCGGAGACAGAGCTTAAGAAAAATATGAGGGAGACCACTCAGGCAAGACAGATGCTGGATCTTTTCGGAGTGCCTCCAATGCCGCTTATGGAACAGGTGGAACAGCATGTGGAGCGGGCGCTGGTGGGAGAACTGCTGCTTCCGGAGCAGATTGCCGAGGTGGGGTCATTCCTGGTGGGAGTGCGCCGGCTGAAGAGCTATCTTGATAAAGGCAGGAGCAGCCAGCTCGGAGTTGCCTTTTATGGGGAAAATATAAGTCTTCTAGAGGAATTGAGCGGTGAGATCGAACGCTGTATCCGTATCGATATGATTGACGATTATGCCTCCGCCGCCCTGCGTGATATCCGCAGGCAGATCCAGCTTCTGGGAGAAAAGGTGCGGGAGAAGGCAGAGCGGGCATTGAAAGCAAACCAGGCATATGTCAATGATTCTTTTGTGGTGAAACGCAGCGGAAGGTTGTGCATCCCGGTAAAAGCTGAATATAAGTCCAGGGTACAGGGGGCGGTGATCGACAAATCCTCCACCGGGTCTACCCTGTTTATTGAGCCGAAAGCGGTAGCAGAGCTTCAGGAGGCGTATGAGCTGTATAAGATTGAGGAGGACACGGAGGAGCGTCGGATACTCTATGGGCTGATGGAACAGATCGCAGAAGCGGAGGCGGAGCTTCGGGAAGATATCCGGGTTACCGTCATGTTGGATTTCGTTTTTGCAAAAGGGAAGCTCAGTCAGGAGTTGGATGCGGTGGAACCGGCGGTCAATCTGGAAAGGCGCATCTGCCTGAAGGGAGCCAGACACCCGATGTTGGATAAAGAGAGCGTGGTACCGCTGGATTTTGTGATCGGAGAGCCATTACATGGGAAGGGGCTGCAGGGAAATACCATCCGCGGCATGATCATCACCGGGCCTAACACCGGGGGCAAAACCGTAGTGTTAAAAACCGTGGCTTTACTCAGTGCGATGGCCTGTTCCGGCCTGCATATCCCGTGCGCAGAGGCAGATATCGCCATGAACAGCCAGATCTTGTGTGATATTGGAGATGGTCAGGATCTGCTCAACAACCTGTCAACCTTCTCTGCCCACATAAAGAATGTGCTGGAGATCTTGAAAAGGGTCACGCCTGAGAGCCTGGTGGTCATGGATGAGCTGGGCTCCGGGACAGATCCGGCGGAGGGCATGGGAATTGCCATTGCGATTCTGGAGGAACTGAGAAAAAGCGGGGCCTTATTTCTGGTGACGACCCATTATCCGGAAGTGAAGGAGTATGCCGGGCGCTATGAGGAGGTGGTCAATGCGCGGATGGGATTTGACCGGGAGAGCTTAAGGCCCCTGTACCGGCTGGAGATTGGCAGGGCGGGGGAGAGTTGTGCGCTCTATATCGCAAAACGTCTGGGGCTGCCGGTGAGGATGCTGAAAACCGCAGCGAAGGAAGCCTATGGCGAACCGTCGACTGCTATGGTGCGGGAGCTGGAGTTGGACCATCCTGACGAGGATATTAAAAAAGTCCGCACGCCGGGGATCCGCAGAAAGGCAGAGGTGCGGGCGGCCTGTCACGGGGAAGAATTTACACGGGGGGACAGTGTGACGGTACTGCCGGATGGCTGGATCGGGATTGTGGTGAAACCGGCTGATTCCCATGGGGACGTGCTGGTCCAGGTGAAGAAGGAGAAGATACTGGTGAGCCATAAAAGGTTAAAATTGAAAGTGGCTGCAACGGAACTTTATCCGGAGGACTATGACTTCTCTATTATCTTTGATTCGGTAGAGAACCGGAAGGCCAGGCATCAGATGGGGAAACATCATCAGGAAGGTTTGAGCGTCGAGGTTTCGGAGACTTGAAGGTATTGATCATCAAAAGTATTGATCTGGCGGCGGGCCGGGAAGCTGTTTCGAAGCTTCCCGGCCCGCCGCCGGATCAAGATTTATTTCCACACAGGATCGTGAAGCGTGATCTTCATCAGACATACCTGATCTCCCATTTTAATACTATTCAGCAACTTCACATCGACATTGCAGGCAAACGCTTTTTCAAAAAGCACTTTGCTGTATCCGGTAGTGCATTGGCACCATGTATCGGTTTCCAGTTTGTCCACCTCTGCAAGCATTGGACAGGGACAGAAATGAAACTGTAAAAAAAGTTCACCGTCCCTGCAAAAAAGCCCGGCAGCTTTTGCCTTCTCTGAACCTGCGAACTCTTCCAGGTTTGATGCAGCTGACTTAAGTTCCTTAACAAGGGCAAGCTTCTCATCCATTCCATAACCACACTGGCAGTTCATTCGTATTTTCTTCCTGGTATCAGGATCAAATCTGTTTTCCAGCCGGCTCATCGCAGATTTTACCCAATCGGCATTTGTTTCTGGATGAGTCTGGTCTTTGCCATAGACCACCTCCCTGGCAATGTCTACAGTGCTTTTTTTCCGGACAGATTCATAAATGGCGTTCTCCTGGATTTTTCGTATATCAAACATGGCTTCCTCCCTGGTCTTTATTTTTGATACGATCCATAACCTGATTATAGGAAAAAGCCATCCCGTTGACTTCTGAATTCTTGCTTTTATAAAATAGGGATGCATAAATCCATAACCACACTGTGGGTGTTCCAGTCGATCTGACGGTATAGATTTAATCCATACCGCTGCGCCATACGGTAACCGCTCTGAGGGAGCCATACACTGAAAAGTCCCTGCAGTGTCTCATAAATATCCCAGATCCTCCCGTCAAAATGATATACGGCACATTTGCCGCCTCTGATCCACATCACATTGCTCAGACCATAGTCCTGTTCCGCCGTCATGCAGATGTCGCAGATACATTGTGACAGGCCGGTGATCGCCGGGTCGTGAAAATAGCGTTCTATCAAAAGGGTCTGTTCCTGCTGGTGGGCTCTGTATTTTTCCAGAAACCCGCGCCAGTTTTTCTCAAGGTCTGCATAAGTTCCAATAAACCGCTCATAGATCACAAAAACATCATCAAGCTCCTGGATATCCAGATGGGCGGCATATTCGGCGGCTGTTTTGAACTGTACAACCCGCTCCGTGGTAAAGGGAACCGGCGTACTGTGCGTTGGGACCGTCTGTCTGAATCTGGAGGGAGATGTGTTATGATGTTTTTTGAATACGGAGCTGTAGTTGGAAGAGCTGTATCCGTAATCCAGGCCAATATCCGTGATGGACCTCTCCGGGTTCAACTTCATATCGACCGCGCTCTGGTCAATCTTACAGCGTTTTATAAACGCATAGATGGATTCGCCGGTTTCTTCCTTGAATAACCGACTGAAATAGTACTTTGATATATAAAAGTGGGCAGATATAGCATCGAGCGAAAGATCCTCATCCAAATGCTGCATTATATAATCAATACTTTGGTCAACAAGTTTTTTTCTGTCCATAGCTCTCCGTTCATCTGTTTGTATATCCAGGCAGGGTATGGGGCCTGATGCCAGCTGTTTTCATTGTAGATTTTTTAGTTTATGCTGTCAACACACAGATGCTGGATTCTATATGGTGGATACTCCGCGGTGGATATTCCCTGTCACGATGCTTGACAAGTGCGCCGCCCTGTTTTATACTGATGTAGTAAATAAAACGATTAAATGTGGTATGGAAAGACGTGAGGGGCGATATGGGGAAGATTATACTGACGACGGAAAGTGGATCGGATTTAACAAAAGAACTGTGTGAGAAACACCATATCCTGACGGTTCCTTTTGGTCTCAATTTTCCTGACCGGACGGTGGACGACGGGCAGATCCCGGTGCAGGAGATCTATGATTTTTATAAGGAGACCAGGAAGATCCCCAAGACCAACGCCGTAAGCCCATACCAGTATACGGCTTTCTTTCAGGCGGCAGCGGCGCAGAATCCCGGATGCGAGATCATCCACATCGGATATTCCTCGGCCTGTTCCTGTTCTTTCCAGAATGCAGTGCTGGGGGTACGGGACCTTCCGGATATCAAGGTGCACCTGATCGATTCTCTGAATGTGTCCGGCGGGCTTGGCAATCTGGTCCTGAAAGCGGCGGAGATCGCAGAGGACCATCCGGAGATGACAGCGGAAGAGCTGGTGGCTGAGATTGTACCTTATGTGAAAAAGGTTCATACCTCTTTCGTCCCGGATACCCTGGACTTTTTGTTGGCAGGAGGGCGGGTATCCAATGCGGCGGCGATCGGAGCTGCCATATTAAAGATCAAGCCCCGGATCGATATCATCGACGGAGAACTGATCGCAGTGAAGAAGTACCGGGGAAAGATGGAGAAGACGGCAGGCCGTTTTGTGGAGGATTTTCTGGAGGGGAAGGATTTTGATAAGCGGAAGATCTATCTGTTCTACGCGGAGGGAACAGATCCGGATATTATAAAAAAGCTTTATAAACATTTGGAAGATAAAGGCTTTGCAGAGATCGGGGTTGGAGTGCTGGGCTGTGTGATGACGGTCCATGGCGGGAAGGGCGCGATCGGGATATCTGCCATGGAAGCCTGACAACAGAGATCTGACATGCCTGGGATCACGGGTATGCCGGATCTCTGTCTGTATATAAAGCAGGTATATGGAGCGAAATATCATAAGACCCATGATGGGGAAATGGGCCAGCTTATAGATCAGGCCGCCGGGTTATAGCACACGCCGATAAACAGCGGCACGCCCGGGTCGGTGACAATGGCATAGAGAAAGGGGCGGTCCAGGGTCATCTCGATGATGTCAGCAGCCATGGAGCTGCCTGCGCCCATGGGAATCATAGTGTACGCGGAGGCCTCCACACCGTTCTCATCGATCCCGACGACGGTTTCCTGGATCACATCATGCATATACAAAGGTTCACTGGTGATCCCCGAAAAATCAGCCTTCTCCCTGTCGAAGCCGTCAGTGATCCCAAGGGATTTCAATACCGGTTTTAGTTCCATGGACGACGATATGCGGAATTTGGGAATCTTCCAGGATATGCGCCCGTAAGAATCAAACGCAGAGACCGAACCGAACATCTGCTGCATGGTTTCTTCTGAGGAAAGGAGGGACGGGATGTCTGTGCCTTCATCTGGAAGGATAAAGAACATGGTTCCGTTGCCTTTCAGATTGAGGGCTGCCCGGAGATATCCCTGACCCCGGTAATAGGAGCAGCTTCGGGTGTCTGTCATATAGGTGCAGGCAGTCTGCTGCCCGTCTGCCAGGCGGAAGGTTCCGTCTGTATTGTTCTCCTTCTTAAAATCCTGGACCCACTCACTGTGATAGCTGACTGTGTTGACGATACGCATCACCTCGTCATCATAGACCCTGATCGTTGGGGTGATGGACTGGTCTGTCTGGCTGGAGATCCAGCTGCCTATTAGGCCTCCTGTCTTCTCATCAGCAAAATTCACACGGAACACAGAGGCATAAAGCTGGTTTTCGGCAGCTCTCCGGTAGCCATCCAGAAGGGGCAGGCCGTTCTGAAGCCAGAGGGAGTTGGCGAGCTTAAGCCGGGAGCGCTCATCTGCCTGGTACATCTGCCGGTACATGCGTCCGCAGCCGTCCGCCAGCTGCCCCGGATCCTGGGCGCCGAGAAGGGCCATCAGCTGTTCTTTTGTATCACCCTCAGAACCCTGCGCTGCAAGGGATAATGCATAATAGAGGCTGACTGGAGAAAAGTTTTTGTTTTCTGCTCCGTCAGACAGGACTGCGGCGGTGGTCTTCATGGAAAAGTGATTGAAACCGGTGCGGAAGCTGTCGCTTAGAGCGTTGTCGGACCGAAGGGCGCGTCGGCTGCCCAGATCGTCATAGGAGACAGGATTCGGGTGGTGAGCGCTGACCTCGCATTGATAGTCTGAGCCTCCATCCTCAGACTGGTTTTCCGCCATGGCAAGGGCGGAGCCGGACAGTGACAGGGACGCAGCCAGCAGCCCTGCGAGTGCGGCCTGCATAGTTCTTCTCATGGGAATACCCCCTTTCTTTAATCTCATTTTAGCAGATCGGGATACAAAATGTATTGCTATTTTCTTAAATTATCCCTACGGATGACCGCTATTTGTTCTTGACAATTAATATGATCTTTGATAGCGTTAAACTGATCTGTACACAGTAGATCAGGAAACAGCGGACAGCAGCAGCGTCCGGACGGAGAGGGATGAGAATGATCATGAAGAAGCACATTGTATGTTTTGGGGATTCCAATACACATGGTTATAAAGCGGCTGATAATGGGCGTTATGATGAGAACGAGAGGTGGACGTGCCTGCTCCAGAAACGGCTGGGGGAGAAGTATCTTGTATTGGAGGAGGGCCTAAGCGGCAGGACCACCTGCTTTGACGATCCGGTCCATGAAGGATTGTCCGGGCTGGATTATATCTATCCCTGCCTGATGAGCCATGAGCCGGTGGATCTACTCATCATTATGCTGGGGACCAACGATACCAAGGAGCGGTTTGGGGTTTCTCCGGCCTGCATCGGACTGGGGCTGAAACGTCTGATCGCGAAGGCAGTATCCACAACAGATGCATGGACGGAGGGGGAGCCGCATATCCTTGTGGTAGCTCCAAAGAGCATTGACAGAGAATATGAGGATACTCCGGTTGCCCTGACCATGGGCCGGGGCTGTGCGGAAAAATCTGAGGGCCTGGCAGAAGAATATAAAAAAATCGCTGATCTGATGGGATGTGCATTTTTTGATGCCAATACCGTGGTGACGGAGAATAACCACATTGATCATATGCATTTGACAGAAGAAGGCCATGTACAGCTTGCTGACGCGCTGGCAGGGATTGTGCCGGGACTGGTAAAACAGTAACCGTTCAGGACGGCGGGAAACGGTAGAAAATCGTAAGGAAATTTCACATATTTTTCAAACTCCTTTAGCGGAATGTGTGATATACTTAGTGTCATTGAATGGAAAATTGAAATGAGGAGTCTGAAAATGAGATCATATAAAAAACAGATAGCTGTGCTGCTGGCAGGTATTTTTGCACTGTCTCAGCCCTTTGCAGGGATGGCGGCGGACAGCTATGGCTTTTCCGCCCGCGTTTACGGGCCGGGTGTTGAGAACCTGTCTGCGGGGGACCCATATGCCAGATACCAGTGGGGGCTGAAGAATGACGGAGAGCTTCAGTATGTGGAGATCGCCAACAAGTTCCGGGACAGCAACCCGGAGATGGCAAAGCGGATCGACCTGGCGAACCGTCTTGGCCTGCCGTCCCCGGTGGAGGGGCCGGATGCCTATGAGCTGGCGACGATCGATGCGAAGAAGGGGATCGATATCAATGTGCTCCCGGCGTGGAATCTTTACGATGAGAGCACACAGGAGCATCGCCAGGTGGTGGTTGCGGTGATCGATACCGGGATTGATATCGAGCATCCGGACCTGAAGGATTCGATCTGGGTCAATGAAGATGAGATCCCCGGTGATGGGATCGACAACGACGGGAACGGTTTTGTGGATGACGTGAACGGCTGGAACTTCTTTCACGAGGTCAACCAGGTCTATGTGGGAAGAGAGGATAACCACGGCACCCACGCCGCGGGAACCATCGCGGCCAGCCGCGGGAAGACCGGAGTTGCCGGGATCGCAGACAATAAATACGTCAAGATCATGCCGGTGAAGGCTCTTGGCACAGCCTATGGGCTGGGCGAGGAGGAGGCGGTGATCAATGCCATCCAATATGCGGAGGCGAACGGCGCATCCATCTGCAATCTGAGCTTTGGAACAACCGAGTATTACCCCCGCCTGGAACAGGTGATGCGGGACTCCAGAATGCTGTTTATCGTGGCGGCGGGCAACGGGGATAATACCGGGAAGGGACTTGACATTGATACCAGCCCGGATTATCCGTCCGGTTTTGAACTGGATAATGTGATATCCGTGGCGAACCTGATGTTTGACGGCAATCTGGAGGTCAGTTCCAACTATGGCGTGAAGAATGTGGATATTGCCGCGCCGGGAACTTACATCGTCAGCACTACCACCAACGGCGGTTACGGTTTTATGACCGGGACCTCCATGGCTGCGCCGATGGTGACTGGGGCCGCGGCGTTCCTCTACTCTTACCGTACGGACATATCCTTACAGGATGTAAAGCCGATCCTGCTTAATTCCGCCAGGAAGCTGGAGGGACTGGAGGGAAAGGTCCTGACCGGCGGTATGCTGGATGTCTATGCAGCGATCACTTATGGAAGGTGATAACAGAACAACGTATTTGGCAGGCCCTGATTCCGGAAGCTCCGGAAACGGGGCCTGTATTTTTGCCTGAGCTTATTAACTGTTAGAATGTAACAAGAATAGAAAAGAATTTTTATTTATTATTAAGAGTTGAAAATAATTTTTCAACATGTTATAGTGAAAGTAACATAAAACCAAATAATGAAGTAAAGGAGGATTTTTATGAACCAGGCAAATCAGGCGATCATGGATCGAATCAAAGGAGGGCTGATCGTATCCTGTCAGGCACTGAAGGAGGAGCCGCTGTACAGCTCATATATCATGTCAAGGATGGCGTATGCGGCTATGCTGGGCGGAGCAGTGGGCATCCGCGCCAACACGATCGTGGATATCACGGAGATCAAAAAGACCGTGAGCCTTCCGGTTATCGGTATTATCAAGGAAGTATACGGAGATTGTGACGTATATATCTCTCCGACCATGAAGGAGATTGATGCTTTGGTGGAGTGCGGTGTTTCCATTATAGCTACGGATGCAACGGATTCCGCAAAACGTCCCCGCCCGGACGGAAAGACTCTGGACGAATTTTTTGGAGAAGTGCGTGAGAAGTATCCGGACCAGCTTTTCATGGCGGACTGCTCCAGCTATGAGGAAGGGATGCATGCGGCTGAGATCGGGTTCGATCTGGTGGGAACGACCATGAACGGTTACACAGAGTATACCAAAGGCGTGCAGCTGCCCAATATCGAGCTGATGCGCAGGCTGTCGGCGGAGTGCGGCAGACCGGTGATCGCCGAGGGCGGCATCTGGCAGCCGGATCAGCTGAAAGCAGCTCTGGACGCAGGCGTCTGGGCGGCAGTCATCGGCGGGGCCATCACCCGTCCTATGGAGATTACCAAGCGTTTTGTAACAGCGATCAAATAAGAGGTGCAGGAAGTGGATAAAAAAATTGCAGCATTGGACATCGGCGGAACCTCCATCAAGTCCGGGATCTGGACCTGCGGGCAGGTACAACAGGTGCAGGAGCAGGATACCAACGCGAAAAACGGCGGATGTTATGTGATGGAGCGGGCGAAGGAGATCCTTCATCAATATCACGGTTTTGACGCGATCGGGATCAGTACGGCAGGCCAGGTGGATTCGGAAAAGGGTTGTATCCGGTATGCCAATGAGAATATCCCTGGTTATACCGGGATGCAGGTGCGGCAGATCCTGGAGCGTGAATTCTCCGTGCCGGTGGCCGTGGAAAATGATGTGAATGCCGCTGCAACCGGGGAAGCCAGGTTCGGGGCCGGAAAGGACCAGAAGGATTTTCTGTGCATCACCTACGGGACCGGGGTAGGCGGAGCGGTCGTGATGGACGGCGCGGTATATACAGGAAGCGCTTTTTCCGCAGGCGAGTTCGGCGGGATCGTGGTGCACCCGGAAGACAGGAAGGCAGGGCAGCCCTTCAGCGGATGCTACGAGAAATATGCGTCCACTACGGCGCTGGTTCGCATGGCAAGGGAGTATGACAGCTCCCTGGATACCGGGCGGAAGATATTTGCCAGGATCGAGGAGGCGGGAGTACAGGCTGTGGTGGACCGGTGGATCGAGGAGATCGTGCTTGGACTGGTCACAGTCATCCACATTTTCAACCCGTCCTGTATTGTCCTGGGCGGAGGGGTCATGGCTCAGCCATACATTATCAAACGCCTGCGGCAGAGGACAGAGCAGGAGATCATGGACAGCTTCCGGAATGTGCAGCTCCGCCCGGCGGAGCTTGGGAATCTGGCTGGTATCCTGGGAGCCGTACATCTGGCGTCTAAACGCCTAATTGACTGAAAAAAATTTCTTTTACCCCATATTGACAAAATATATTTTTCAACTTATAATCAAATCAGATAAGTAAAGACGTGTGGAATCCAGTTATTCTGCACGTCTTTTTTAGGACCGGGAAGGAAGAAGCCGGGAGATCTGAAGAATAAGGGGGAAAGCAAATGGAAGGGGATTTTTTAACAAAAGTAAGATCCACGTATAATCAGTTTACAAAGGCGGAAAAGAAGGTGGCGGATTATATTCTGCAGAATCCGCGGGAGGTTTTGTTCATGTCCATCACAGACATGGCGGAGGCGTGCGAGGTAGGGGACACCAGCGTGTTCCGCTTCTGCAAGACCATGGAGCTGAAAGGGTATCAGGAGTTTAAGATGATGCTGTCCTTAAGCCTGCGGAATGAGTCGGAGGAGAATAAGGGACTGACTGGCGATGTGAGCCTTAAGGACACTTTTTCCGAGGTGGCGCAGAAAGTGCTCAATACCAACATGAATGCGCTGACGGAGACCTATTCCCTGCTGGATGAAGCGGTTTTTTCCGCGGCGATCGACAGTCTCCATGAGGCGGAGCGGATCTACTTTTTTGGAGTAGGGGCCAGCTTACTGACAGCGATGAAGGCGATGAACAAGTTTTTACGGATAGAACCGAAAGTATACTGCGTACAGGATTCTCACATGCAGGCGATGGTGGCGTCCATGCTGGGGCCGAATGATACTGCGGTGTTATTTTCTTATTCCGGAGCCACCAAGGACACGATCCATGTGGCGGAGATGGCGAAGCAGTCGGGGGCGAAGATCATCTGCGTGACCCGGTTCGTAAAGTCGCCGCTCACTTCCTATGCGGATTACACCCTGCTGTGCGGAGCCAATGAGGGACCTCTGCAGGGAGGCTCCACCTCTGCGGAGATCAGCCAGATGTTCCTGGTGGATATGATGTATACCGAATATTACCGCCGTTATTATGACCATTGCAGCAAAAATAACGAAAAGACTTCCGGGTCTGTCATAGAGAAAATGTGCTAAACGAAAAAAGTTTCCAAAATATATAATTAAAGAAAATTTTTTTTATTCAAGATTGACAAAACGAATTTTCCAGTATATAATGAATTCAACAGCAAAGGCGTGCGAGATGATCAAAACAGGTTTTGATATTCCGGCGCCTTTCTTGCAAAAATGATTTCTTTATAAAGGAGGATTTGCGATGAAAAAAATGTTATCATTGGGACTGGCAGCAGCTATGGTGGCGACCACTCTGGCAGGATGCGGAGGAAGCAAACCGGCCGAGACTGCGGCTGCACCAGCAGCAGGTAATGAGGCGGCAGATACTACTGCGGCGCCTGCGGAAGCGCCGGCCGGCGATGTGACAGAGATCACCTGGTGGGCATTCCCTACATTCGGAGTGGATACCGGTTATGAGCAGGAAGTGGTTGACGCGTTCAACGCCGCTCACCCGGACATCAAGGTTAAGGTTGAGTACATAGACTTTACTTCCGGACCGGATAAGCTGACAGCTTCCCTTACTTCCGGAACGGCACCGGACATCCTGTTTGACGCACCGGGACGTATCATCGAGTTTGGCGAGGCCGGTTATCTGGTACCGCTGGACGATATGATGGAAGAGCTTAAGGGCGATCTTACCAGCCAGTCTCTTGTTGAGACCTGCGTAGGTTCCGACGGCACTGCCTGGATGTATCCGATCTCTTCTTCCCCGTTCTATATGGGCCTCAACAAGGAAGCCCTGGAGAAGGCAGACGCCCTTCAGTATGTCAATATGGAAGGCGACCGTACCTGGACTACCGAGAATTTTGTCAAGATGTGTGAAGCGCTCCGCGATGCAGCTCCGACCCAGGTTCCGGCTATCGTATACTGCGGCGGACAGGGCGGCGACCAGGGCACACGCGCTCTTGTAAACAACTTATATGATTCTTCTATCGTAGGTTCCGACGGAAAGTGGAACATCGATGAAAACGGCGTAAAAGCGCTCACCCTTTTAAAGAGCATGTACGACAGCAAGGCGATCGACGCCGGATTTGATATGGCAGCGGCTGATGAGCTGCAGAAGTTCCAGCAGGAGACCTGCGCAATGACCTTCTGCTTTGGTACCTCCAACGAAGTCACCTATGCATCTGAGGATTATACCCAGATCGCAGTTCCGTTCCCGTCTGAGAGCGGCAAGCCGTCCTTAGAGTACCTGGTCAATGGCTTCTGCGTATTTGACAATAAGTCCGATGCACGCGCTGCAGCTGCAAAAGAGTTTGTGAAGTTCATCTGCGACGATTCCGAGTGGGGTCCCAAGAGCGTTGTGAAGACCAATGCATTCCCGGTACGCGCTTCCTTTGGCGATCTGTATCCTGGAGACGAGCACAAAGCGATGCTGGCTTCCTGGAGCCAGTACTACGGACCGTATTACAATACCAAGGCAGGCTTTGCCGCCATGCGTCCGCTGTGGTTCAATATGCTTCAGCAGGTATTCAACGGCACCGACCCGCAGGCAGCGGCTGATGAGTTCAACGCATCTGCAAACAGCGCAAGCTAAGTCAGGCTGAATAAGCACAATTCTAGGCTCCCTTCCTCTGCCAGACGCGGGGGGAGGGAGTTCACTTTCAGAGTTAAAACCCGTGGACTTTAATTAAAAAGGAGTGAAATGATATGGCAGGTACAAGCAATTTCACGCAGAAGGGGAAACAGCCCGGGAAAACCAAGGCGCCTGCGCGCAGCCTGGTCCTCCAGAGAAGAGAAACCATCGTTTCTTACCTGTTTCTGCTTCCGGCGTTGTTCTTTTTCGTCGGGTTTGTGATCACGCCTATGGCAATGGGGGTGATCACCAGCTTTACAAATGCAAGCTTTGCGGATCCCAAAGGCACCTTTGTAGGATTTGCCAATTACATCCGGCTTTTCCAGGATAAGATCTTTTTAAAGTCGGCTGTGAATACGGTCATCATTGTGGCAGTGTCCGTGCCGGCGGTTACCGCATTTTCCCTGTGGGTGGGCACCGCCATTTACAAGATGCGCGCCAGTATCCGTTCCTTCTACCGCTGTGTATTCTACCTGCCGGTTGTCACCGGTTCCGTGGCAGTGGTGGTGGTATGGAAGTGGATGTTTGACAAATACGACGGTCTTTTAAACTATATTATCCGGAGCTTTGGCGGCCAGCCGCTTCCGTGGACGTCCAGCGAATCCATGGCTCTGTGGTGCATCATCCTGATCCTGTTCACCACCTCCATCGGTCAGCCCATCGTCCTTTATGTGGCGGCCCTGGGCAACGTGGATGCTTCCCTGGAGGAGGCGGCCAGAGTGGACGGCGCCAACGATTTCCAGGTATTCTGGAAGATCAAGTGGCCCTCGATCATGCCTACCACGCTGTATGTAGCAGTCATCACCACCATCAACAGCTTCCAGTGCTTTGCGCTGATCCAGCTTTTGACCTCCGGCGGACCCAACTACAGTACCAGCACGGTGATGTATCTGTTGTATGATATTGCGTTCAAGACGACCAAGGAGTTCGGCTATGCCAACGCCATGGGTGTGATCCTGGCGATCGTGATCGCGCTGTTCAGCGCCCTGCAGTTTAAGGTCATGAACGGCGGGACGACAGAATAGGAGGCGGACGATATGTTGAAAAAGAAATCAATGACACCGTATTTAATTATTTCATCCATCATCCTTGCGGCGCTGGCAGTGTTTTTCCTCTTTCCGCTGTACTGGATCGTCACCGGCTCCGTGAAGGAAAAAAGCGATATCATCATCAAGTCGGGTGAGATGGTCAAGTGGATCCCGACCACCGTTTCCTGGGATAACTTTGCCCGGCTTTTCAAGAGTAAGACGGAACTGTTCGGTATCGGGATGCCTATGGCGATCCGGTGGCTGTTCAACAGTGTATTTATTTCCGTGGTGGCCATGGGGCTCACCTGTGTGACGGCTTCTCTGGCGGGCTATGTCCTGGCTAAAAAGCGTTTCTGGGGAAAAGCCTTTGTATTCAGCCTGTTCGTGTGCGCCATGGCGCTGCCGAAGCAGGTTATCCTGATCCCGCTTATGAGAGAGATGTCCAACCTGGGGCTGCTTAAGTCTGTGTGGGGATCTATGTTTGCGGTGATCTTCCCCGTAGTGGGCTGGCCGTTCGGCGTATTCCTGATGAAGCAGTTCTCGGAGAATATCCCGGTCTCCCTGTTAGAGGCGGCCCGCATTGACGGCGCAGGGGAGCTGAGGACTTTTGTGGACGTGGCGTTCCCGATCATCAAACCGGGTTTTGGCGCGCTGGCGATCTTTACGTTCATCAACTCCTGGAATGAGTATCCGCTGCAGCTGGTCATGCTGACGCAGAATGAGGCGAAGACCATCTCTCTTGGTATTGCCAGTAAGCTGAGCGAGATGTCCAACGACTTTGGCCTGATCATGGCGGGAGCGGCGCTTGCATCCATCCCGATCATCACAGTTTTCCTCTGTTTCCAGCGGTATTTTACGCAGGGCATCACCATGGGGGCTGTAAAGGGATAAAGCCCGGCATTCTGGTTTAACCCTTTAGCTTAATGAAGCTTGACAAAACGGGAACATATGCTACAATTAATAGGTAACTGTTGTTTTCGTGCGTAAAAATATAATGGAGGCAAGTATGAAGAAAATTTTTAAAAGCATAGTTGCAGTGAGTATGGTCGCTGCACTGGCTGGGTGTAGCAGTACTACTACACCAGCACCTGTAACCACCGCAGCTCCGGCAGCAGACGCGACTACCGCAGCTCCGGCTGACGATGCAAAGGACGCTGAAGAGACTGAGGCTCCGGCAGCTGACGCTGCAGAGGCAGGGGATTATCACATCGGTATCGTAACCGGTTCTGTTTCCCAGTCCGAGGATGACCGCCGCGGCGCTGAGGCTTTCCAGGCTCAGTACGGCGAGGATATGGTCAAGCTGGCTATCTACCCGGATAACTTTACCGAGGAGTTAGAGACCACCATCCAGACAATCGTAAACCTTTCCGATGACCCGCTGATGAAGGCGATCATCGTTAACCAGTCTGTACCGGGAACCACCGAGGCTTTCCGTAAGATCAAAGAGAGCCGCCCGGACATCTTATGTATCGCCGGTGAGGGCCATGAGGACCTTCCGGAGATCGGAAGCGCAGCTGACTTAGTCTGCAACAACGACTTCGTAGCACGTGGCTACCTGATCATCCGCACCGCTCACGAGCTGGGCTGCGATACTTTTGTACATATTTCCTTCCCGCGCCATATGGCTTATGAGACCATGAGCCGCCGTGTTGCTGTTATGAAGGAAGCCTGCAAGGAGTTTGGCATGGAGTTCGTTCTTGAGACTGCTCCCGACCCGACCTCTGACGTAGGTGTTGCCGGAGCTCAGGCTTATATCCTTGAGAAGGTTCCGGAGTGGGTTGACAAGTACGGCACCAAGGCTGCTTACTTCTGTACCAACGATGCTCATACCGAGCCGCTGTTAAAGCAGCTTCTTGAGTATGGCGGTTACTTCATCGAGGCTGACCTTCCGTCTCCGTTAATGGGTTATCCGGGAGCACTGGGTATCGACCTGACCGCAGAGGCAGGCGATTTCGAGAAGATCCTTGCTAAGGTTGAGTCTTCCATCAACGAAAGAGGCGGCGCAGATCACTTTGGTACATGGGCATACTCCTATGGCTACACGACCACAGCCGGACTGGCACAGCACGCTATGAACGTTTTGAACGGCGAGAGCGAGCTGGATGATATCGACGATATCGCGAAAGCATATCAGGTATATTCTCCGAAGGCTGAGTGGAATGGTTCCAACTACACCAACGTAGAGACCGGCGTTAAGTTAGACAACGTGTTCCTGGTATATCAGGATACCTATATCATGGGCGATCCTGGCCACTTCATGGGTTCCACAAAGATCGAGGTTCCTGAGAAATACTTTACCATTAAGTAAAAAGACGCTTATACTAAATCATAATTTTAGAGGACAATGGGGGGAGAGCACTCTCCTCCTATTGTTTTACGTGGGGCATAACGATGACGAATAATAACACTCCTTTGTTGGAGATGCGGAATATCAAAAAAGATTTCTTCGGCAACCAGGTCCTGACGGACATCAATTTCACACTGGAAGCCGGTGAAGTACTGGGTCTGGTCGGAGAGAACGGCGCAGGCAAGAGTACTCTTATGAAGCTCCTTTTCGGTATGGACGTGATCAGGGAAACCGGCGGTTATGGCGGAGATGTACTGATCAATGGGGAAAAAGTCAATTTCCAGACACCGTTCGATGCGCTGGAAGCGGGAATCGGCATGGTGCATCAGGAGTTTTCCCTGATCCCGGGGTTTACCGCTACGGAAAATATCCTGCTCAACCGGGAGCCGATGAAAAAGAATGTAATCTCTGAGATCTTCGGGGACAGGTTAAATACACTGGATTATAAAGCAATGGCTGAGCGGTCTGAGAAGGCCATAGACAAGATGGGCGTTAAGATTGACGCGGATATGGTCATCAGTGATATGCCGGTCGGGCATAAGCAGTTTACTGAGATTGCGCGCGAGCTGAGCAAGGATCAGCTGAAACTGCTGATTCTTGATGAGCCCACGGCAGTTCTGACAGAGAAAGAAGCAGAGGCTCTGCTGGATTCCATCCGCGGCATGGCAGCCAAAGGCATTGCCGTGATTTTCATCACTCATCGTCTGCATGAGATACTGACTGTCTGTGACAAGGTTGTCATCATGCGTGATGGATATGTGGTAAAGGACGTTCCTGCAAAGGAGACGGATGTGCCGGATATCACAAGATGGATGGTAGGACGGAGCATCCAGTCTGCCGAAAGAGCAGATGTGAAGATCGACCCGGAAGCCAGGACCATCATGTCCATCAAGAATCTCTGGGTAGACATGCCTGGTGAGACGGTACGCAATGTCAATCTGGATATCAAAGAGGGCGAGATCCTTGGGATCGGCGGCCTGGCCGGACAGGGGAAGCTTGGTATCCCCAACGGTGTTATGGGACTGTACAGCGCCGGCGGCGTTGTGGAATTTGATGGAAAAGAGATCCCTCTCAACAATCCGAGGAAGTGCCTGGATGCATCACTGGCTTTCGTTTCCGAGGACCGGAGAGGCGTAGGCCTGCTGCTTGACGAGACTCTGGAGTGGAATGTTGCGTTTACCGCCATGCAGATCCAGGGTAAGTTCTTAAAGCAGTATCTGGGCGGCCTTGTTTCCTGGAGAGACGAGAAGGCGATCCGCGAGATCACCCAAAAATACATTGACGAGCTTATGATAAAATGTACCAGCTCCCAGCAGAAAGCCAGGGAACTGTCCGGCGGTAACCAGCAGAAGATCTGTCTGGCGAAGGCCTTTGCTCTTGAACCGAAGTTTTTGTTTGTTTCCGAGCCGACGCGGGGAATCGACGTCGGGGCCAAATCACTGGTTTTGGACTCCCTTAAGAAGTTCAACAGAGAATCTGGCGTTACGGTTGTTATGATTTCGTCGGAACTGGAAGAACTGCGGACTACCTGTGACCGCATCGCGATCGTTTCCGGAGGTAAGATTGCCGGGATCCTGCCGGCTACCGAATCTTCGGAAGAGTTCGGCCTGCTGATGGTCAGCCAGGTTAAATAGGGGGGAGACAGCATGGGAAAAATAGATTACAAAGTGAAAATTAAGGAATTCATTGCTGACTTTGGCCTGCCGAGACTGATCATCGCCGGTTTCCTTCTGGCAATGTTTATCCTGGCGCCGATCGTCGGGGCGGATCTCCCTACACAGATCAGCAATGTTATTAACCGTTTCAGCTGGAATGCGGTTCTGGTACTGGCTATGGTACCGATGGTACACTCCGGCTGCGGACTGAATTTCGGACTTCCGCTCGGTATTATCTCAGGCCTTCTGGGTGCGACCTTATCCATCCAGTTTGGTTTCAGCGGTCCGATGAGCTTTTTTATGGCGATTCTGATCTCCACACCGTTTGCCATCTTTTTCGGAGGCGGTTACGGCTGGCTGCTCAACAAGATCAAGGGCGGAGAGATGATGATCGCTACTTATGTGGGATTCTCGTCGGTTTCCTTTATGTGTATGATGTGGCTTCTGCTGCCGTACAACAGTCCTACCATGGTCTGGGGCCTGGCAGGCAAGGGACTTCGTACCACGATCTCACTGGAAGGCTTTTATGACAAGGCGCTGGCGAGCTTTTTACAGATCAATATCGGGAATCTTTCGATTCCGGTGGGAAGCCTTTTGTTCTTTGCCTTCCTTGCCTTTTTGATGTGGGCATTCCTGCACACAAAGACTGGAACGGCTATGACGGCAGTAGGGTCCAATCCGGACTTTGCCCGGGCATCCGGCATCAATATCGACCGGACCAGGATCATTTCCGTTGTGATGTCCACCTGGCTTGCCGCAGTCGGTATCCTGATCTATGAACAGGGCTTTGGCTTTATCCAGCTTTACATGGCGCCGTTTTATATGGCGCTTCCGGCGGTGTCAGCGATCCTGATCGGCGGCGCTTCCGTCAATAAGGCGTCCATTACCAACGTGATCATCGGTACCTTCCTGTTCCAGGGCATGGTGACCATGACTCCGACGGTAATGAATTCCATGATTCATATGGACATGAGCGAGGTTATCCGTATCATCGTATCGAATGGTATGATCCTCTATGCTTTGACCAGGAAGACGGAGGGAGCAAAATGAGTACAAAAAAGAAAAAGAATGGCGGCAGTCCCCTTGGATTGATCAGGAACAACTCTGTGCCGTTGATGTTTATTATTATCTGCGTGGTATGTATTCCGTTATCCGGTTTTTCGCCGGCATATCTGCTCAACGAGATCATGACCAGACTGGGAAGAAATGCCTTCCTGATCTTAAGCCTGTTGATCCCGATCATGGCCGGCATGGGCCTGAACTTTGGTATGACGCTGGGGGCCATGGCAGGACAGATCGGTCTGATCTTCGTAGCTGACTGGCAGATCTGGGGTATACCGGGAATGATCCTTGCGATGATCATCTCGATCCCGATCTCCATCCTGCTGGGTGTATTCTGCGGAAAGATGCTGAACATGGCAAAAGGCCGGGAGATGATCACCAGTTATATCATCGCCTTTTTCATGGACGGTGTTTATCAGATGGTTGTGCTGTATATGATGGGGCCGGTGATCCCGATCAAGCACTCCAATATCAAGCTTCCCCGTGGATACGGCATTCGTAACACGGTAAGCCTCTTAAATATGAGACAGTCTCTGGATAATCTGATGGCTGTCCGTATCGGCGGCGTTAAGATACCGGTGCTGACGCTGATCGTGATCGCTCTCTTGTGCCTGTTTATCGTATGGTTCCGCAAGACCAAGCTGGGCCAGGATATGCGAGCAGTAGGCCAGGATATGGATGTGGCAGGCGATGCCGGTATCAAGGTAGAGCGGACCAGGATCATTGCGATCGTTATGTCAACGGTCTGTGCCGGGATCGGTATGGTGCTCTATCTCCAGAATATGGGTAATATCTCCACCTACGCTTCCCATAAGCAGATCGGTATGTTCTGTATCGCTGCTCTGCTGGTAGGCGGTGCGTCGGTTGACAAGGCCTCCATCGGCAATGTGTTTGTGGGAGCTGTCCTGTTCCATCTGATGTTCATCGTGGCGCCGTCCGCGGGAGCGAAGATCACAGGAGATTCCATGATCGGTGAGTATTTCCGCGTGTTCATCTCTTACGGCGTTATCACCCTTGCCCTCGTCATGTATGAGACGAAGAAACGGCGGGCAAAGGGCAAGGCCGGAGAGGACTTAAGGACTGCGCAGAGTGAGGAGGCAGAAAATTGAAAAACAAACGTACTTTTCTGTTCCGGGCGGGAACCATCCTGCTGCTGCTCCTGATTGCAGGCGTTATGATGGTGATTGGCCGCGGGCATACAGTTTATTTTGACAATAAGGCGATCGAATACAATGGACAGACCTACGAGACTCCCTACCGGATCGATGTATATGTGGATGGGGAGCGGGTTGCAAGGCTTCGCGATGATGAGCGCGGCATGGCGACCAACATTGGTCAGAAGATGGACATTATGCTTACCATCACCCAGGAGAAGGGCGGCAGTGAAGCATCCTACAATGTGACCTTTGCACTGCCCTACAATATGGACGGTGTCGCTATCAATCTGCCGGGATATATGGCGGGTCTGCCGGAAGAGGCGTATCTGTCTGAATTCGTACCTGCACCGGATCCCACAGAGGAGGAAACAGAGTCGGGCGATGAGCTTTCAACCGATGAGTTTACCGGGCTGGGAGATATTTAAGAAACGATTTTATGTCATGTAGCCATGTAACAAGAATGGTTTATAAAACTGAGCATACAAAAAAGGAGGCAGGTGATCCGATCACCTGTCTCCTTTTTGCAGGAAGCGCGCCGCCAGGCGGCGCGCATTGATGCTTTCCGTGTTACTGTCCGCGCTTTTTCTTCATTTCTTCAAGCAATCGTTCAAACTCCTCCGAATCCCCGGACTGCTGCAGTCTCTGACGACGGCGTTCCCTGCGGCGTGCAAGGGCTTCCGCCTCTTTCTTCCGGCTGTAACTGATCCAGGCAACACCGCCGGCTGCAAGGCCGACCAGGAGGATCACCAGCAGCGCTATAAGCACTGGGGCGAGGGACCGGCTCCCTGTATGTTTCAGCGCATCATCTGATGAACTGGGCGTTGAGTCTGGATTTGCCGTGTCCGAAGGATCCTCTGGAGGGACATCTGCCAGAGTGCCGTTCACCTGAACTCCATCCTTTGCCAGCAGATATGCTGTTCCGATGGTCCGTTCATCGTAAGTGTACTTAAGGAGCGCCACTGCGTTGTCCGGATGATGTGCAGGAAGCTCCTCCAGGGATAAGTCGGCATCTGCGAAGGAAGCGTTCTTCGGCAGGGTAAGCACCCTGCCGGGCTCGATCACAAGATCGGAGGCCTTGAACTGTCCGGTATCCAGGCTGAGTGTCTCATCACCAGTCACATAGCGGGATTCGTTGTCGGCAATATTCAGGTTCTGGAAACTGCGGAAGCCGAAGTCAAGCAGCTCCTTTCCATCCAGGAAATACTGGCGGGTCTGACCCTGCTGTCCTTTCAGGATGACGGAAATGATCTTCCGGCCATCGCTTTCCGCATAAGTCACCAGTGTATTTCCCGCTTTTAACAGATATCCGGTCTTTCCTGCCACAGCCGCCGGGAAATAGAAGGGGCTGGAGGGATCGTCCGTATAGAGGAGACGGTGCTCCGTCCGGAAGGAAACCCCGTCCGGGTTGTTGGTGGTAGGTGCGATCGTATGGGTAAGGGTGGAATTGATCTTTAAAAGCGTCTCATTTTTGTAAGCGGCCTGGGCGATCAGCGCCATGTCATAGGCGGACACATACTGGGTATCGCCGTTCAGCCCGGAAGGATTGTCAAAATGACTTTCCACGCAGCCTAACTCCTCCAGCTTCGCGTTCATCATATCCACAAATTCAGGGATGCTTCCCGCCACATGTTCGGCAAGGGCATTGGCAGCCTGGTTCACGGAGATGAGGAGCAGGGAATAGAGGCAGTCCTCCACCGACATCTGGTCTCCGGCAACAAGGCTTAACTTGTTTCCACTGTCGGATTCCACGCTCATCATGGCAGTTTCGGAGAAGGTGACAGTCTCATCTAAACTGCTGTGCTCCAGCACGATCAGAGCGGTGAGGATCTTGGTGATGCTTGCGGGCGGATAAGTCTCATGGATACCCTGGCCGAACAGGACTGCGCCTGATTCCGCATCCATGACTATACCTGCCTCGGCCTGGATCCCCGTATCCGCAGGCCAGGTGGGTTTTGCCCAGGCAGTGATTATAAAAAGCTGGCAGGCCAGCAGGATGCACAATATCTGTTTTATCTTTTGCTTCAATATTAAAACCTCCCAATCTCAGACAAAATTCACACATGTTTTATCATACCTTATATGATTTGAATATTCAAGAAAATATTATTGAAATTACCCCTTCCCTTCTTCTATGTTTTGTAGTATGATATTACAGGACACTAGATATAGATTATTTTAGTGCTTACATAGACAACATATAGTATACGCTAAAGGGAGTGGAAACAAAATGGAAGTAAAAACAAATGTTATCAAAAGAAATGGGAAAGAAGTATCCTTTGATGTATCCAAAATCGTAAACGCAATCAGGAAGGCGAATCTGAGCGTGGAGCGGATTCACCAGATGAATGAGGATCAGATAAATGCAGTGGCAGAGACGATCGCAAAAATGGTAGACGAAGCGACGCATGCAGTCAACGTGGAAGATATCCAGGATATGGTAGAGACGGGTATCATGGAGATGCGCGGTTATGAGGTGGCACAGAAGTATGTGCGTTACCGCTATAAAAGGGAATTGACCCGTAAATCCAACACTACGGATAACGGCATCCTTTCTCTGCTGGAGCATATCAATGAAGAGGTAAAGCAGGAGAATTCCAACAAGAACCCGGTGATCAATTCCACTCAGCGTGACTATATGGCAGGTGAGGTCAGCAAGGACTTAAGCCGGCGTGTGCTGCTGCCGGAGGAGATCGTCCAGGCCCACGAGGCGGGGATCATCCATTTCCATGATACGGACTATTATGCGCAGAAGGAGCACAACTGCGACCTGATCAACCTGGAGGACATGCTGCAGAACGGTACGGTCATCAGCGAGACCATGATCGAGAAGCCGCACAGCTTTTTTACCGCCTGCAATGTGACCACTCAGATTGTTGCGCAGGTAGCCAGCAACCAATATGGCGGTCAGTCCTTTACTCTTTCCCATTTGGCGCCGTTTGTGGATATCAGCAGGCAGAAGATCCGTAAGAGCGTGATCGCAGAGCGTGAGGAGTGTGGTGAGAGCCTGGATGAGGCGATTGTCAGCAAGGTGGTGGAGCGCCGCCTGAAAGAGGAGATCAGGAGCGGCATCCAG
The DNA here is from genome assembly GCF_040719375.1 of Clostridium sp. AN503. NCBI lineage: Bacteria > Bacillati > Bacillota > Clostridia > Eubacteriales > Clostridiaceae > Clostridium > Clostridium sp. AN503. The sequence goes on along the minus strand of NZ_JBFDTP010000001.1, from coordinate 205,814 downwards.
ACCATACAGTACCAGCTCATCACTCTGATGACCTGTAATGGCCAGGCGCCGTTCGTTACGGTGTTTATGTATCTGGATGAAGTCCCCAAGGGACGTACCAGGGAGGATCTGGCCCTGATCATCGAGGAAGTGATGCTCCAGAGGATGCAGGGAGTGAAGAATGAGAAGGGCGTATGGATCACTCCTGCATTTCCCAAGCTGATCTATGTGCTGGATGAGGACAATATCACCGAGGACGCCCCGTACTGGTATCTGACAGAGCTGGCGGCAAAATGTACGGCAAAGCGCATGGTGCCCGATTATATTTCTGCAAAGATCATGAAGGAACTGAAGCGCGGAAATGTATATACCTGCATGGGCTGCCGTTCCTTCCTGACTGTGGAGGATTCCCAGCGGAATCCGGACGGAAGCCACAAGTTTTACGGCCGGTTCAACCAGGGAGTGGTGACCATCAACCTGGTGGATGTGGCCTGTTCCTCCGACGGGAATATGGAACGGTTCTGGGATATTCTGGATGAGCGTCTGGAGCTGTGCCACCGGGGACTCCGCTGCAGGCACGAGCGTCTGTTGGGTACGATATCGGATGTGGCGCCGATCCTCTGGCAGAATGGGGCGCTGGCGAGACTGAAAAAAGGAGAGACCATCGATAAGCTTTTGTTTAACGGTTATTCAACGATCTCTCTGGGCTATGCCGGCCTTCATGAGATGTGCATGCGGATGACCGGGAAATCCCACACCGATCCGGAAGGAAAAGAGTTTGCGTTAAAGGTGATGCAGCGGCTTAACGATAAGTGTGCTGAGTGGAAGGCTGCCGAGAATATCAGCTATTCTGTGTACGGTACGCCGATGGAATCCACCACATATAAGTTCGCTAAATGCCTTCAGAAGCGTTTTGGCATCATCGAGGGTGTGACAGACAAGAACTATATCACCAACAGCTACCATGTGCATGTATCGGAGGAGATCGATGCATTTGAGAAGCTGAAATTTGAGTCTGAATTCCAGAAGCTCTCCCCGGGCGGAGCCATCAGCTATGTGGAAGTACCGAATATGCAGAACAATATTCCGGCGGTACTGTCAGTGATGCAGTTTATTTACAATAATATCATGTATGCGGAGCTGAATACCAAGAGTGATTTCTGTGAGTGCTGTGGCTATGACGGTGAGATCAGGATCGTAGAAGACGAATCCGGCAAGCTGGTGTGGGAGTGTCCCAACTGCGGCAACCGCGATCAGGACCGGATGTCTGTAGCCCGCAGGACCTGCGGTTATATTGGAACCCAGTTTTGGAACCAGGGAAGGACCCAGGAGATCCGGGACCGGGTGCTCCATCTGTGATCGGAAATATACAATCAAAAGCAGCAATGTAAAAGATGCGGCAAAACTGGCTTTCGCTGGTTTTGCCGCATCTTGTCTTATGTATTTTAGCTTGAAACAGAAGTCGTTATGCAAGTTCTGCCATATTTACGGGTGTATGGTCTTTTTTGCAGAGGTATTCCTCAAAATCAACGGCGGGCATTGGCTTTGCGTAATAATAGCCCTGTACGTAACAGCAGCCGATGCTCTTTAAATATTCCATCTGCTCACGAGTTTCAACTCCTTCTGCGATGGTGACCAGATTCAGCCATTTGGACAGGCTGACGATAAAATTCAAGATGCTCCGGTTTTGGTCGGTGGCTTTTTGCTGGATAAAATGCATATCCATCTTCAGTACATCGATAGGAAGTTCGCTGAGCATATTCAGGGATGAGTATCCGGAACCAAAGTCATCCATCTCGATCTTGAAGCCCATCTCCCGCAGCTGGTGTATGATATCGATGATCTGCTGCGGATTGTCTGTGTAGGCAGATTCGGTGATCTCCAGATGAAGCAGGTTATGGTCGATGTTATGACTGTCTGCAATGCGGCAGATCCGGTCTGCCAGGTCCGGAATATCAAAATTCGCCCGCGAAAGGTTAACGGATATGGGAACTACAGGAAGCCCCTTGTCCAGCCATGTACGCAGGTTACTGCAGGTCTTGTCCCACACATAGGAATCCAGCTTGCTGATAAAGCTGTTCCGCTCAAACAGAGGAATGAACTCACCTGGTGACATAAAGCCAAACTGTGGATGGTTCCACCGTACCAGGGCCTCTCCGCCGGTGACGTCTCCGGTAAATATCTCATGCTTGGGCTGAAAATACACTTCAAACTGATGTTCCAGCAGAGCCTGTTCCATGCTGTCCAGGATCTGTTGTTCGCGCAGGATGGCGAGCCGCAGGGAATCATCATACCGGGCAAGGTATTTGCCGTACTGGTTCTTGATCCGGCGGAGTGCCAAAAGCGCCCGGTCGCACATCACGGAAACCGGAAGATGGCGGTTCACATTCTCGTAAATCCCATATTTGATGATCAGGTTGGGAACGGGGCAGTCAGGATAACCGTTTTCTATCTGCTGCTGGACGATCTCTTCAAAATTGTTCTCCCTGTGCTCTACCAGGAATGCGAAAACATCACCGCGGATGCGTGCGCAGATATCGTTGCTGCCCAGATGCTTCCGGATCAGATCCGCCACATAGCGGAGCAGTTCGTCTCCCATCCCTTCGCCTGAACGTTCGTTGACCAGCTTGAAATTCTCAATGTCGCTGCATATGATATCGTATTCTTTGTCTGGATCCTGTTCCAGGATACGCATTACGCGCTGATAGAAAAATTCTCTGCTGTAAAGACCGGTCAGCTGGTCATATTCCAGCATGTTCAGCATGGCAGAGGATTCCCTCAAGTGGATGATGCTGGCGATCCTGTGCCGGACTACTTCCGGGTTGTAGGGCTTTGTCACAAAATCAGATGCGCCGTTTGCAAGGCAGCGGATCTCGTCCTCATCACTGTCTTTTGAAGTGGTGATGATCACGGGGACCGCAGACATGATAGGATCCTTTTTTACATGGTCCAGAAATTCATAGCCATCCATAACAGGCATGGTCAGATCAAGGAGGATCAGTGAAATATCTTCCTTACAGGAGCGCAGCAGATTCAGGCCCTCAAGCCCGTTGACGGCCTGCAGCAGATCGTAATCCTGTTCCAGGATATTGCAGAGGATGATTCGGTTGATCTCCTGATCTTCTACGATCAGGATTTTTCTTTTACGTGCCATAATTTACCTCGGGATACGTGTTAAGCAATATAAAAAGCCCTACGGAAGTAAGACCTGCTGTCTAAAATGATGTACTATAATCTTATTATATCGGGGTATGTCCAGATTGTCAATTTACATTTCTGGCAAAAAATGCCAAATTTCTGAAAAATTTGTAATTGATGTTGAGATTGTTTGAAAAATTCAGGAGATTGAAAGAGGAAATTAATTGTAATTGTTTTTTGGGCATGATAAGATACAAATGGGATGGAACTTGAAAAATTGAGAGCTCGTGGTCTTAAGGAGGATGAATCTATGTGGACGCGTGAAGAACTGAAAAGCAGGGCAAAAGACTGCCTGCGCAAATACTACTGGATGGCATTTCTTGTGAGTCTGATCGCATCACTGTTAGGCGGAGGGATGTCAGGCGGAGCGGGAGCAGGCGGAAAAGTGAATTTTAGCCGGAGCAGCGGCACCACATCAGAGTTTCAGGGCGATGTGGGAAGTCTGTTGGGAAATACGAATCAGGGCATGGTGATGGCGGTCATTGCTATTGTGCTCGTGGTTATCGTTGTTATGCTTATATTTGGAACCCTTTGGAGTGCCTTCATGGGAAATGTGGTGGAGGTAGGCTGCTGCCGCTACTTCATGGAGAGCCGGGCATCCGGCCAGTCCGCAGGGCTGGGACGGCTGTTCTGGTGCTTTGAGCGCGGCAAGTATTTAAATGTAGTAAAGGTCATGTTTTTGAAGAACCTGTTTATTTTCCTGTGGACCCTGGTACTGATCATTCCTGGTATCATCAAAACATATGAGTATGCTATGGTACCTTATATCCTTTCGGAGAACCCCAATATGGATTACCGGGATGCCCTGGCGTTGAGCCGTCAGATGATGGATGGCGAGAAGTTCAATCTGTTTGTGCTGCAGTGGTCCTTTATTGGATGGGAGCTGTTGGGTATGCTTTTATGTGGTATTGGCATACTTTTTGTGGTCCCCTATGAGAACGCTACGTTTGCAGAGCTGTACGCCGTTCTGCGTAAAAGACCGGCTGCATCAGGAGCCGTCCTCCCAGGCTATGGCCCGGAACAGGAGACTGTATATACGGATTATACAATGTATTGATGCAGGAAAAATGTAGAAATGCCTCATGAGATATGTGTTTTTTTCGATGATTCCTTGCAACCGTATGGGTTTAATGATATACTGTGAACACTTGGCGAGGTACTTTCGAGCCTGGCGAGAACGGATACAACCACGGAGCAAGACTGCAGGGAAGGGACGTTTTATGTCTTTGAATAATGAATATGCCATCCAGGTACAGGATGTAAGCAAAGTATACAGATTATATGAGAAACCCATCGACCGGCTGAAGGAGTCGTTAAGCCTGTCCCACAAGAACTACCACAGGGACTTTTTTGCGCTGAGCGGCATCTCTTTCCAGGTGAAGAAGGGCGAGACCGTGGGCATTATCGGGACCAATGGTTCCGGTAAGTCCACCATATTAAAGATCATTACGGGGGTTCTGACCCCGACGGACGGAAGTGTCCGTGTAAGCGGAGTCATCTCCGCCCTTTTGGAGCTGGGAGCCGGCTTCAACATGGATTATACCGGAATTGAGAATGTCTATATGAATGGAACCATGATGGGATTTTCCCGCAGCCAGATGGAACAGAAGCTGCCGGACATCCTGGAGTTTGCCGATATCGGGGATTTTGTCTATCAGCCGGTAAAGACGTATTCCAGCGGTATGTTCGTGCGGCTTGCTTTTGCGCTCGCGATCAACGTGGAGCCGGAGATCCTGATCGTGGATGAGGCCCTCTCGGTGGGGGACGTGTTCTTCCAGGCGAAGTGTTACCGCCGCATGGAGGAGATCCGCAAGAACGGCACGACGATCCTGATGGTAACCCATGATATGGGGAGCGTCATCAAATACTGCGACCGGGTCGTTCTTTTGAATAAAGGCCATTTCGTGGCTGAGGGAGCGCCGGGCAAGATGGTGGATCTGTATAAGAAGATCCTGGCAAACCAGATGGACGCCTTAGAGGAAGAACTGGAGGAGATGAACGATTTTTCCGGCGGGTTGACGGATGGCGGGGCAAATCCGGCCAGAGAGACCGCGGGGACGGGAGCAGATCCCCACTCAGGAAAGCCATCGCATCAGCGTCATGACGGTCTGATGAAGGACAGGCTCACCATCAACCCGAACCGCACAGAGTACGGGAACGGCAAGGCGGAGATTTATGATCTGGGACTGTTTGACGGGCAGGGCAATCTGACGAATCTTTTACTAAAGGGTGAGGAATTTACCATAAAAGAGAAGATCCGCTTTCACGAGGATGTCCAGGCGCCGATCTTCACTTACACGATCAAGGATAAAAAAGGTGCTGATTTGACCGGCACCAATACCATGTTTGAGGGCGCTGATATCAAGCCGGTAAAGCGCGGGGATGAATATGAAGTGAGCTTCCGGCAGAAAATGACCCTGCAGGGCGGCGAATATCTGCTGTCCATGAGCTGTACGGGCTTTGAGCAGGGAGAGCACACGGTCTACCACCGGCTTTATGATGTGGCGAATATCACGGTGATATCCAACAAGAACACGGTTGGTGTGTATGATATGGAATCTCAGGTGGAGGCACGGCTGAATTCAGACGGTAAGGTTTAGGAAAAGGACGAGAACCATGAGGAAGATAGACGACGAGATACAGATGCTTTTAAAAGAGCACAGGGGGAATATCCGGGAGATCCTGGCGGACAATGAACGCCTGGATCTCCTCTATGCCCTCTCCAGCCAGAGGGAAATGCTGCTGGAATGGTATGATTTTGATCCGGAGGGAGAACTTCTGCAGGTAGGTGCCGATTATGGAGCCATGACCGGACTGTACCGGACCAGCGTTAGTCAGGTGACTGTGCTGGACGCAGATGCAGACGCCTTAAGGACTGTAGAAATGCGTTATCCCGGTGCGCCCAATATCCGGTATGAGAAGGATACCCTGACAGGATATGCCGAGAGGATGACTGCTGCCGCGGGCCGGGCCTATGATTATGTGGTCCTGGCAGGCAGTCTTGAGGCTCCTTACGAGGACAACATCCAGGCAGCGAAGAAGCTGCTTAAGCCGGATGGGGTCCTGATCGTGGCTTCTGCCAATGCACTTGGCATGAAGTACCTGGCGGGGACCAGGATTGAGGACAATGCCCTGACGAAGAAACATCTGACGGAGCTTTTGACAGAAAACGGACAGGGCCATTTTAAATACTATTATCCGATGCCGGACTACCGGGTGCCTGTCAGCATCTATTCAGACCGCTATCTGCCCAAAAAGGGCGATCTGACCAAAGTGACGCCGGCGTATGACTATCCGCCCTATCACATGATGGATATGGGAGAGAAGTTCGACGCAGTGTGCGAGGCGGATGCATTTGATCTGTATGCCAACTCTTATCTGGTCTTTTGGAGCAGGAATCGTACAAAGATCAAAAGCAGAGATGAGCGGATCTTTATAAAATATAATAAGACAAGGCGGGAACAGTTTCAGATCAAAACCTGTATCTGCGAATATCTGGCGCCGAAAGATCCGGATGAAGAGAAGCGGATCCGGGAGCAGAAGACGGGAGAGGCTTATGAGCTGACCTGGAAGCGTTATGTAGAAAAAGCGGCGCTCAGCCTGGACGGGATCCAGCATATATGGTCGTTCAAGGAAAAGTATGAGAAGCTTTCAGCCCAGCACCGGACCCTTAAGGCGGCGGAGCCGGATTACCGCGAGGACCGGAATTCCGCTTTTTTCCCATACCTTGTGGGAGAAACTCAGGCGGAGAGGCTGGGGGAGCAGATACAGGGCGGACAGCTGCCTGTAGCAGTGCTGCGCACAGCCATGGATCAGATCTATGACATCGGACCGGAATACCGCAGTCCGTTCGTCCGCACCGCGGAATTTGACGAAGTATTTGGGGAGGCACTGTCTGAGGCGGAGTTTGAGATCCTTGGCAGCGATACCACCTGTATGGTATCCAATATTGACGCATTGTTTGAAAATATGCTGATGACAGAGGACGGCATCTATTGTCTGGACTATGAGTGGGTGTTTTTATTTCCGGTGCCGGAGCATTTTGTGAAATACAGGATCCTGTATTATTTTTATGAGCAGTACAGCAGCGTTATGAGACAGCTGGGGCTTCCGGATATTCTGGCTGCGTTTGATATTACGGCGGAGATGGCGGATGTGTACAGGAAAATGGAGATTAATTTCCAGAATTATGTGCACGGGGAGAACCAGCAGATCTACCTGGGCAATTACATGGTCTATTCCAGGGGAATCATGGAGATCCGGCAGACGGAGAGCGATTTATCCCGCGCACGGGAGCGGATCGAGCAGATGAAGATCCACAGCAGGGAAAAGGATGTGACGATCCGTAAGATCACGGAAGTCCAGCGCCTGACCAACAACCATGTGACGAATCTGGAGGCGATCATCCGGGATCTGCGCCATGAGATCGACGAGATGGGGAAGACCCTTACGTATCTGAATGGTCATGAAGCGCTGCTTTTTAAAGCCAGAAGGAAGTTGGGGGATTCCTTTAACCGCAAGTACCCGAAGGGTTCTCTGGAGCGGAAGAAGCTGTCCTATAAAAAAGAATACCTGCTGCATCCGGTCCGCTCCTCAAGATTCTACTCCACGCCGGAGGGAAAGAATCTCAGGGATGGCGATTTCCATATTGGGGAGATCTATAAGCGGCACGGAAAGCTTAAGTTTGAACAGGCGGAGGAGCCAAAGGTTTCCATTGTGATCCCGGTATATAACCAGATCCACTATACCTATGCCTGCCTGCTGTCGATCCTGGAGCATACGAAGGACGTTTCCTACGAGGTCATTATCGCGGACGACGTATCGACGGATGCTACCGAGCATTTGTCTGAATATGCGGAAGGGCTGGTTATCTGCCGCAATACGACCAACCAGGGGTTTCTGCGCAACTGCAATAATGCGGCGCGCCATGCCCGTGGAAAATATGTGATGTTTTTGAACAATGACACCCAGGTGACGGAAGGCTGGCTCAGTTCGCTGGTAAAGCTCATGGAATCCGATCCGTCTATCGGGATGGTCGGTTCCAAGCTGGTGTATCCGGACGGAAGGCTTCAGGAGGCGGGCGGCATCATCTGGAGCGACGGCAGCGGCTGGAATTATGGGCGTCTGGACGACCCGGACAAGCCGGAATATAACTATGTGAAGGATGTGGACTATATTTCCGGTGCGGCGATCCTTCTGTCCAACGACCTGTGGAAACAGATCGGCGGGTTTGACACGCGGTTTGCCCCGGCATACTGTGAGGATTCGGATCTTGCTTTTGAGGTGCGAAAAGCCGGATACCGGGTGGTGTTCCAGCCGCTCTCCAAGGTCATCCATTTCGAAGGTATTTCCAACGGCACTGACGTAGAGGGCACGGGCCTGAAACGCTATCAGGCGGTGAACAGTAAGAAACTCAAGGAGAAGTGGGCGGAAGAATTCGCAAAGCAGTGTGAAAATGACGGCAATCCTGATCCGTTCCGGGCCAGAGAGCGCAGTATGGGCAAAAAGATCATTCTGGTGGTGGACCATTATGTGCCTACTTACGATAAGGATGCAGGCTCCAAGACCACATTCCAGTATTTGAAGATGTTTTTGAAAAAAGGCTATGTGGTGAAATTCCTGGGTGATAATTTCATGCATGAGGAGCCGTATACTACCGAACTGCTCCAGATGGGGATCGAGGTGCTGTACGGGCCGGAATATCAGGTGAAGATCTGGGACTGGCTGCGGGATCACGGGGATGACATTGCGGTGGCTTATTTGAACCGCCCCCATATTGCATCCAAGTATATTGATTATATTCTGGACAATACGGATACAAAGGTGATCTACTATGGACATGACCTGCATTTCCTGCGGGAGAGCCGGGAGTACCAGATCACAGGAGACTTGAAGACCAAGGAGGATGCGGAGTACTGGAAGTCTGTGGAGCTGACACTGATGAGCAAGGCGGCGGTCTCCTATTATCCGTCCTATATTGAGCGGGATGCGGTCAAAGAGATCGATCCGACGATCCATGTAAAGGATATTACAGCTTATGTTTTTGATGAATTTAAGACGGACATCCAGGAGGACTTTGCAAAGAGGGAAGGACTGCTGTTTGTAGGCGGCTTCGCCCATCCGCCGAATGCGGACGCAGTGTTATGGTTTGCCAAGGACATCTATCCGCTCATCCGTCAGCAGATGGAAGCGGCAGGACGCCGTGCGCCGGAATTCTATGTGGTTGGTTCCAAGGTGACTGATGAGATCAAGGCGTTAGAACAGCCGGGCAGAGGGATTGTCATCAAGGGCTTTGTGTCGGAGGAAGAGCTGGAACAGCTTTATGCCACCTGTAAGATCGTGGTGGTACCGCTGCGCTATGGCGCCGGAGTGAAAGGCAAGGTGGTGGAGGCCATCTACAACGGCGCGCCGATCGTGACGACCTCGATCGGGGCCGAGGGTATCCCCCAGGTGGAGGATGTGCTGCTGGTGGAGGATACGCCGGAGCAGTTCGCAGAGACAGTGGTGCGGCTTTATCAGGATGATGAGGCGTGCAGGGAGCTGTGCGGGAGGACCCAGAAGTATATCAGGCAGCATTTTAGTATGGATGCGGCATGGAGAGTGGTGGAGGAAGACTTCCAATAGGATATTGAAAATGGATTTTGTTCAGGCTTTTATAAGTCTGCTCAAAATCCATTTTTTGTATATCCTATAAAATGTACATCTGAAAAAATATAAGTCGTGTATTGTTTTGCCTTCCGGTATCCGTTATAATAGAAATACGAATAAGATTACTGCCGCTGCCATATCGGGAAGGTGGGAGTATGACAGTAAAAAAACCATTTTGTGATCTACAGTTTCCAGATGCATTTATGTTCGCAGCGGCTATGGAGGATGAAGAAGTCTGCCGCGGAGTTTTGGAACGGATTTTGGGGATACCGATTAAAGCGGTAAAAGTCAGAGGAGAAGCGACCATGTTTGTGAACCCGGATTTCCGGGGAGTACGTTTGGACGTTTATGCAGATGATGAAGCGGGAAATGTGTTTGATGTGGAGATGCAGACCACGGATAAACGGAATCTTCCCAAGCGGAGCCGGTTTTACCAGGGCCAGATGGACATGGCAACCCTGAAGCCAGGAGCAGATTTCAATGAGCTTCCTAAAAGCTTTATTATCTTTATCTGCAATTTTGATCCATTTGGGCATGGGCGTTATCAATATACCTGTGTCACCCATTGCAAGGAGACTGGAGAAGAGCTTGGAGACGAGGCATACAAGATCTTTTTGAACACAAAAGGCCAAAATGATGACGAAGAATCGCCGGAACTGATCCGTTTTTTGAAGTATGTGGAGGGCGCTTCTTCTGCCACAGAATATCAGCTGGATGAACTGATCCATAAAATCGAGACAAGGATTGCGGATATCAAGCGAAGCCGGGGAATGGAGGTGAGGTATATGCTGTTCAGTGAAATGCTCAGCGATGAGCGGAAGGAAGGCCTGGAGGAAGGTCTGAAAGCAGGTTTCCAGGAAGGCAGAGACAGCCTCTTAAGGCTTATGGATCTGATGGAAGCCGGGGGAGATACGGACAAGATTCCTCTCCTTCGAAAGGATGCCGGGCTTCTACAAAAAATGTATGACAAATATCATATCGGGGTTTGATTCTTCAGGCTTCGCTGCCGCCGGTTTCTATGCTGGCGGCAGAAATCAAAGATATGTCGGGAATTAATCTTTACTCTTTTAATTCCAACTGGTTAAAAAAACAGCAAAATATGATTTATGACTAAAAAGATAAAGCGGGGGCAGTGGTTTTATTCGTTAGCGTTAAAATGATTACTATTTTATGAAGATAGTAGCATTCTATCCGGAAAAATGATATAATCCAACATGATTATGGGCATTTTTGCCCTGGTAGACGGCAGGCAGAAAAGCATGGCCGGTACAGGAGGAAATGATGCAGGCGATTTTACTGGCAGGGGGCCTGGGGACGAGGCTCCGGAGCGTGGTGAGTGACCGGCCGAAGCCGATGGCTCTGATCGAGAACAAACCATTTATGGAATACGTAGTGCATGAACTGTCGCGGCATGGCGTGACGGATATTATTTTTGCAGTTGGATATAAAGGCTCTATGGTGGAAGAATATTTTGGAGACGGAAGCCGGTTTGCGGCATCTTCACCGGAGCATCGGGCTGCGGGTGATTCTGCGGCAGCCGTATCGGGCTCTGATTTGCAGACAGGTATGCATCTTTGCATCCATTATGCCTACGAGGAGGAGCTTTTGGGCACTGCGGGCGCTATCAAAAATGCGGGCAGGTTTATAACGGATGACAGGTTTTTCGTGCTGAATGCAGATACATTCTATCAGATCGATTACAGCCGCCTGACCAGGATGCAGCAGGAGGAAGACCTGGCGATGGCCCTGGTCCTGCGGCAGGTTGCGGATATCTCCCGGTACGGGGAGGCGGTGCTGGATCAAGACGGCAGGCTGACCGGGTTTAACGAAAAGACTACGGCGGCACGGCCGGGTACGATCAACGGCGGTGTGTATCTGATGACGCGGGAGTTGCTAATGGATATCCCGGAGGGGAAGGTTTCCCTTGAAAATGACATGATCCCAAAGTGGCTGAAAGAGGGCCGCAGGCTGGGGGGTTTTGTGAATGATGGTTATTTTATTGATATTGGAATACCGGAGGATTACTTTAAATTCATTGAGGACGTGAAGAAAGGAGTTGTCATATGGTGATCAGAGGACGGGCGCCGCTGCGGGTCAGCTTTGGCGGAGGCGGGACGGATGTGCCGCCGTTTTGTGTGGAGCAGGGCGGAGCCATCATTGGCAGCACGATCAATAAATATGCTTACTGTTCGATCGTTCCGAGAGAGGATGATGAGATCATCGTCCACTCTCTGGATTTTGATATGACGGTGAAATACAATACAAAAGAGAATTACGTCTATGACGGCAGGCTGGATCTGGTGACGGCAGCACTCAAAGCGATGGATATCCATCAGGGCTGCGAGGTGTATTTACAGTGCGACGCGCCTCCAGGTTCCGGCCTTGGGACGTCGTCCACGGTGATGGTGGCGCTTTTGATCGCCATGGCCCGCTGGAAGGGCGTGGAGATGGATGGATACCGTCTGGCGGATCTTGCCTATCAGGTGGAGCGGGAGGATCTAAAGATTGACGGAGGCTATCAGGACCAGTATGCGGCCACCTTTGGCGGGTTCAATTTTATTGAATTTCATGGGCGCAACAATGTGGTGGTGAACCCGCTGCGCATTAAAAAGGATATTATCCATGAGTTACAATATAACCTGCTTCTGTGTTATACGGGCAATATCCACGTGTCTGCAAACATCATCAAGGACCAGGTGTCAAACTATGAGAAGAAGGATGCCTTTGACGCTATGTGCGAGGTGAAAGCCCTTGCCTATGCGCTGAAGGATGAGCTGCTGAAAGGGAATCTTCACAGCTTCGGCAAGCTTTTGGACTACGGCTGGCAGAGCAAGAAGCGGATGAGCAGCAAGATCACCAATCCGCAGATCGATGAGCTTTATGATGAAGCATTAAAGGCCGGAGCCCTGGGCGGGAAGCTGCTGGGGGCGGGCGGAGGCGGTTATCTTCTGATGTACTGTCCCTACAATGTAAAGCATAAGGTGGCTGCCAGGATGGAAGCCGTGGGCGGTCAGCTCACAGACTGGAATTTTGAGCTTCGGGGCGCCCAGTCCTGGATCGCGGATGAGAACCGATGGGATTATGGCAGCGTGAAGGTGCACATGCCGAATGGAGATTACCAGTTTGAGGTATGATAGAATCAGGCAGAATGGAGCGTCAGAATGGAAAAAGTGATATTTTTGGACCGGGACGGGACGCTGAATGAAGAAGTCAATTACCTGCACCGGAAAGAAGATCTAAAGATATTGGACGGCGTGCCGGAAGCGCTGCGTATGCTCAAAGAGCACGGTTATAAGCTGGTGGTGGTGACCAACCAGGCGGGAGTGGCCCGCGGATATTATGCGGAGGCAGATGTAGAAGAACTGCATCGGTATATGAATGGGCTGTTAAAGCCGCTGGGAGCGGAGATAGATGCATTTTATTACTGCCCCCACCATCCGGAGCATGGGATTGGGAAATATAAGGCGGTCTGCCGCTGCCGGAAACCGGAAACAGGGATGTTTGAGATGGCAGAGCAGGAATTTGAGGTGGATAAAGCTGCATCCTGGATGATCGGGGACAAGCTGATCGACGTCCAGGCCGGAAAGAATTATGGAGTGAAGACCGTTCTGGTGGGAACCGGATATGGAGCAGAGATCCACGCGGGGCTGAAGGCGGAATCGGTCATCCCGGAAAAAGAAGGAGCAATGCCCTATGATATTTACGCCGAAACACTTGCTGACGCCGCCAGAGCGATTGCTGGAGCCTGAGATCATAGCGGGTAAGATAAAGAAGGATAAGGCTGGAAAAGAAAGGCAGGATACGAAGATGGATATGATGCTGAAACTGGAGCAGAGAAAGATACTGGAGGAACTGACGGAACGCTATCCGGAGCTGGAGGCGGTGCGCACCCCTATCCTGGAAGCATATCAGCTGTTGGAAAACTGTTATATGCGCGGCGGTAAGCTGCTGATTGCAGGAAACGGCGGGAGCTGTGCGGATGCGGAGCATATGGTGGGAGAGCTGATGAAGGGATTTGTAAAGCGCCGCCGTCTGCCGGGGTCACTGCGTTTAAAGCTGCAGGAATGTGACGCGGAGCACGGGGCAGACCTGGCGGAATGTCTTCAGGGAGGGCTGATGGCGATCGCCCTGACCGGGCATCCGGGATTGTCTACGGCATTTTCCAATGATGTGGATGCGGACATGGTGTTTGCGCAGCAGCTCTGTGGATATGGTGTGGCCGGGGATGTGTTCCTGGGGATATCTACCTCCGGCAACTCGAAGAATGTGGATTATGCGGTGACGGTGGCGAAGGCGAAGGACATTAAGGTCATCGGACTGACCGGAAGGGACGGCGGTAAGCTGGGACAGCGCGCGGATGCGGCGATCATTGTGCCGGAGACGGAGACTTACAAGATCCAGGAGCTGCACCTGCCGGTTTATCATGCTTTGTGCCTGATGCTGGAGGAGCGGTTTTTTGCGGATTGAGAATGATTGACAGAGATGAGACAGAGATAAAAGGAGTTGCCGATGATTAGCCATACATTTGCGGTCTGCGCATATAAGGATTCCCCTTATCTTGAGGCATGTATCAAATCTTTAAAACGCCAGTCAGTACCGGCCGATATCATTTTGTGCACCTCTACTCCGAGCCGGTACATCCAGGCCCTGGCGGACGTGTTCGACCTGCCGCTCTATGTGCGGGAGGGGGAAAGTGATATCCAGGAGGACTGGAATTTTGCTTATGAAAAGGCGAAGGGCAGGCTTGTTACCATTGCCCACCAGGACGACTGCTACCATAAGGATTATGCAAGACAGGTCCAGGAGTGCTGGGAGAAGTACCCGGATACTACGGTATTTACCACGGACTGTTCGATCCTTAAAGGAGACGAACCCAAGAAGCCGGGGCTGGTCCAGTTTGTAAAGCTTGTTCTGCGGCTTCCGCTGCGGTTGCGGAAAATCGCGGACAGGACCTGGGTGAAGCGGGCGGCGCTTATTTTCGGCAATCCGGTCATTTGTCCGTCCTGCACATACGACAAAGCTGCTTTGGGGGAGCCTTTGTTTGATTCCCCTTACAAGTTTGCCCTGGATTGGGATACCATGTGGAAGCTGGCGGCACGTCCCGGCAGGTTTGTCTGTGTGGAGCATCCGCTGATCCGCTACCGGATCCACGACGGCGCAACCACAAAAGTCTGCATTGAGAACCACCTGAGGGCGGAGGATGAGGCAGCCATGTATGGCAAGATCTGGCCTGAGCCGGTGGTGAGGGTCCTGATGTGGTTTTATCGGAAAGCCTATGGCGCTTATGGGTCATGACATGTGAGCATCCGGGATCAGTCTTAAAAATACAGAAACAGATATAGGAGAAACAAAAGTCAATGGAGAAACAGATGGAATATACAAAAAACAAGCGGGATGACATGATGCGGCATGGCTGGGCAAACCGTTTCCTCGAGTGGAAAACGGACTTGATCGTGCTGCTCTGCCTGACCGGATTCGCCTTTTTCATCAACCGCCATATGGAGATCAAAGGGCTTTACATGGATGATCTGTACCAATGGTCCTGCTATTTTGACCAGTCCTTTTTCCCGGCGGTATTTACCATGGGAGGCACCCGGTTCCGCGTTCTTTACAACCTGGTCTCCTGGATCCAGATGAAACTGTTTGGGCCGCATGTGGGCTGGTATGTTCCGTTCAATATCCTGTTGAATTCCGGGATCGCTTTCACGCTCTACCGGATGGCGCGCAGGTTCAGCCGCTCTGTCTATGTGGGAGTGATGATAAGCATTATATGGCTGGCTTCCCGGATGTCCTTTTACCAGATCGGACAGGCCTTGGGGTTGATGGAATCTATGGCCTTGTGGCTGGCGATCGGGATACTGTATCTGCTGTATGGATATCTAAATGAGCAGGATGGAAAGGAAAACCGCAGGTTTTACCTGGCTTCTGTGATGTACGTGGCGATCTGTTTTGTCCATGAGCGGTATATGGCGCTGCTCCCGTTGTTCTTTATGGTACTGTTATTTAGGAGGGCGAAGGAGTGGAAGCTGTGGCTGGCTCCTCTGGGCGGATTTGCATTTGTGCAGCTTCTGAGGCTGGTCAGTATCGGCACGGTTTCCCCGGCAGGGACCGGAGGCACGGACGTGGCGGATACGCTTTCCATTGGTTCGGTGCTTCATTTCGCCATGAGCCAGATCGCTTACCTGTTTGGGATCAATGCGGGACCTGAGCATCTGAATGGCCAGAATTTCCGGGAAGCGCCTATGTCGGTGATGCTGCTGATCGCGGTGGCAGATCTGATGCTGGTCCTTCTGGTGGTCGCATTTTTTATTAGGCTGGTGCAGCGCAGGAAGAGATGTATCGGGTATTTAAAAACATCCGTGCTGTTTATTTTCTTTATTGGTGCGTGTATTGCAAGTTCCAGCGTTACCATCCGTGTGGAAATGCGGTGGGTCTATGTGTCCTACGCAGCCGCGCTTTTGTTTTTGGCATGGATCTACGGGGTACTGACAGAGGGAATGGCGTACAAGGGCAGATGGATGCAGGCAGTGCCGTATTTGAGCATGATCACGGTGTATGTACTTCTGATGCTTCCGGTGGAGCATTACTACCGGGGACAGTTTTCGAACCTTTACTACTGGACGGACCAGGAGCGGTACAACTCCCTTGCAGAGGAAACTTACGGTCAGTACGGCGTGGGGATCTTTGGAAAGACTATCTATATCGTAGGGCATCAGTTTGAGATGGATGACGATACGGAAGATACATTTTTCAGGGTGTTTGACAGGTTGAACCGCCCGGACAGCACCAGGGTCGTGCACATTGAAGATGTGCGGGACATCGGGCTGGTGACGGATGATATGCTGGTGATCCAGGAGGACCCGGAGAATAACCGGTTCCAGGATGTGACCCATGTGGTCAAGACGTTCAAGTGCCGTCCGATCTATGGATTTTATGATGACGGGTGGCTGGATGAGCGCGCCAAGGTACAGGTTATGGCGGGAAGCACGGGACAGATCAATATGACGTTCAATTATCCGCGGGATCTGCAAAAAGACCAGTGGCTGACAGTTTATGTGAATGATGAACCGCAGATTTATTTGAATTTTGATGAGAATACAAAAACTGCATCCATACAGGCAGATCCTTATGAGCCTGTGACCCTGCGGTTCGAGAGCAATTTTTATGTACCAAATGCCCTGGAGAAGCGGGGCGTAACGCGGCTGGCGGTTCTTTTCAGCATGACGGCGGATTAGTGACAAGCACGGAGGAAAAAATATGAAGGTAGTGATTTTGGCAGGAGGCCTGGGAACGAGGATCAGTGAGGAGAGCCATTTGAAGCCAAAGCCGATGATCGAGATCGGAGGCCGCCCGATCCTGTGGCATATCATGAAATATTATTCGGAGTTTGGGTTCCACGACTTTGTGATCTGTCTGGGCTACAAGCAGTATGTGGTGAAAGAGTTTTTTGCAGATTACTTCCTTCACACTTCGGATGTGACCTTTGATCTGGCAAACAACCGGATGGAGGTACACAACAATTATTCGGAGCCGTGGAAGGTGACATTGGTGGATACAGGGCTTCATACTATGACCGGCGGCAGGGTAAAACGGATCCAGCCCTATATCGGCGACGAGCCGTTCATGCTTACCTACGGCGACGGCGTGTGCAATGTGGACCTGGATGCGCTCTTGAAATTCCATCAGGATCATGGGAAAACGGCCACGATCACTACGGTAAATATCGGGCAGCAGAAGGGCGTGCTGGACATTGGCGAGGATCATGTGATCCACTCCTTTAGGGAGAAATCCACCTCGGACGGTGCCGTGATCAACGGCGGTTTCATGGTGATGAACCCGGAGGTGTTCGGGTATTTAAAAGACGACACCACCGTGTTCGAGCAGGAGCCGATGCAGCGGCTGGCGTCAGAGGGCCAGCTTATGTCTTTTTATCACGGCGGGTTCTGGCAGTGTATGGATACCCAGCGTGAGATGAACAAGCTGGAAGAGCTGTGGCAGTCCGGTAAGGCGCCCTGGAAGATCTGGGAGTGACCGGGAGAACTGTAATCAGGATGCGGTCAGCATCGCCGATGGGAGAATGAACATGTACAATTTAGAAAAATGCAGGGAATTTTATAAAGGAAAGCGGGTCCTGGTGACCGGCCATACGGGGTTTAAGGGGGCGTGGCTTTGCCGCATCCTGACTCTGGCGGGAGCGGAGGTGACTGGCTATGCGCTGGAGGCGCCTACGGACCCATCGCTGTTCGGGATCGCAGGTCTGGAAGATACGATGGATTCTGTGATCGGAGATATCCGTGATCTGGAACAGTTAAAGCAGGTGTTTGCGCGGGTGCAGCCGGAGATCGTCATCCATTTGGCGGCTCAGCCAATTGTGCGGGACTCCTATAAGGACCCGGTGTATACCTATGAGACCAATGTGATGGGGACGGTGAATCTTTTAGAGAGTGTGCGTCTGACGGATTCTGTGAAGTCGCTCCTCAATGTGACCACCGACAAGGTTTATGAGAACCGGGAGTGGGAGTATGGCTACCGGGAGTGTGATCCCCTTGACGGGTACGATCCTTACTCCAACAGCAAATCCTGTTCGGAACTGGTGACCCACAGTTATCAAAAGTCCTTTTTGGGAGACGGGCGCTGTGCTGTCTCCACTGCACGGGCAGGCAATGTGATCGGCGGCGGAGATTTTGCCAATGACCGGATCATTCCGGACTGTGTCCGGGCCATGGCGGCAGGCAAAACCATTGTGGTGCGCAACCCCTATTCTACCAGGCCATACCAGCATGTGCTGGAGCCGTTGTTCGCCTATCTGCATATTTTGCAGAAGCAGTATGAGGACAGCGCATTTCAGGGATATTACAATGTGGGGCCGGACGACTGCGACTGTGTCAATACAGGAGAGCTGGTGACGCTGTTCTGTGAATTGTGGGGCGGCGGAGCTTCCTGGCTGGACCAGCATGACGGCGGCCCTCATGAGGCGAATTTTTTAAAGCTGGACTGCTCGAAGATCAAGCGCGTGTTCGGCTGGCAGCCGCGGTGGCATATCCGCGGGGCGGTGGAAAAGACGATCGAATGGTCGAAAGCTTATCTGGAGGGTGCGGACATGCTCCAGGTGATGGATCAGCAGATCCGGGAATTCTGAGGAAATTCAGGACCATTGAGCCGGAGAAAGTGAGCCGGAGCGATCGACCAGAACGAGCGGACCATAAAGTATAGGTTAAAGATAGGAGAGAAGCATGGCAAAAACACAGGACGAGGCCCGTCAGGAGATCCTGGGGCTGGTTGCAGAATACTGCGAAAATTATCATATAAAGAGTAAGAAAACTTATGAGGAAGGAGACCGGATCCCATATGCATCCCGCGTCTACGATGCGGATGAGATGGTGAACCTGGTGGACAGCGCCCTTGAATTCTGGCTGACTTCCGGGCGGTATACAGATGAGTTTGAAAAGAAGCTTGGGGAGTACCTTGGAGTGAAATATTGCTCTCTGGTAAACTCTGGCTCCTCGGCCAATTTAAACGCATTTATGGCGCTCACGTCTCCGCTTTTGGGTGAGAGGCAGGTCCGGCGCGGGGATGAAGTGATCACTGTGGCGGCTGGCTTCCCGACGACGGTAACTCCTGTGATCCAGTACGGCGCGGTACCGGTTTTCGTGGATGTGACAATCCCTCAGTACAATGTGGATGTGACCCAGCTGGAGGAAGCGTACTCCGACCGGACAAAGGCCGTGATGATCGCCCATACCCTGGGGAATCCGTTTGATCTAAAAGCAGTTAAGGAGTTCTGTGACAGGTATGGGCTGTGGCTGATCGAGGACAACTGCGACGCTCTGGGCAGCAGGTATACCATAGACGGAGTGGAGAAATTCACGGGTACGGTGGGAGACATCGGTACTTCCAGCTTTTACCCTCCACACCACATGACCATGGGCGAGGGCGGCGCGGTCTATACCAATAATCCGCTGCTTCACAAGATCATCCGTTCCTTCCGCGACTGGGGCCGGGACTGTATCTGCCCGTCGGGCAGGGATAACCTCTGCGGGCACCGTTTTGACCGCCAGTACGGGGAACTGCCCCTGGGTTATGACCATAAGTATGTGTACTCTCATTTTGGGTACAATCTGAAGGCCACGGATCTGCAGGCTGCCATCGGCTGCGCCCAGCTTCAAAAATTCCCTGGCTTCGTAGAGCGCCGCCGTCATAACTTTGACCGTTTGTGGGCGGCTTTAAAGGACACCCAGGACAAACTGATCCTGCCGGAGCCATGTGAGAATTCCAGGCCCAGCTGGTTTGGTTTCCTGATCACCGGTAAAGAAGGGACAGACCGGAACTCGGTGGTGCAGTATGTGGAAAGTAAAGGCGTTCAGACCAGGATGCTGTTTGCGGGCAACTTAACACGCCATCCCTGTTTTGACCAGATGCGGGCAGACCAGACCGGATACCGGGTGGTGGGCGATCTGCATGTGGCGGACCGGATCATGCGGGACACCTTCTGGGTAGGCGTTTACCCCGGAATGACGGATGAGATGATCGACTATATGGCGAAGACGATCCGCGAGGCGGTCGGGCTGTAAGACAGGGCCGTGCAGCAGGGCAAGGCTGCAGAAAAGAGGTAGCTATGCAGTATGATTTGACAAAGGTCCATGAGACCAATCTAAAAATCCTCAAGGAAATAGACAGGATCTGCAGGAAGTATAAGATTAAATATATGCTGGATGCGGGTACTCTTTTGGGAGCGGTCCGCCACCAGGGCTTCATACCGTGGGATGATGATGCGGATGTGGCGTTTACCAGAAGTAATTATGAGGCGTTCCTTAAGGTGGTGAAGCGGGAGCTGCCGGATACGATGGAGCTTCTAATGCCGTGGGATTTCCGGGGAGGAAAGAACTTCTATGACTTTACCGCGAGGATCATCTACAAAAACAGCCGTACCCATGATGATACGCCCGAGATGCAGTTTTACGAGGGTAAGCTGAACCACCTTTGGGTGGATCTGTTCACCATCGATGAACTGCCGGAGAAAAAGAACGCAGCGGCTTTGACGCTCTTGCTCCACAAGATGGTCTACGGTATGGCGATGGGACATCGGTATCATCTGGATTTTGGGAAATACAGTCTGTTCCACAAGCTGGCGGTCGGCGGCATGTCTGCGGTGGGCAGGTTTGTCCCCATGAAGGCGCTCTTTAAGATGCAGCGCCTGGTGGCGCTGAAGGACCGGCGGGGGCGCAGCGGGCTGCGGTATTACAGCAATTACCAGCCGGACTTTTTGTATGTGACTCTGAAACGGCAGTGGTGCGAGGAGATCGTGGATCTGGATTTCTGTGATACGAAGCTGATGGCCTCCAAACACTGGCATGAAGTGCTGACCTGGATCTACGGGGACTACATGACCCTGCCGCCCAAAGAGAAACGGGTGCCGGCTCACTCTACCATAGAGATCCAGGTGTACGATGAGGATGTGCAGTGAGCATGGATGTTTGCTCTTGCTCATGGCTGTAAGATATTTTACGGTTACAGATAAAGACAGAAGGATGGAACAGATATGAGACGATTGCTTTCCGTAGTGGTGTCCGTGTATAATGAAGAACAGGCGCTTCCTCTGTTCTACCAGACGGCGTCTCCAATTCTGCAGGCGCTGGAGTGGGACTACGAGCTTTTGTTTGTAAATGACGGGAGTTGTGATGGGAGCCTTGGCATCTTGAGAGAGCTGGCGGGACGGGATGAAAAGGTGAAGGTTGTGGCATTTTCACGGAATTTCGGCCATGAGGCGGCCATGATCGCGGGCATTGATCACTCCAAAGGGGATGCGGTGGTCTGTATGGATGCAGACTTACAGCATCCGCCGGAATGCCTGCCGGATATTGTTCGGCTGATGGAGGAAGGCTACGGCGTCGTCAGTATGGTGCGCACCCGGAATGCTTCGGCGGGGTTTGTGAAGAATATCACTTCCGCCGGGTTCTACAAGGTGATCAATACCCTGTCGGATGTGAAGTTTGAGGCAAATGCCTCGGATTTCTTTGCCATATCCAGGCAGGCGGCAGATGTACTCCGTGCTAATTACCGTGAAAAGGTACGGTTTCTGCGCGGTTATGTGCAGAATATCGGATTCAAACGGACGACCTTGGAGTACGAGGCGCAGGACCGGGTGGCGGGGGAGAGCAAATACAGCATCCGCAAGCTGTTTGCGTTTTCCATGAACACGATCATGTGTTTTTCCAATCTTCCGCTGAAGCTGGGGATCTACGCCGGTATTTTTGCAGCCCTTTTGGGAGTGGCGGTGATGATCTATACCCTTTTCACCAGGCAGGGGGCGCCCAGCGGGTATGCGACGATCGTGATCCTGATCTGCTTTATGTTTGCGATCCTGTTTGTGATCGTGGGGATCATTGGGGAGTATATTGCGATTCTGTTCAGCGAGCTGAAGGACCGGCCGATCTATGTGGTGGAGGAGACGAGGAATGTGGAGCGGTAAGCTGCCGGTAATGAAATAAAATAATGACAGCAGGTTATCCGCAGGATATGGACAAAAGTCAATCCTGCGGATATTTTTTGTCAAAAAAGGCGAGAGTACTCTCTTGATATTATATCACTCTGGTGATACAATAAAGGCAAAGCGAATGGAGATTGAGAAAATGGATAAGCTAATCACAGTGTATCATGGATCAGAAAAAATTGTAGAACAGCCGATTTTTGGTGAAGGAAAAAAGAATAACGATTTTGGACTTGGATTTTATTGTACTGCAAGCGAGGAACTTGTAAAGGAGTGGGCGGTATCTTCCCTGCGTGACGGCTTTTCTAATCGTTATACGCTCAATACCGAATACCTGAACATTTTAAATTTGAACAGCTCTGATTACACAATACTTAACTGGATTGCTGTTTTGGTGGAGCATCGCTTGTTTTCTATTAAAATGCCTGTGGCCAGACGCGCAAAAAGATATTTGATTGACAACTTCAGTGTGAATGTCAATGCATTCGATTTGATTATGGGATATCGTGCGGATGATTCCTATTTTGATTATGCGGAGTCGTTTCTAAATAATGGGATTTCAGTGGAGCAGCTTGCCGGAGCCATGAAGCTTGGAAAATTGGGCGAGCAAATCGTTGTTAAATCAAAGTTTGCTTTTTCAAATTTAAAATACGAGGGTTTTAATGTCGCCGAGAAAGACAGGTATTATGTTCTTCGCAAAGCCAGAGATGATAAAGCAAATCAGCTTTATGTAAAGATGCTTGAGGAGGAAAGTGATGGTCTGTATATTCAGGATATTATGAGAGGAGGCATTAAAAATGATGACCCACGCATACCAAGAAATATATCTGAATAATGCACAGTCGGCTCTGGGGGATGCCTTTGATTATGCTGTGAATACCTGCGGCATTCCCGGAAACGATTTTGTAAAACTGTTTACTGTAAGTTCTGTATGTAAGCGATTGGAAAATGGTGAGCCTGCTTATCTTGCGGGAAAAAGCGGGATTGAAATTGTAAGAGAAATCATTTCAGAAACGAAAGGGCAGTTACTTCAGACAGAACCGCAGGAACATTACGGACGATCAAAGGAGTATTGGATTGGTTGGGCTGTGGCTTATTATCAATGGTATTCAGGCAGAAAGTACAGTGATATTTTTAAGGGTATTGATTTTGAAGATCTGCAAAAAATGTACTATACGCTTCACGAAGCGGATATAACAAAATTCGTTGATATCGTGGATACACGGATAAAGGATTTTTTTTCTGAAACAAATTTAAAGCGCATCCGCACAGCTTATGGATTTACGCAGGCAGAATTGGCTAAGCGTTCCGGCGTCAGCCTTCGTTCTGTTCAGATGTATGAACAGAGAAACAAAGACATTAACAAGGCAAGTGCTGATACGTTGTATCGGTTGGCAAGGGTTCTTGGCTGTACAATGGAAGATTTGATTGAAAAATAAATACGGTATGAGGGTGCTGGAGGGCAATGGCCATGGGGTGAGTAATGAAATAAAATAATGACAGCGGGTTACCCGCAGGATATGGGCAAAAGTCAATCCTGCGGATATGTTGGTACTATTACAACAGAAACAAATCATCAGTTCCCTTTCAAATATTCATTCGCATCCTTAAAGAAACTGGCCAGGATCAAAATAATAATGATCCCGATCGGAAACGCCGCAATGATCGATACCGTCTGCAGATTCGTCATAGAGTTCTTCGAGAAGATCAGCGCGATCGGCAGCAGGATCAGGAAGATAGCCCAGAACAGCTTCACGCGCTTATCCGGGTTCACGGCATTGCCCAGCTCCTTGTAGGAGTAGGAGGACGCCACCAGGGTGATGGAGTCGAAGGACGTGGAATAAAAGGTGATCATGCAGAGCACCAAAAGGATCAGCACAAAGCTTGACAGCGGGAGGTACTCCAGCATGGAGATGATCGCAGTGTACTGATCACCGGTCTGGGTGTAAGGAGTCAGGATATCCAGCCGTCCGTGGGTCTGCAGGCCCAGTCCGTAGTTCCCCAGGATGATGAAGGAGGTAAACGTACCTGCAAGGCCAAAGAAGTATCCGCCCAGGATCGTCTGCTTCACCGTCCGCCCTTTGCTGATGGCCCCGATGAAGAATGGAGCAGCCACGCACCAGACCATCCAGTATGCCCAATAGAAGATCGTCCAGTTCTGCGGGAAGGAAGAGGTGCGCAGCGCATCCGTCCAGGTGGACAGCCCGATAAAGTTCTGGGTTAAGTTACCTAATGCAGTGATACCTGTCTCAATAATGTAGCGGCTCTCCCCGCCGAAGAAAAACACATAGGCCAGCAGCGTAAAAAACAGGTAGGTACAGCAGGCAGCCGAGCGTTGGATGCCCTTCATGCCGAAGTATACGGAGACCGTGTAAATGCAGCATACGATCACCAGGATCAGGATCGTCAACATCGTGGTCTGCGGAATGCCGGTCACGCGGCTGATCGCCAGGGAGAGCAGAGGCGTGGCGAGGGAAAATGTGGTGGCAGTGCCTGCAAGCAGCGCCACTACAGCGATCAGATCTATGATCTTCCCGGCCCATCCGTCCACACGCTTTCCCAAAAGGGCGCGGCAGGATTCGGAATATTTCTGCTTGTCACGCTTACGTACATGGAGCATGAAGCCGAAGGCCACGGACAGGACAAGGTAGAAGCCCCAGGGAATCGGCCCCCAGTGGAACAGCGGGAAGGTGGATGCCCAGTCCTGGATGCCGCCCATATCCTCAATATGCGGTTCCGCAGCATACAGCATCCATTCACAGCAGGAGTAGAACAGGATGTCGGCTGCAAGTCCGGCAGTAAACATCATGGAGCCCCAGCGGAAGTTGGAGTATTCCGGCTTCTCCATATCGCCCAGCTTTATTTTGCCAAAGCGAGAAAATGCCATGTACAGGGAGCAGATAAAAACGCCCAGGCCGATCAGGAGGTAGTAGCTCCCCATCTGGTTGCCCAGGAAATACCGGATCGATCCCAGAACCTGGGAAGACTGTTCCGGTTTTGTAACGAACCATGTACATAAGACGAGAATACAGCAAAACGGGACCAGCATGGTAAACCAGTCCAGTTGTTTTAACAGGGATTTCTCAGAAGCCTGATCTTTCATAATTGTTACCTCCTCAAGCACAGATGAATGCAGCACATGTTGTTCAAAAATATTTAAAAATAAATCATATTGAACATAATACCATTCAGGACGCGAAAATGCAAGCATAATTTATTGCAAATTTCTGACGATTTTATGATTCCCCTACCCAGGGGCAATGATCTCTGGTAAAATAAGCAGGAAACGGGATATAATGAGATCTGTCATAAGGGAGAGTGGAGCCAGGAATATGGAAAAGAATATAAAAACGAGAGGCAGGAGCAGGCGCGGAAAGCAAAGGAAACCGTGGATCGCCATGATTTTGGCGGCTGCGGTCCTGATCATAGGGCTGGTTACGGCGGCCGCAGTCATCATTGGTTTTGGGGCAGAAAAAGAGATCAGGACAGAAGGAGAAAAGGACAGGCAGGATGAAAAGCCGGTGTTTGGCGGCGCAGAGCTTACCATGCTGAAGTCCCAGAGCAAGGGGCAGATGATGTCCTTTCTTCTGGAGACAAAGGAAGGGAGCCTGATCGTTATTGACGGCGGGCGCTGGGACGACGGGGATTACCTTGTGGAGCAGATCAAAAAACGCGGCGGGCACGTGAGCGCATGGCTGCTGACCCATACCCACACAGACCATGTGGGCGCGCTGATCAAGATCCTGCAGAACGAGGAGGACGGTGAGGGCGCCGGGATCCAGATTGATAACTTCTATTATAATTTTGCATCGACAGAGTGGTATGCGCTCCATGACCAGGAGGAACTGGGGACTGCAGATACGATCATAAAGCTTTTGAATGCCCAGGATCCTGAAAAACTGCATGTGGTGGGAAAAGGCGACGTGATCTCTGTGGATGATGTGGATATCACAGTGGTGAACGACCGGTATGAGCCGGATGAAGATCATATAGGTGATAACGACGGCAATGATGCAGGCCTTGCGTACCGCGCGGTGGTGAATAACCGGTCCATCCTGTTTTTGGGGGATCTGGGAGAGGTCAGAGGTCAGATGCTGCTGGATGATGTGGGTGCGGATGGACTTAGATCCGACATGGTCCAGATGGCGCACCATGGTCAGAACGGCGTGGGAGAGGCAGTGTACCAGGCGGTTGATCCGTCGGTCTGTCTGTGGCCGACTCCGCAGTGGCTGTGGGATAATGAAGGAGACCGCTTTAAGACACCGGAGACAAAGGCGTGGGTCCAGAAGCTGGATGTAAAAAAACATTACTGCACCAAGGATGGAGACCAGGTTATCCGATAAGACAGAGTAGTTAAAAAGCATATAAAAAGCATCTAAAAAGCCAAAAGCGGGTCCGCAGCAATTCGTGCGGGTCCGTTTTTGGCTTGATGCGCGGGAGCGTCGCCTGATCACAGCGCAGGTCTGCTGACCCTGAAGTCAGTCCGTGACAGAAAGACCGCTGTGGTAGGAGTAACTGCCCAGCTCGTCCAGAAGGCGGCTGAAGTCCTGTTCCTTCATAGGCTCATTCCTGGTAATGTCTGCATTGATGATGGCGTATACGTTGCAGCATTTTAACAGCGCCTGGCGGAACAGATCCGGGAAGGAAGCCTTGGATGCAAGGCGGCGGTCCCAGGGATTGCACCAGATCTCGTGGTCCAGGTTCAGGCACTTCCGCGGGTCGCTCACCTCATCGGTCACCAGCTTGGTGGAGGCGATGGGATTTCTCAAAAACAGGTTTTCAACAAAAGCGATACGGCTGCGCTTTTTCCCTGAGGGGTCTGCCAGGGTGCGGCAGCCGAAGCGCATAGCCAGGATGGAACGGTGCATCATCCTGGGGGTAACCTGGAAATTGTTGCTGTAGGTGATCGGGTAATACACTTCGTTGATGCATTCCGACAAAAAGCGGGAGATAAACTGAGTCTCCATGCCATTTAAGCAGATCGTAGCCGCCTGGTTGAACTGGGACGGCTTTTTCTTTTTGTACTTCATAAGGAGCAGCGCATCAATGTCGTTCTCCAAGGCAGCGTGAAGACCGTGGGTGTGGTTGCTGGGATTCTTGACGTCATACCCGATCCTGCCGTACACATACGGATGGCAGATGGAATCCCCAATATAATGTCCTAAGTACCCGCAGAAATAGGCAAGGCCCTCCTCCCGCTGCTGGCGGGAGCTGATCTGGCTTAGGCGGCGCAGATAGCACTCGAAGAAATCCCGGATATGATGCTCATGCATATAAGAGCCCACATTCCGGTAGTCCTGATGGCGCAATATCGGGATATTGTAGAAGAACATATCCGGTCCCTGGAGTCCCAGTTGGTAAAGCCAGCGGTATTTGGCAATGATGTATTTGAGCTGATTGTTCGGCAGGTCGTTGTAGGCTTTCATTCCCAGTATATAATGTGTTGTAAATCCAGGCATAAAAACACCTCTTTCCTGTATTTTCTTTAACTATCATACCATATTTAAGTCTAAAATGCGAGGGCACAAAAAAGAAAGTCTCTATGAATATTTTGGGAGAAATCGCAATCAGGAGCTCTGGGTAAGCATAGTTGACGGCAGCGCCAGCATAGGATAGAACGGACACGGTATGCGCGGAAGGGCGGTAGGAAGATGCAGGAAATGGCACAGACGCTTCATTTTATTGTGTGGGGGCCATGGACCATGGTGTTGTTTTTGGGGACCGGGCTTTGGTTTACAGTAAAATCAGGAGGATTCCAGATACGGCGGATAGGATACTGGTGGAGGATGACCGCAGGAAGCCTGTGGGCGGATGATGGCGGAGACAGCCAGGAGGGGAGCCACCGCATTACCCCGTTTCAATCCGCCTGCACAGCGTTGGCTGCGACTATCGGGACCGGAAATATTGTGGGGGTAGCTACGGCGTTGACTGCAGGCGGCCCGGGTGCTCTGTTCTGGATGTGGATCTCGGCCCTGATCGGTATGGCGACTGCCTATGCAGAGACCAGTATCGGACAGAAATACCGGTACCGCAAACCTGACGGCCATTGGATGTGCGGGCCGATGGTCTATATGGAACGGGGGCTTGGATGCCGCCCGCTGGGGGTCCTCTACGCATTTTTTGCCGTATGCTCATCTCTGGGCATGGGTAGTATGGTACAGTCTAATTCCATGAGCGGCACTCTGGAGTTCGGCGCCGGTATCCCTCCGCTTGTCAGTGCGGTTTTGGTCACGGCGGTCACCGGAGCAGTGATCTTAGGCGGAATCAGCCGGATCTCCAG
Organism: Clostridium sp. AN503; assembly: GCF_040719375.1. Taxonomy (NCBI): domain Bacteria; kingdom Bacillati; phylum Bacillota; class Clostridia; order Eubacteriales; family Clostridiaceae; genus Clostridium; species Clostridium sp. AN503. Next base: position 177,222 of record NZ_JBFDTP010000001.1, on the reverse strand, counting down.
GGTGTCAGAACGGCTGATGCCGGTGTCGGCAGGAATCTATGTGGTATTTTCTCTTGTTGTCATCTTGTCTGGCTGGAACGTGCTGCCCCGGGTCATAGCGGCGGTGTTTGAAGGGGCGTTTACACCGTCAGCCGCAGGCGGCGGGGTGGCCGGGTTCCTTTTAAGCCGCAGCGTCCGCTATGGCATGTCTAGAGGCGTATTTTCCAATGAAGCGGGACTGGGGAGCATGGCGGTGCTTCACGGTGCGGCGGAGGATACCACGCCGGAACGGCAGGGCATGTGGGCCATGTTTGAAGTGTTTTTTGACACGATCATCATCTGCACCCTCACTGCGCTTGTGATCCTCTGCGTCCAGTTTGGAAATGGAGGGCTGCCCCAGGGCAGCGACGGGGCCGGTCTTACGGCATATTGTTTTTCTCTTAGTCTGGGATCTGTAGGGGAATGGCTGGTATCAGGCGCAATGGTAGTATTTGCATTTGCCACCATTATCGCCTGGTATTATCTGGGCAGGCAGACGGCCTGCTATCTGGCGGAGCGGATTTTCCAGAGAGGGGATCCGGGGCGGAATGTGGAAGGGCTTGTGAAGAAAAGCATGAGGCTGTATACGGCCCTGTACCTGGCGGCAGTATTTTCTGGCTGTATCTGCCGCCTGGATGTGGTGTGGATGATCTCGGATATTTGGAATGGCCTGATGGCCTATCCGAACCTGCTGACGCTTTGGATCCTGTCCGGGGAGGTGAGGTTCCCCAGGTGAGTGAGACTATGCAGGGGAATGAGGCCTCGGACAATTTCTCTAAAAGCTGGGGATTCTGCAGTTCGTTGCAGTTGCGGATGGCAGATACGGTGCGTTCTGTTCATTGCATTCTTCTTCGATGGAGAGAAGGATGGACGTAAAGAAGGGGGCGGAGTACTTTTCTGAGGTCTGGCGCAGGATGCAGCCAAAGAGTACGCCGGACTGGGAAGGGGACAGACGGAAGAGACCAGGTTGGAAAATGGCTGTGAGACAAAAAATGACGGTAAATGACTCAAGAAAACATCTTGACAAGCCCTCTAAAACACAATATACTAAAATTCAATAAGAGGGAGTAGCTTGGCATTCATTGCTGTGCGTTGTCGTCATCACGGTCAATCACCTGAACGGTGAGTAAAAACAACCCGGCACGTATATAATAAGCGAGACTTTTATTGTGTCCTTGAGATACAATAAAAGCCTCGCTTTTGTTGTGCCATAGGGAAATACTATAAGAGATGAGGGAAAGAGTATGAGTATTACAACGGTTGTGTTACTGCTTTTGGGATTTGTGCTGCTGATCAAGGGCGCGGATTATTTCGTGGAGGCCAGTTCTTCCATTGCCAAGGTGCTGCGGGTTCCCAGCATTATCATCGGGCTGACGATCGTGGCCTTCGGGACCAGCGCGCCGGAGCTGGCGGTCAGTACGACGGCGTCCCTGGTAGGGAACAATGAGATCGCCGTGGGAAATGTGATCGGCTCCAATATTTTCAATCTTCTGGTGGTGCTGGGCGCCTGCGGCGCGATCCGCCCCTTTGCGGTGCGGCTGCGCTGGGATTTTGCCGCATCGATCCTGGTGGCTGTGGCCCTGCTCCTGATGATCGTGCGGGATCAGTTTGTGAGCCGTCCGGAGGCGTTTATCCTGCTCGGCATGTTTGTGGTATTCCTGGTCCTGACGGTGCGGGACGCGCTTATCAACCGGGTGGAAGCTCAGGAAGAATTTAAGGCTTTGCCGCCGCTTAGGTGCGCCGTCTATATCGTTGGCGGAATTGCGGCGATCGTATGGGGAGGCGACCTGGTAGTTAAAAGCGCCAGCGAAATTGCTCTGGCTTTTGGTCTCAGCCAGACGCTGGTGGGACTGACCGTGGTGGCCCTGGGAACTTCCCTGCCGGAGCTGGTCACCTCTGTTGTGGCCTCCCGCAAAGGCGAAAACGGCCTGGCCCTGGGCAATGTGATCGGCTCCAATATTTTTAATATCCTGATGGTCCTGGCGCTGTCGGCAGCGGTTTCTCCGATCGCAGTCAACCGTATGGCGATCATTGATGCAGCATGCCTGATCGCATTCAGCGTGATCACCTGGTTTTTAGCCCGCAGCAAGCAGCGGATCAGCCGTTTAGAGGGCGGGGTTATGCTTCTTATGTATACGTTATATCTGGTTTACATCTGCATAAGATAAGAATAGACAAAAAAGGAGCCTCTCCACAGTGGAGAAGCTCTTTTGCAATTTATAAAAGAGGTAATAAAAGGGAGGAGAGCTGATAACCTGGGTTACCAGCTCGAGTATTATGAAAAAAATCTTATAAGCGTTTCATAAACAACTTTGCGTCTTCGTTGTTTATGTTTATAGTATAGGGAACAATCATGAAGAAATCATGTTCATTGTGTAAAAGGTTTTTGAATGATTTGTGAACAGAATGTGAATGGGTAAAACATGTCTATCCCTATCCCTCTGGTTCCGTATCTGTTATCCGGCCGAAAATAGAATAAAATTTTTATTTGCACTTGAAAAAACAAGAGAGACCGGCGATACTTTTCCGGTCTCCCTCGTTTTGGGAATATCTTACATAGTTCCTGCCGGCTGTGGCAGCCGACAGATACCTTTTATGGAGGTATCCAAAGTTAAATGTTAATGATGCCCATCATAATGCCGGCTATGAGGCAGATGATGCTGACCACCCAAATATAGAAGAAGCAGTTTTTGATGTGATCTTTTAATTCCACGCCTGCAAGACCTACGCCAAGGAAGGTTGCCGGTACCACCGGACTGATAAATGTCGCAAAGTTTTTACATACGACCATGGCAATACCAGTCTGGATCGGGTCAACGCCGAACTGGTTGCCTACTTCGATCAGGATCGGCAGCAGACCGTAGAAGAAGGAGTCGGTGTTGAAGATCAGTGCACACGGTACTGAGAGGATGCCGATAATGATCGGAAGGTATCTTCCCAGTGAGGCAGGTATGAAGGAAGCAAGGACGATTGCCATCTGGTCCATGATACCGCTGTCGCCCAGCACACCTAAAAATACGCCTGCAGCGAGAATCGTGGTCGCCATCATCAGTGCAGGCGCCGCATGGGAATTGATGATCTTCTTTTGCAGCTTTGCGCCCGGATAGTTTACCACCAGGGCAAGAACACAGCCCAGCATGAACAGGAAATAAGCGGGCATTGGAACGAAGACCAGCGCGATGATAACTGTAAGGGTGAGCACCACGTTAAAAGCAAACAGCTTGGGACGGGCGAGCTCGTTTTTCTGATCTTCGCTGATGGTTTCTTCGTCGCCTTCGCCGTAGTCTACCACGCGGGTGCTGTTTAAGCCTGCTCCCGCTTTCTTTTCAGAAATACCGCAGAGCACGGCTGTTACAAGTGAAATCACGATTCCGACAATCTGCATTGGAATCAGTGCAACCCACAGGTCATTCGCTTCAATACCAAGGACCGATGCGGTTCTCATGGTCGGACCGCCCCATGGAAGCAGGTTCATAACGCCCATTGCGGTGACGCAGATCATCATCAGGGTAGTGGGTTTCATTTTCAGCTTTTTGTAAATAGGAAGCATGGCCGGAATGGTGATCAGGAAGGTGGAAGCTCCGCCGCCGTCCAGATGACCGATGATCGCGATGACGCAGGTCATTACACAGACGCCGATCACGTTGCTGCCCACACGCTTCATCAATGCATTGATGATCTTGTCAAACATGCCCACATCGGTCATAATGCCGAAGAACAGCACGGAGAAGATAAACAGCGCCGCGGTGGAGTGTACGTCTTTTACACCCGCGCTAATAAATTTGCCCACCTCGCTGACGGAAAAACTTCCGGTTATGATCAGGAGGGCGGCGGTTCCGGTTGTGACTCCCACGAATGCCAGGGACGGCACTGTCACGTTCTTTAAAAGCAGGACGATGATCAGGATGATCGTGGCAAAGCCAAGTAAAGCAAGCATTGTTTCATTCATATCACATTTCTCCCCTTTGTTATATTTGAATGACTAAAGTATAACAGGGGAACCTTAAACGCCCATGCCGCGTTCATTAATAATCATTAAGGATAGCCTTAAAATATATTTATCTCCCGGAGCGCCTCCAGGACGGAGGTGACGGAAACCGGCTTTTCCACATATCCGCTGATGAGGTTTTTCTGTTTTGCCTCCAACAGGTCCTTGCGGATCTTGTCGGTCATGACCAGCGTGACCATTTCCGGGTATTTCATGCGGAGGGACATGCAGAAGTCCACGGCGCGGGTGCCGGACATGTAGTGGTCGATGAGGAGCACATCAAAAGGTCCGGATTCAAGGGCCGCTAACGTTTCCCCAATGTTGACCGCGCCGGTAACGGAGATATTTACCTTTTTAAAATCCCGCTCCAGCAGCCGCAGGACCTTGGGATTGTCATCGGCGGCAAGTATATTTTTGTGGAGCGGCTGGGGGACGTGATCCTCCGCGTTATTTTCCGACCGCCGTTCCAGCAGGGGCAGGAACAGGTGGAATACGCTGCCGTTGCCCGGTTCGCTCTCGGCATATAGAAAGCCTTTGTGAGACAAAATGATCTGTTCCACAAGGGAGAGCCCCAGCCCTGTTCCCAACCCGGCCCCTTTGGTGGTGAAAAACGGGTCAAATATCTGCTCCAGGATCTCCGGGCTCATACCGCAGCCTGTATCCATGAAATCCAGCCGGATATAGCGTTCCCAGGTGTCAGGAAGGGGTGGGATATGCGGTGAATTCACAAGAGCTTCCCGGCAGACCACAGCGCCCCGGACCGTAATGATGCCCTCGTTCCGGTCGATCGCGTGAATAGCGTTGACGCAGATATTTAAAATAGCCTGATTGAGCTGTGTTTCATTACCTAAAATCCATTCCTGGCGGAAATCGGTTTCGTCCTGCAGGTGGACGTTGGCAGGGCAGACGGAGCGGACCATTTTCAGGGAGCGCCCTAAAAGCTGCTTCAGGGAAATCTCCTTATATGCGGTTTCCATATTTTTGCGGCTTAGCGAAGAAAGCTGATGGATGATTTCTTTGGCTTTTGCGGCGGCTTCGAAGATTTCGTTTGCTTCATCGTAGTACTCAGAATCCTCCGGGAATTCCGCCATCAGCAGGTCGGCGTAGCCCATAATGGGGGTCAGCAGATTGTTGAATTCATGAGCAATGCCGCCGGTCATGATACCCATGATCTGAAGCCGCTGCTGGTGGGCGATGATCTCTTCGCTTTTCTGGGTCTGCTCAAGAATACCGTTCAGCTCTTTTAAGTAGGCGATCTCTTCTGTATCCTTCTGCCTCTGCAGCAGCATACGGACGTAAATTCCGGCGGCGCACATGACTGCGAGGAACATTAGAAGCAGAAGGAAAATGATATGACTGTATCCCTCGGCGATCGGCACAAAAATGTCATCGTAATCTGTGACGGCGCTGATGATCAGAAAATCATCCCCCACATTTGCGGGAGTGTACGCGGAAATCTTCTTTACCCGGGGGAGGTTTTCATCTGTCCACCAATAGGAGATGTATTCGGAGACGCCGGTATTGCCCTGGTACTGGTCCCTGAGCATATCTTCCAGACTGTCCAGATCAACGCTATGATACATTTCCTTTCGGTCATGCAGGGCGTTGATGCCCCATTGGCTCCTGGCCGGATGCATCAGAATGATACCGCTTGAGTTCTTAACCATGATATAGCCGTTTGTTCCCAACCGGATATCGGAGATCAGTTTGTTAAAATACCATGCGGCATCGATCACCTGGCTGACGCGCCCGCCGGTGGACAGGTCCGCGCCCAGCAGGAAATAGATTTGGCCGTCGTCTGCCTGGCACTGGGTCAATTGGATGCCGCCGCCCATGTCGATGGAACCGAATTCCCTGCGGACATGGAATCCGTCGGGCGGGGAGACGCTGGTCTCGTCGCTGCCGTCCAAAAGAAATCCTGTGACAAAATTTTCCTGCTCGTCAATGTATTTCTGGAAGATCTGGTCCCGGATCGTGTCCAGGGCAGGGTTTGCCGCAGCCTCTTCCGCTGCTATGCACTGCAGGCGCAGGTCGGATGCGTTCCGGTTCAGGAAGATCTCCATGGTCCGCGCCACGGTTTCGGAAGTCAGGAGCATCTGCTCCTTATGGCGGTCTATTACTGTCATTTTATAGTTATTCCAGCTGCTGATGCCGATGATAATAAGGCCGGTGTTGATCAACAGAAGAAGCAGGAGGACTGCCGCAACCGTTTTTTTGTCTTTTAATTTCATAATTTCCACCTATGGGTTTGACTTGTTTATTTCTACCGATTATAATACTATTGTAGAACGAAAAGCAGAGAATGCAAGGATAAAATACTATGGCTGATAAAGTTTTAATCGTGGACGATGACCCTGCTATCCGCAGAATGCTGGAAAAAGTAATGCGCAGCAATGAACTGGAGTGCGCTGCCGCCGCAAGTGGTCAGGAAGCGCTGAAGCTGCTGGACGCAGAACTGTTTGATATTATTCTGATGGATATTATGCTCGGGGATATGGAAGGCTTTGAGGTGATTAAAAAGCTGAGAGGACAGGGGATATCCACGCCGGTGATCATCATCAGCGGGCGGGATGAAGATTATGATACTTTGTACGGGCTGTCTCTGGGTGCGGATGATTATATTACAAAACCCTTTCGGCCTGTGATCATTGGGGCAAAGGTAAAAGCGCTGATCCGCAGGGATAAGACGCATATGATGGGAGTTGGGATGGTTTCATGCGGTTCCTTTGGATATGATACATCTGCCATGCGGTTTTATAAAAAAGGCGTGGAGCTTAACCTTTCTTCAAAAGAGGGCAGCCTGCTGCTCTTATTCCTCCAGAACCCGAACCAGGTGTTCTCAAAAGAAAACATCTATGAGCATGTTTGGGGGAATCTGGTGGCGGTGGACGATAATGCGATCATGGTTTATATTAACCGGGTGCGCAGCAAGATTGAGGAGGATCCGGCCCACCCGAAGCATGTGGTTACGGTGCGGGGGCTGGGTTACCGGTTTGTGCCGTAGTTACAATGGATCTGTAAAGCAAACGGACTGAGAAGGAGATAACATGATGAAGAAAAAAATAGGAATTGCAGTATCCGCATTAGCGCTCACCCTCTGTATGAGCATTCCGGCATTTGCGGGCCAATGGCAGCATAACACAGGCGGATGGAGGTACCAGAATGATGATGGAGGTTATCCGGCTGACACCTGGCAATGGATAGAGGGAAAGTGTTATTATTTCGGCGGCGATGGTTATATGCTGTCTGATACGGCTACTCCGGACGGACATACCGTAGATGCCACCGGAGCCTGGACTGTGGACGGTGTTGTGCAGACACAGCAGAATGCAGCAGTTGAAACAGCAAAAGCTGCCAGTTATGACGGGGTATTTGCAGGGCCGTTTTATAATGATGATGGGACAACTTATACCGGGTATATCACGGTTGAGACATCAGCCGATGGAAGCATCACTCTCACGAGTCAATTCGGCACCTTTCATTATCAGTATTCAGGACCGTTTTATGGAGAGGGCGGCGGAGAAGTGTATGCGATTGAAAACGAGGAGATGAAGGAGAGCGTTATATTCAGGGGATTTGATAAGTGTATCCTTGGCGGCTCGGAGTTTGTGCGTGTTCAATAATGCAAAGGTTTTTTCAGGAGAGGCCAATAGAACTTTGACATACACCTGAGCAGATGGTATAGTATAACATAGCAAAATGCAATCAAGCCGAAGGGAGAAAGATACAATGAAAAATCCAGAAATTACAATCACCATGGAAGACGGCAGCGTGATCCGCGCCGAGTTATACCCGGAGATCGCGCCGAACACCGTGAAGAATTTTATCAGCCTGGCGAAGAAGGGCTATTATGACGGCCTGATCTTCCACAGAGTCATCGAAGGGTTCATGATCCAGGGCGGTTGCCCGCAGGGAACCGGCATGGGCGGCCCGGGCTACTCCATCAAGGGTGAGTTTTCCCAGAATGGATTTACCAATAACTTAAAGCATGGGCCGGGCGTGCTGTCCATGGCGCGTTCTATGATGCCGGATTCCGCAGGTTCCCAGTTCTTTATCATGCACAAGAATTCCCCGCACTTAGACGGCGCTTATGCGGCGTTCGGAAAAGTGGTGGACGGCATGGATGTGGTGAACACGATCGCACAGACCCGCACCGACTACAACGACAGGCCGCTGAAGGAACAGAAGATAAAGAGCGTCACGGTGGATACTTTTGGCGAGGAATACGGCGAGCCGGAGAAGTGCTAGTATGACGGAAGAACGGGATGTCCTTGTAGAAGGCAATTTATACTGCGTGGTTATCTCGGATGAACAGGAGGCTCTCCTTGCCGCGAAAGCGGCTGGGAGGGCCTTTGTCGGTGTGTGGAAGGGCTGTAGCGGAACGGAAGCAGTCGGAACGGAAGCAGCCGGAACGAAAGCAGTCGGAGCGCATACGGTTGGATCGGATGCCGCCGACAGCCGGGAATGGCTGTGGAAAGCAGACTATCTGATCGGTTCGCCGGAGCAGGCGGACGAACGCTTTTTGGAGCGGGTGGTGCGCCGCAAGCTGGGCCTGCCCTGGGTGATCGCGGAGTCGGACCGGATCTGTGTCCGGGAATTTACGCCGGAGGATGCGGTGCAGCTGGCACAGCTGCCGGAAAACGAACTGGTGGGAACTGCGGAAACTCTTTTTTCTGAGCCGGACAGGTTCCATGCGTATATCGAAAATCAGTATGGTCTCTATGAGTACGGGATGTGGGCGGTTGTGAGAAGAGCGGATAGAAAGCTTGTGGGGATAGCCGGGGTGTCGGACTGTGATACCGGAAGCCGGGGGCGGGAGGATGCAGAGCTGCAGCTGGAGCTGGGGTACCACATATTTGATCCGTACCGTCGGCAGGGCTTCGCAGAGGAAGCCTGCCGTCTGATCCTTAACTATGTGGAGCAGGAATATGCCTGTCCTGTTTATGCCGTAGTGGAGGCGGGAAATATTGCCTCAGCCCGGCTGCTTGACAAGCTGGGATTCTGCCTGTGCGGCAGTCAGAAGGCTTCATTGCCGGACAGAGCGGGAGACAGAAGGGAACCGGTCACGGCTCAAAAATATAGCGGATCAGCGCCTCGGCGGTATCGATATGTTCGGTATTGGCAATGATCCCCAGAAGCGGCGTGTCCTGCGCCAGATTGGATTCTTCTGCAAATCCGGTGCCGCTTAAGTCGATGGCGCAGGGATATTCCGTGCCATCCTCGCCTTTGGCATAATAGAGCCTGTCCTCTGCAAGGGCCAGCAGCTCCGGGGAAAGACTGGTTTCCAGATCCATAAACGCATTCAGAGAAGCATAGTGGTCGGTGCTTTCCTGGTCGCCAATGAGGACGTCCAGTTCCTGGGAGGCCACCAGAGCGGTTATTTTTGCCATGGATGCGTAGCTGTAATCGGTTGCGCTGTCGTCAAATGAGATGAAGGCGGACTCTGTGGTAACGGAATGTTTCTGATCCAGCTCAAGGTAAGCTGCAAAATCCTGTTCCAGGGGAGCGGCGTTGACCCCTTCTGTGCCGCGGCTGTTTAAATAAACACAGTAAAGGACTGTGTCAAAGGTGCTGCGGTAAATGGCGGCGCCGATATTGCAGACCAGCACCACTGCCACGATGACAGCAAGGATATGGAACTTATAATAGGCCCAGATATACCATGCCCGGTCTTTCCCGGACATGGATCTCAGCTTTTCTTTTTCACTCCTGGGCGCTTTGGGCAGGGGCGCCTCGGGTAAGGGAGCCTGCGGCTGGCTGCCGGCGGTCCCGGTTTCCTGCGGATTGGTCTGATGCTTCATAGATTCTTCTGTGATCTTCATATCATATAGTCCTTTGTTTGATGGATTTGGTATTCCTATTCTACCACATCCACCGGTCCGGGACTATAAAATATTTCTGAAATCTGCCGCACCTGAAATATGCTCCGGAATTCCTGAAAACTTCCGGTAAAGGAACAAAGCAAATTGCATTTTGACAAAATATTCGCTATAATGGTTCATAAGGCGAAAGCAGGCCCTGCACAGGGGCGAGAATACAGCGTGGAATTGGGGGAAGGATAATGCTTTCTGGAATTTTTAATTATGACAATCCGGTTTGGCGGTTTATTGGTAAGTTTTTTGATGTGATGATCCTGAATTTGTTGTGGGTGCTGTGCAGCATCCCGATCGTTACGATGGGCGCGTCCACTACAGCGGTCTATTATGTGACGCTGAAGCTGGTTCGGGATGAAGAAGGCTCTACGGTAAAGTCCTTTTTTAAATCCTTCAAGGAGAATTTTAAACAGGCCACAGTGATCTGGCTGATCCTGCTGGCTGCCGGGGCGGTGATCGGGTTTGACCTGTATTTCTTCCTGATGATGCAGACGGAGAGCTCCACCTTCCGAACGGTGATGCTGGCGTTGTTTATGGGATTTGCCATCGTGTACCTGGGGATCAGCCTGTTTGTGTTCCCATTGCAGTCGAGGTTCTACAATCCGGTCAAGAAGACCCTGTTCAATGCGCTTTTCATGTCCATCCGCCATTTTTTCCAGACTCTGGGCATCCTGGCGATCGATGTAGGGCTGATCGCGCTGGCGCTGTTTGTGCTGCCGATGCTGCAGGCAGTGTTCTTCCTGTTTGGGTTCCCGCTTCTGGCGTTTTTCAATTCCTATGTGTTTGTGGGGATTTTTGAAAAATATATGCCGAAAGAGCCGGACCCGGAAGAGGAAGGGGACCCTGGACCTGAAAGCAATCAATGCGGCAAGCAGTAAATAAAGCAAACGAGAATCCCCCGGCTGCCGGGTCTGCACTCTCAGAGAGAAATGCGGATCAGACAGCCGGGGGATTTATAGTTTGGCTCGTTTACAGAGAATTTACTGCTGTTCCTTGATATTTTTGGAGACGGTGATCTCCTGATTATCGATGTGTTCCCGGATGGCTGTTTTGGCCTCCGCCACATGACGGTTTTTGATGGCTTTCAGGATGTGGTCGTGTTCTACCACCAGGATCTGGCGTTTGTCGGCGTCCTTGATATATTCCAGCCGGTAACGGTACATCTGCTCCCGCAGGTTATTTAAGATCTGGACCAGACGGTTGTTGCCGGTGCCGTTGTAAATGATATCGTGATAGTGCTCATCGCTCTCAGCGATCGTCATGGCGTCCGCAGTCTGCACGGCATGACGGAATGCCTCCTGGGTCTCCTCCAGCTCCCGGATGTCACTGTCGGTCATGCGCTGGCAGGCAAGCTCGATAGCCAGTTCTTCGAGGGAACGCCGTACCTCCAGAACATCCCGCAGGCTCTTTTCGGAGATCTTTGCCACCTCGGCGCCCTTGCGCGGGATCATTAGGACAAGCCCTTCCAGCTCCAGTTTGCGGATGGCCTCACGGATGGGGGTGCGGCTGACGCCCAGCCGGTCAGCCAGCTGGATCTCCATCAGGCGCTCGCCCGGTTCCAGCTCTCCCTTTAAGATGGCCTGGCGCAGGGTGTTGAAAACCACATCCCGCAGCGGCAGATATTCGTTCATGTTAACCTTCAGTTCGTGTTCCATGTATATTCTCCTTCTGATTTTCTTTCTGGTTATAGAAATTCGTTAAGTACACCTGCTTGGCAAGATTTGAGGCGGAGCCATAGCGAAGCTCCTCGTAGGCGTCCTGCGCCGCTTTCGGGCTGGTGAACAGTCCGAATACGGTAGGGCCGCTGCCGCTCATCAGGGAGCCGATGGCTCCGTATTCCAGCATTTTTTCCTTAAGCTCCCGGATCACGGGATATTCCTTTATGGTGACTGTCTCCAGAACATTCCCCAGATTGTCCGCGATCCCGTAGATATCATTCTTCCGGATGGAGTCAATGATGGCGTCGATGTCCGGGTGCTGCCCGGGAAGCAGGTCATTGGCATGCAGGTTCTCATATACAAATTTGGTGGAAACGTTGATGGCTGGTTTGGCGATCAGCACCTGGCACTGGGGAACCGGCGGCAGAGGAGTCAAAACCTCGCCGATGCCTTCCGACAGAGCCGTCCCGCGCAGGATGCAGTAGGGAACATCCGCGCCTATTTTGACACCGCGCTCCATGAGCTGCGGGATCGTCAGACCCAGGCGGAACATCTTGTTGACGCCGAACAGGACGGCGGCTGCGTCGCTGCTCCCACCGGCCATTCCGGCTGCTACGGGGATAAATTTCTTAAGCTTGATGGTCACGCCGTCAGTCACTCCAAACTCGTCCATCAAAAGTTTGGCGGCTTTGTATACCAGGTTGTTTTCGTTGGTGGGAAGGTAGTAGAGATTGGTCTCCACCTGGATGCCGGGCTCTTCCTTCCATATGATGTCCACCCGGTCGAAGATCCCAACGGTCTGCATGATCATGCGGACCTCGTGGTAGCCGTCCTCCCTCCTGCGCAGAACGTCCAGGCCTAAGTTGATCTTTCCGTAGGCTTTCAGTCCGAGATGTTTGATCATAGTAGTTCTCCTTTGTGCGAGCTGAAAATGCATTGTATTTTTAAATTATTTTGTATACAGTATATTATAAAGGGGGCGGGAGAAATGTGCAAGTGATTTTTACATAACTTGTTTTACCAGATTCTCTGTGCTACAATAAAAGGAAGTGTGTGCAGACGATTGAGGACTGCCGCATTTTTCGTGAAGGAGGAAATCTGAAATGGCAGATAATCAAAAGACAATCCTGTTTGAGGAGATGCCGATACCGAAAGCGGTCATGCAGCTGTCGATCCCTACCGTGCTCAGTTCATTGGTCATGGTGATCTACAATCTGGCGGACACTTATTTTGTAGGAATGCTGAATGACCCGGTGCAGAATGCGGCGGTGACGCTGGCGGCTCCGGTGCTTTTGGCGTTCAATGCAGTCAACAACCTGTTTGGCGTGGGAAGCTCCAGTATGATGAGCCGTGCCTTGGGACGCAAAGATTACGATGCGGTCAGCAAAAGTTCGGCGTTTGGATTCTACTGTGCGCTGTTTTCAGGTCTGCTGTTCTCTTTTTTGTGTATATCTTTCCGCAGCCCGCTGCTGACTGTGCTGGGGGCGGATGCCAATACGGCGGAGGCGACCCTGGGATATCTGCGCTGGACCGTGATGTGCGGGGCGGCCCCGGCTATTTTAAATGTGGTGATGGCCTATATGGTGCGGGCGGAGGGCGCGTCCCTCCATGCCAGTGTTGGAACCATGAGCGGCTGTCTTTTAAATATCATACTGGACCCGATCTTTATCCTGCCATGGGGCTTTAACATGGGCGCGGCAGGGGCAGGTCTGGCTACCTTCCTGTCCAACTGTGTGGCCTGCTGTTATTTCTTCGTGCTGCTGTATGTGCGCAGAAAGAGCACGGTAGTCTGCATTTCTCCAAAGAAATTCGGGTTCCAGAGGGGAATCGTTCTTGGAATCTGCGGCGTGGGGATTCCTGCGGCGATCCAGAACCTGCTCAATGTGACAGGTATGACGATCTTAAACAATTTCACATCGCCGTTTGGCGCTCATGCGGTGGCGGCTATGGGGATCGCCCAGAAGGTCAATATGGTGCCGTTACAGGTAGCTATGGGATTCTCCCAGGGGATCATGCCGCTCATCAGTTATAACTATGCCAGCGGGAACCGGAAGCGGATGAAGGATTCTATTATGTTTACGATCAAGACGATCGTGCCGCTTATGATCGCAGTGCTTTTGCTGTTCAGCGTGGGCGCGGGCACGGTCATCCATGCATTTATGAGAAATGAGAGCATTATCGAATATGGGACCAGGTTCCTGCGGGGATTCTGCCTCTGCCTGCCGTTCCTCTGCATGGATTTCATCGCAGTGGGCGTGTTCCAGGCGGTGGGCCATGGGAAATCGGCTCTTGCTTTTGCGATCCTGCGGAAGATCCTTTTGGAGATCCCGGCGCTGTATGTGCTGAATTTCCTGTTCCCGCTTTACGGGCTTCCATATGCTCAGTTTGTGGCGGAGTTTGTGCTGTCGATCGCGGCGGTGGTAATGCTGAACCGGATCTTTAAGTCGGGGGAAGCGCCTGCGGCACGGTAAGATACAGAAAGGAATGCGGTCTATGGGGAAAATCGCGCTTTTGGTGTCCAGGGAGGAAATGCTCCATCAGGCACACAATATTTTGCAGGAAAAGAAGTTTCAGATCCAGGAAATGCGTGTGATCGAGACGGAACATACCGTGATGGAGGCGCGCCGGTCGATTGCGGACGGCGCGTCCATCATCATTGCCCGCGGGCTTCAGGCATCCCTGATCAAACAGTATACGGACATCCCGGTGGTGGAGATCGTGCTGACGGCCCAGGAGATGGCTCTTTTGGTCATGCGCGCAAAGCAGATCGCGGCGAAGGCAAGACCGGTGGTCGCAGTGGTGGGATTTAAGAACATGTTCTGCGACATGTCTTTTTTTGATGAGCTCTATGAGATTGAACTGCGGACATACTACGCCAGTCAGGGCGCCGGACTCTCTGAAGCGGCGCGCCGGGCGGTGGAGGACCGGGTGGATGTGATCATTGGCGGGGATACGGCGGTCTCTGTGGCTACGGAAGCGGGGGTGCCGTCCCTGTTCCTTTCTATGACGGAGGATTCCATGCGCCAGGCATTTTCCATGGCAGAGAGCATGGAGTATGCCATGAGCGTGGAGAAGAAGACTGCGGCGCAGATGGAGACGCTTCTTGATTATTCGTTCAGCGGGGTGATCCGGCTGGATGGTGAGGGGCAGGTGACGGCGGTCAATCCGATGATGGAGGACATGATCGGACGCGGACAGGCGGAGCTTAAGGGTAAGGATATCCGGAGTATTGCGCCGATGATGGGAAGCGAGGCGCTCCACCGGGTATTTGACGAGGGAAAAGAGTATTCCCTGTTCCTGGAGTGGAACCAGACGCCGGTATTTGCGGTGATCGCTCCGGTGCTGATCGAGGGGCGGGTGGACGGAGCGATCATCACCTGTCACAAGATGCGAAAGAAGGCTGCGGCTTCGGGGAAAACCGGACAGTCCGGACAATCCGGACGGGATATCGGGCGGGGATCCGGGCGCGGCGCGGATGCCAGAGGTCTTCCCCCGCTGATGCGGTTCGAGGATATTTTACAGAATTCAAAGGCCATGCAGGAGTGCGTGAGGATGGCAAGTCTCTATGCATTGTCGGAGCAGCCGGTCGTCCTTAAGGGGGAACCGGGCACGGAGAAACGGATGCTGGCGGAGAGTATCCACAACAGCAGCAGCCGGGGCAACGGGCCGTTTTTGGATGTGCCCTGTGAAGGTCTCTCGGAGGATGAGCAGAGGAACATGATCTTCGGCGAGCGGGGAGCGGTGCTTCAGGCCCAGGGCGGCACGCTGCTGTTGCGGGATGTGGAGGAGCTGACGGCAGCCAACCAGTACCGCCTGTATCAGCTGATCCGTTTCCGGGTCTGCCATGGTGCGGATATCGCAAGGCTCAGGAAGGTGGACGTGCGGGTGATGGTGACGGTGCGCAGCCCGCTGATCCGGCTTATGGATCAGGGGAAGATCAGCCAGGATCTCTACTATCTTCTGTCGGGGCTGGAGCTGTCCGTGCCGCCGCTCAGGGAGCGGAGTGAGGACTTGCAGCAGAAGCTTGAGGATACGCTGAGGGACTGCTGTGAGCGGTACGGGCGTTACCATGTACTGACGGCGGGAGCGAAGGAGCTGCTTCTTTCCTATCCATGGTATGGCAATCTGTTTCAGATTGAAAGCTTTTGCGAGCGTCTGATCCTGACGGCAGGGAAACGGTCTATTGATGAGATTGTTGTGAGAAAACTTTTGGAGGAGCTGTATCCGGAACTGAATGGGGAGGCGAAAAGCAGGAGGTCTGGTGAAGACTCAGATAAAGAGATTACCTGGGATTATGCCGAACAGGAAGCAGAGCGGATCATCGAGGTTCTGAAAAAGCACGGCGGAAGCCGGGAGAAGTCGGCAAAGGAGCTGGGGATCAGCAAGGCGACGTTATGGAGGCGGATGAAAAAGTATGGGATCGAGTTATCATAAATTCACCGCGGCGGGACCGGAGGATACAGCCGGTCTGCGTTCTCTGGCAAACCATGCGGAAGCGCCTGGGGGTACGATCCGGAGGCGTTCTGGGGGCTTAAGCGGGATGGGGACGGCTGGGAACTGGAGTATTTCTATGTGGCTGAAGCTGCTTTGGGCAAGGGCCTGGGGCGGCAGATGTGGGACCATCTGAACGCCTGGTGCAGGGAAAACCAGGTCAGCGCCTTTCATTTTGTCACCAGCCCCCAGGCGGTGGGATTTTATGAAAAAATGGGGGCAGTGCAGGATGGAGTGACCCGGTCTTCGATCGATGGGCGGTTGATCCCGCATTTCCGGAGCATTGTTCCGATGATGGGGAATTAGTTAGAACATGTTTTACCTTCCGTCTTGGAGATACGGTATTTTTTCATCTGCCTCCAGAGTGTCGTGGTGCTGATACCCAGTTCCGCAGCGGCAGCAGACCGGTTTCCTCCGTTTTTGCGCAGCGCTTCCGTGATGCGGGCGGCCTGTTCGGCCTCCGGGAGATAGAAAGCGGGCGGAGCACAGGCCAGGTTTTCTTGCTTCTGCCCAGTATCGCTCTGTGTAATGTCGTGGAGCCAGATTCCGATATCTGCGGAATCAACCATATATTTTTGGCAGTTGACGAAAATGCGTTTGCAAACGGTCTTGAGTTCGGTCAGATTGCCCGGCCATGAATAGGAGAGCAGGGCATCCTGGGCGCTTTTTGTAAACTTGATATAGCGGCCGTAGCGTTTTTGCAGGGAACCTATGTAAAAATCTGTCCATCCCATGATGTCTTCACGGCGATTTTTCAGGGG
The DNA here is from genome assembly GCF_040719375.1 of Clostridium sp. AN503. Taxonomy (NCBI): domain Bacteria; kingdom Bacillati; phylum Bacillota; class Clostridia; order Eubacteriales; family Clostridiaceae; genus Clostridium; species Clostridium sp. AN503. The sequence goes on along the minus strand of NZ_JBFDTP010000001.1, from coordinate 160,433 downwards.
AGGAAGTTCCAGGCACATGACGGACAGGGCGTAATAGGTGTCACTGCGGAACTGGCCGTTTTGGACCAGTTCTTTAAGATCCCGGCTGCTGGAAGCAATGATGCGGATACACCGGTGACGGGCAGGCATATCGGAATGGATCGTGTCGGCGGCATATCTCTGCATCAGCATAAGGAGACGGTACTGTTCTAACGGGGTGAGCAGAGAGACCTCGTGCAGATACAGGGTAAATGGGGTTCCCATATCAAATGCGGCGTCAGTGGCCTGGCCCTCCTCATCCCCGGGGGAGAGCAGCAGCTGAAAGCTGGCCCTGGTTTCTGTTCCGCAGTTATAGCGCAGAAACGGAGCCTGATGAAAATCCCCGGCATTGTGGATGCACTCTGCGATGATCTGTTTTTCGGTTCCGTCCGGTCCGGTGATCAGTACTGGAAATGGAAACCTGGAAAAATGCCTGGCCTGCCTGATCAATTCCTGCATGACCGGGCTGCGGGCGATCACTGCGTCAAATGTGTGAGTAGCCCGGAATCCGCAGTCTAACAGCTTCTGTGTCAGCGGGTGATGCTGAGCGGCGGTAACCGGCAGCATTTCATGAAAGCTCAGGATGGCGCCGGAAGCACGGTTGTCCACCAGTACTGGTGCGATACTGATCAAAAATTCTGAATTCTGAATGCGGACAGCGGCAGAGCGCACTTCTTTATGCCTGGTCAATGCTGTTTTCAGGAGTTGATTGCTTATGCCGGGCAAGATTCGCTGGACAGGAAGCCCTTTTAAGCTGCGGCTGTCCATCATGAGCAGATGTTCAACAAACTGATTGACACGGAGGATCGCCCCCTGCCCGTCTATTTCGATGATCCCGCTGGAAACGCGGTCAAGAAGCATGTTTAAGCTGGCGGCATGCTGTTTTTCCTGATCTAAGGCCTCACTCAGGAGGCTTGCCATGCGGCATGCTTCTAAAACGCTCTCTTCGCCGGAGAAGGTGCGGAGCGCAGTGATGTTCATGTCCTGGCAGTACTGGCAGACGACCCGCCCTCCGATGATGATATCAGCTCCGTCTCCGATCGCGTTTTGAGCGGCAGCCTCCATCTCTTCGGGTGCGTCAAACAGGAACAGCTTCAGATGAATCCGGTAAGCATCTTCAAATGCGGAGGTATTGATAGGAACAAACATGTTGCGGGGGCCGGTGAGTGCGATTGTGGGATATGCTTTACCGGAAAGCTTTTTCGCTTTTTGCAGCATCAACCCGATCTCAAATGTGGTGATCTTGATATCGATGACGGGTATTTGCAGTTTTTGGTGGATGTCGGCAGCATAACCGCCCCGGGATATAATGATGTCAGTGCCGTTCTGCGCAATGGTTTCGGCTATTTCCTGAAAATTACCCCGGTCTATGATCGATATGCCGATCAAGTCCAGATGGTACAGCTTCGCGGCATTCAGCGCAAGGGTGAGCATTGCGGAATCGGGGAGCAGAATTGTGATCTTTGCCATCGGTTTTTCTCCAGTTTTCTTTTTTGTTTGAAAATTTTTTCAAAAATCGAAATAAATTTTTAATTACATTTCAATTATATTACATAAAATGCAATTTTGCCATTAGGAATAAAAAAATTCCGCTTTTTTGTCGATTATATAAATTGTATTCCATAAGAAAATACGGTAAATTCTTATCAGACAACGGAGTGCACACCGAAAAGTCAATAAGGAGGTTTCGTATGGAATTATATATTGTACTGGCTATCATGGCATTTATGATTTTTGGTTTCATCCTGAATAAATGGCCTTTTGGTGTTACAACGATGGTTTGCTGTGTTCTGCTGGCTCTGTCAGGGGTATTTACCATACCGCAGGCGTTTTCCGGTCTTTCCAATAAGACCACGATCATGATCGCAGGTATGTTCGCCATTGTGGCGGCCTTTGGGAAGACAAGCCTGCTGACAAAGATCCAGGATCAAATGATCCATCTAAAAGGGAAAAGCGGTCTGGCTCTGCTGCTGGCAATGTATGGCGTCATCATACTGTTTGCCTGTTTCCTGCCCACAACGGCCAATATGACGATCATGCTGATGTTTTTGGTGGCACTTGGCAATACCGGCGATATCACGCCGTCCCGCATGACAATACCGATCCTTGCCATGATCAGTATCTGGGGAACAAAGCTGCCGCTTGGCATGGGAGCGACACAGTATGCAACATTAAATGCGTTTTATGAAGGCGTGGCAGCTTCAGAAAATCAGCTGCTGAGCATTCTCGATATGTTTAAGGTGTCCATTCTTCCGTGCGTATTAATGACGGTATATTGCCTGTTTGCCTATAAGTGGCTGCCCAATGACCCGTTTGACCAGACCAGGCTAAAGGAGCAGAAGAAAAAAGAAAAAATATCAAAGCGCGATGAAAATATGATCTATGCAGTGTTTTTGATCGTAGTCATCTCTCTGTTTTTCAACACACAGCTTGGTGATGTGATGTATCTGATGCCAGTGATGGGTGTGCTGGTACTGTATTTCACAAAGGCGATGAATCTGAAAGAGATTGTCGGAGCATTGACCGGAGACCCGGTGTGGATGATCGCGGGAGTTCTGGTAATGGCAGATGCACTGGGGGCGACCGGGGCAGGTGAAGCGATCGGCAATGTGATCCTGACCATCCTGGGCGGGAAGCCAAGCGGACTGTTTGTCATGTTTGTCTTTGCGGCGGTTTCCGTGGTCATGACGACATTTATGTCCAATTCAGCAACCAGGAATGTGCTGGTACCGATTGCGGCCAGTACCTGTATTGCGGCCGGCTGGGATCCAAGGGGCGTCGTGCTGATCGTTGCCTTCTGCGCCAATGTGGCAATCGCCTTTCCGTCCGGAAGCCCTGCCTGCGGAATTGCCTATGCAGCCTGTGGATATAAGCTGACGGATACGTTTAAGTTCACGATACCGTTTATCCTGATAGCTGTAATATCGATCGTGCTGAGTGCAAACCTGTGTTTCCCGATCGCGGGATAGTAGAAAAAAAGCAACCGCATGGTTGAGAAGTGAGGGAGAATATGTCTATGAAACCACAAATCCCGGTTCGTATCGTAGAATCGGATGATACCCTGTCTTTTATCAGGCAGATGGGAATTGAATATGTAAGCCTGTCGTTGAAACCGGAGGAACTGAATGCAGCGGATATCCGCGCCCAGCAGGAACGGCTGGCCAAATTCGGGCTGCATGTATCGGATGCAACATGCAATGAGCTTCAGAAAAATAAAAGTATCCATTTAAACCTGCCGGACCGGGACCGCCAGATTGACCGTTTTGTGCATATGCTGGAGGTCTTTGGGGAAACCCGGATCCCATTTACCTCCATTGCGTGGCAGCCCAATGGGATTCTCAGGACAGATCACAGGGTTGGAAAGCATACGCGGGGAGGTGTTTCTTCTTACTGCGACCAGAATGAGATTCTGAAAAGGCCCAATGCAGAGGATCGGGTCTACGGTGAGGAGGAGATCTGGGATAATTTTCAATATTTTCTTGATCAGGTGATACCGGCAGCGGAGGCGGCAGGCGTGCGTATGGCGCTGCATCCCAATGACCCGCCGCTGGCGTGTATGGCGGGAATCCCGAGCCTGATCTATAATACGGAGTGCTATCGCAGGGCGTTTCGGATGGCAAAAGGCAGCCATGCCCTGGGGATGAAGCTTTGTGTGGGATGCTGGCTTGAGGGAGGCGATGCATTTGGGGATCTGATGAGGGATATTCAGGAGTTCTGTGAAGATGACCGGATTCTCTGTGTGCATTTCCGGAATGTTGACAGCCCTCTGCCGGTATTTGAGGAAACGCTTGCGGAGGATGGGTATGCTGATATGTATGCGATCATGAAGCAGCTGATCAGATTCAACTGCAATGCCGTGATCTCCATCGATCATGGGTTTAAGCCCATGGAGGGGTTTGGCGGTCTGGCGGGATCGTTCTGTTATCCGACCGGATTTATGAAGGGGCTGATGTGGGCAGCTCAAAAGGAACTTGAAATAAAATAAGACAAAATGAAAGACAAGGTGAAATGATATTGAAACCTTGTCTTTTTTGTATAAAAACCGGCTCTGTATTTGGCAATCCCGCCGATTGTTATTGGCGGTGGATTTCCCTATAATGCAGACATAAGCAGCAACGAAGACGGCACAGGAGCCGGACCAGAATCCGGAGCATGTGCGGCAATGCAGAAAAGAAAGACGAGGTAAGAATGATGAAAGTTGGATTTATTGGATTAGGTATTATGGGAAGACCGATGGCAAAGAATCTGTGCAAGGCAGGCCATGAGCTGGTTGTTTTTGATTTTAATAAAGATGCGGTGGCGGACCTGGTATCCTGCGGCGCAACGGCATCAGACAGCGGCAAGGCAGTAGCTTCCCAGGTAGATGTAGTCATCACCATGGTTCCCAACTCTCCTCACGTGAGAGCGGCAGTTCTGGGCGAGAACGGTGTGGCAGAGGGCGCAAAGCCGGGCACCGTAGTGATCGACATGAGCTCCATCGACCCAACCGAGAGCAAGGCCATCGGTGCAGAGCTTGCGAAGCTGGGCATCGATATGATGGACTGTCCGGTATCCGGCGGCGAGCCGAAGGCCATCGACGGGACCCTGTCTGTTATGTGCGGCGGCAAGAGAGAGTTGTTTGACAAATACTATGACATGCTGATGGTGATGGCTGGTTCCGTTGTATATGTTGGCGAACTGGGTTCCGGCAACGTGGCAAAGCTTGCAAACCAGATGGTGGTTGCCATCAACATCGCGGCTGTATCTGAGGCGCTGACCTTCGCAAAGAAGGCAGGCACCGATCCGGAGCTGGTATACCAGGCGATCCGCGGCGGCCTGGCAGGTTCCACCGTTATGGATGCCAAGGCTCCAATGATGCTGGCAGGCAACTACAAGCCGGGCTTTCGGATCGAGCTGCACATCAAGGATCTGACCAACGCCCTGAATGCGGCCCATGCGATCAGCGCTCCTTCACCGCTGACTGCACAGCTGATGGAGATCATGCAGTTCTTAAGAGCCGACGGCTGCGACAAGGACGACCATGCGGGCATCGTGAAATATTACGAGAAGATCTCCGGCGCAAGCATTGTTAAATAAGATGGCGCAGAACAGACGCCGGAAGGAGCAGAGCATGAACACAGATTTTATTAAGGGCGTGGTCGTCCCGATTCTCACGCCGATCGATGAGAATGAGATGATCAACGAGAAGAAACTGAGAGAACAGGTTGACTATGTGATCGAAGGCGGTGTGCTGGGCATCCTTGCCTTCGGCAGCAACGGCGAGTTCTATGTGATCGAGGAAGATGAGATGGAGCGCGGTCTTAAGATCATGGTAGATCAGGCTGCGGGCCGTGTGCCGGTATACTTTGGCATCGGCGCCATCAGCACGAAGAAATGCTGCCGCCTGGCGAAGATGGCAGCGGCAAACGGTGCGGCGGGTATTTCCATCCTGCAGCCCATGTTTTTAAAACCGACGGAAACCGAGCTGTTTGAGCATTTTAAGGCGATCGCGGAGTCGGTGCCGGAAATTCCGGTACTCCTCTACAACAATCCGGGCCGTGTAAACTATACCATGTCCGCCAATCTGGTGGAGCGTCTCGCCCATGAGGTGGAGAACATTGTGGGCATGAAGGATACCAGCGGCGATATAACCCAGACCTCCGAGTTCATCCGCAGGACCAGGGATGTGAACTTCAAGGTGTTCGGCGGAAAAGACACCCTGCTGTACGCTTCCATGTGCCACGGCGCTGTGGGCGGTGTCTGCACGGCGGCAAACTTTATGCCGGAGCTGATCACTGACGTCTACAACAAGTTTGTGGCGGGGGATCTGCAGGGTTCCTTAGAGGCCCAGTTCAAGTTAAATCCGGTGCGCCTGTCCATGGACGGAGCCAGCTTCCCGGTAGCTGCAAAAGACATGGCAAATCTGCGGGGCCGCAATATCGGCGTGCCGTACAGACCTAATCTTGCCACCCCGGAAGGTCCGGTGTTAGACAAGATCAAAGCTGAGATGAAAAACGCAGGACTGATTTAGCCAGCTACAATTACTACCATATATCGTTATGCAATGGACCGGCATTCCTCCTAATTTTGCCGGTCCATTGTGCTACTTTTATTGTGCTGTTATTTATTGCGCTATCCATGTAAAAAAGATAAAATATGAAAAAGAGAGAAGGAGGGGCTTATGAAATTATTATTTGCTTCGGATTCATTTAAGGGGACCTTGTCATCGGAGCAGATCATCCGGCTGCTGACTGATTCCGCCAACCGGATCTTTCCGGGCTGTGAGACCGTGGGCGTACCTATTGCGGACGGCGGGGAAGGCACGGTGGATGCGGTGATCGCGGTGACGAAGGGATGTCTTCGCACGGTGAAGGTACACGGCCCGCTGATGGAGGAGGCCAGCGCTTCCTACGGGGTATTCCACGGGGACAGCGCTATCATTGAGATGGCGGCGGCATCGGGACTGCCCATGGTACCTGCACAGAAGCGCAATCCGCTTCATACGACTACGTTTGGGACCGGCGAGCTGATAAAGGATGCCCTGGACAACGGTTACCGCAGACTGTCCATCGCCATCGGCGGCAGCGCCACCAACGACGGCGGCATGGGAGCCATGCGGGCGCTGGGGATCAAGTTTATGGATCAGGATGGGAAGGAGCTTTCCGGTATCGGAGAGGATCTTGGGAAAGTTGCGGATATCGATGTGAGCGGTCTTCATCCTGCGGTAAAGGACGCCAGCATTACGGTGATGTGTGATGTGAACAACCCGCTGACGGGGCCGGACGGAGCCACCTACACCTTTGGAAAACAAAAAGGCGGCACACACGAGATCTTAGACGAGCTGGAAGCAGGGATGAAGCAGTACGCCGCGGTGATGCGGGATAAACTGGGCCTGGATGTGGAAAACCTGGCCGGAGCCGGGCAGCCGGTGGATTAGGAGCGGCGCTCTGCGGTTATCTGAACGCGGAGCTGAAGTCCGGTATTGAGACGGTACTGGATCTGATCGATTTTGACGGGCTTTTAGAGGGGACGGACCTGGTGGTGACCGGGGAAGGCCGGATCGACTGGCAGTCCGCCTTCGGAAAGGTGCCCAGCGGAGTGGGGATGCGCTGTAAGGCAAAGCAGATTCCTGCTGTGGCGATCGTGGGCGGCATGGGAAACGGAGCCGAAAAGATCTATGAATTTGGCGTGGACAGTATCGTCCCGACCATCAACGGGGCTATGGATATTGAGGAGGCTCTGGAGCGGGCGGAGGAGCTGTATATTTCCGCGGCGGACAGGGCTTTCCGTATGATCCGTGCCGGGATGCAGGTGGCGGGAGTGAAGCATTCCTGATTGGCAGATTGATTATCTGAGTGTTCTAATATTGTGTTAACGTTACAGGAAGGGAGCAGTGCATATGGAGAGATATGTTACATTGCCGGACGGGGCTTCGGTTCCGGCCATCGGACAGGGTACCTGGTTTTTGGGAGAGCAGAGATCACGGATGGAGCAGGAAAAAGAAGCCCTGACCGCCGGTGTGAAAGCAGGCATGACGCTGATCGATACGGCGGAGATGTATGGGAGCGGCAAGGCGGAGTCTTTGATCGGAAGGACCATTGCCGGGATGGACAGAAGCAGCCTGTTCCTGGTCTCGAAGGTATATCCTCACAACGCAGGGAGGAAAAATATCTTCAAAAGCTGTTTGGCGAGCCTGGAGCGGATGGGTACGGATTATCTGGATTTGTACCTGCTCCACTGGCGCGGCGGGATTCCTCTGGAAGAGACCGTGGAATGTATGGAGCAGCTTAAAAAAGAAGGGAAGATCCGGCGCTGGGGCGTGTCCAATTTTGATACCTCTGACATGGAGGAGCTGTGGAGTGTGCCGGGCGGCAAAAATTGTGCGGTCAATCAGGTCCTCTACCATGCGGCTTCCCGCGGGATCGAGTACGATCTTCTCCCCTGGATGCGGGAGCATCATGTGCCGCTGATGGCATACTGCCCGCTGGCCCAGGGCGGTGATCTTCGCAGAGGGCTTTATGAAAATGCGGTCTTGAAAAATATCGCTGCAGCCCATGGAGCAAGTATCTCCCAGGTACTGCTGGCTTTTGTTGTGCGCGACGGAAGTACCATCGCGATTCCGCGCAGCAGCAGGAAGGAACATACGCTGGATAATGCAGGTGCGGATGGGCTGGCGCTGACGGAGGCGGAGCTTTCAGCGATCGATCAGGAGTTCCCGGCGCCCAGGAACAAGGTTTATCTGGATATCGTGTAACTCTGAGTAATGGATGATCCCGGACAGTATGTAAGCTTGTACAGCGTATAACCTTGGATCGTAACAGGATCCGGATCAAGCGCCGGTCCATAAAATAGACAGGAAGGAGTGAGGAGCTTGGCGTACAGGATTTTGATCCCTCAGGATATTGCGGAGGAGGGAAAAGCATTTCTGCGGGAACGCGGTTATGAGATAAAATATGGAAATGGCTTTACAGAGCAGGACCTGATCCGGGATGTGGAGGATTGCGACGCGGTGCTTTTGCGGACGGCAGAATTCCCGCGTTCTGTGATGGAAGCGGGCAGGAACTTGAAGATCATCGCCAGGCATGGGGCGGGATATAACAATGTGGACCTGCAGGCGGCAGACGAACTTGGAATCCTGGTGACCAACACGCCCGACGCTACGACGGAAACTGTGGCGGAGTATGCGCTGGGGGGGATCCTGATGGCAGCAAAACGGATGGCAGAACACCGGGATAAGCTGAAGCAGGGTGATTTTCTCTATAAAAACAGCCACAAGGGGACGGATCTGATGGGAAAGACCCTGGGGATCGTCGGGATTGGACGCATCGGTATGGCAGTGGCAAAAAAAGCGCATTTTGGTTTTGACATGGATGTGATCGCATACAGTCCCCGCAAAAAGCAGGGGCAGATGCCAGAATATGTCCGGCTGGTTTCCTGGGAGACGCTGTTTGAACAGTCGGATTTTATCACCGTCCATGTGCCGTTGACCGCAGAGACTAAGGGATTTATCGGCAGGGAAGAATTTGGCCGGATGAAATCCTCCGCATATCTGATCAACTGCTCCCGTGGCGGCGTGGCAGATGAGGCGGAGTTGATAGAAGCGCTTGAGAAAAAGCAGATCGCGGGATTATTTACCGATGTGATGGATCAGGAACCGCCGGATGCCGATCATCCGTTTTTCCGGATGGATCAGGTGACGGTGATGCCCCACATGGCGTCCAATACGGAGGAGTGCATGGCGCGTATGGCGCTTCAGGCGGCAATGCAGATCGACCTGGTTCTTAGCGGGAGAAATCCGGACTGGGTGGTAAACCATCCGGAGGCCGGGAAATGTTTGCCTGGCTGAAGGCTGCTGTAAAGCGCACAAATGCAATGTAATTACTCAAAATCACTCAAAATCAGAGGAAAGACAAAAGGGCAGGAGCGTAAAATGGATATCAGTGGATTATGGACATTGCAGTGTATGATGTTTTTACTGGTGGCGGCCGGGGCATTACTCAAAAAGAAAGGAATCCTGAAAGAGGAGGGGAAATCAGTGCTGACGGATGCGGTGCTGTATTTTTTCCTTCCCTGCAATATCATCAATTCCTTCCGCATGGAATTTGATATCAGTATCCTGCGGAAATTTGCCGTGATCCTGATCGTTTCCGTGCTGGTGCAGGCGGTCAGCTACGGTCTCAGCAAATTGCTGTACAACCACAAATCCATGGAAGTCAAACGGGTCATGCAGTACTGCACGATCGTGTCTAATTCAGGTTTTCTGGGCCTTCCGATCGCGGAAGGCATCTATGGTGCGGAGGGCATGATGTACGCCTCGATCTTCATCATACCTATGCGGATCATGATGTGGTCTGCGGGGATTGCCTGTTTTACGGACAGCCCTGACTTTAGATCTGTAGTGAAAAAAATCGCAGTCCATCCATGCATCATTGCGGTCTATATCGGGTTGGGCCTGATGTTCTTCCAGGCGCCGCTTGCCGGGCTGTATGGTGGGATCATAAGCGGCTCCGCTCCTGCGGTCTCGGCAGTGGTGACAGTGATTGTGACCGCTCTCGATAAAGCAGTGCGCTCCGCTGGCGGATGCACCACGGCTCTGACAATGGTGCTGATCGGAATGATGCTGGCGGACGTAAAGGCAGGCAGTATGCTTGATAAAGACGCCATGTTCATCTCCGCCCTGCGCCTGGTCCTCCTTCCGGCGCTGGTGCTGGCAGGCTGCCGCCTTGCCGGGGTAAATCCGTTCCTGACCGGCGTCTGCGTCCTGATCACCGGAATGCCGGCTGGAAGTACGTCGGCGATCCTGGCGGCGAAGTATGGCTGTGATTATACCTTTGCGACGAAATGCATTGTGGTCTCGACTCTGCTTTCCATGTTGTCTATTCCTGTGTGGGGGATGGTTTTGGGGTGAGAGAAGAGGTACGCGCACCGTGGCGTTTTGCCGGGGGACGGCGGGGGTGGGAGTGTGGGACCGTCGAATGTTTGGATGGGAATGAAGAGATTCAAATATGTATTACGGATAAGAAATGAAAAAAGGAAGTTGGGTAATTGTAAAGCGAATATCCATATGCTAAAATAAATATCAGGAAAGCACTCACGACAGGAGTGGTAGCCTCCTAAATCTGTAGGCCCGGGTTACCGGAGTACATAGAAAGGAGGTAGCGCCCATGACAGCTTATGAGATTATTTCAATCTTTATAGGGATATTGGCATTATTGATGTCCTTTGGCAGCTTGATTGTAGCGATTATCGCCTTTCTCGATAAGAGAAATAAGCGAAAATAAAATGCCCACCCTGTCTGACCACAGGATGGGCGGCGTCCGTAAGGACGTGTAACCTTTAACTTTGGGAGCATCCACTTTTGGAGCGGGTGCTTTTTTTTACATTTTCATTATAATCAATTAATCCCAAAGATTCAAGTGTTTTTTGTTTTTAGATTGAGTGAGATTTTAGTTCATCATAAAAGGCATCAAGTAGTAACTCTTAATTTTTCTCGGTGAAGGTTTTTTCAGTGGCGGTCAGAGGACAGTCTTTGCAGATGCGGGGGATGCCGCCCTGTCTGCAAGGACGTACCCTCTGCCAAGATTGTATTTTATCAAAAAATTCTCGTTGCATTTTTAACTTTTCTTGTATACAAAATGCGCATGTAGTAAGATAGTGAAAAAGAAAATTTGACACAGTATAGCAGAATTTTGAAAAAGAGGGAGAGCGCGATGGCAGTACATGTAATTGATGAGGCAAACCGGTGTTTGAATTGTAAGAATCCCATGTGTATGAAGGGATGTCCGATCCACACACCGATTCCCATGGTGATCAAGGCATTTAAAGAAGGGAATCTGAACGGAGCAGGGGAGATGTTATTTGAAAATAACCCCATGTCCATGATCTGTTCTCTTGTGTGCAATCATGAGAATCAGTGCGAGGGCCACTGTATCCTGGGAAGGAAGGGCGAGCCGGTCCATATCAGCAGCATAGAAAATTATATCTCTGATACTTATTTTGACAAGATGCAGATTCCCTGTGAGCCGAAAAACGGCAAAAAGGTGGCGGTCATCGGCGCCGGTCCGGCGGGGATCACCATTGCGATCCTTTTGACGAAGAAAGGCTACAGCGTGACGATCTTCGATTCGCGGGATAAGATCGGTGGAGTCTTACAGTACGGGATTCCGGAGTTCAGGCTCCCCAAGACCATATTGGAGCGGTACAAGAAGAAGCTGCGCCAGATCGGGATCAAGATCCGTCCCAACACGACCATTGGCGGCGCGCTGGAGATCAAGGATCTGTTCCGGGATGGCTATCAGAGCATCTTTATCGGCACCGGCGTGTGGCGTCCGAAGACCCTGGGGGTGAAGGGGGAATCTTTGGGAAATGTACATTTTGCCATCGATTATCTGGCAAATCCCGACGCCTATGAGCTGGGTGAAACCCTGGCGATCATAGGGATGGGCAATTCCGCCATGGATGTGGCGCGCACGGCTCTGCGCAAGGGCGTACGGAAGGTGACGCTGTATGCCCGCGGACTAAACAGCACAGCCAGCGGACATGAGACCGCCTATGCGAAGCTGGATGGAGCGGAGCTGGAGTTTGGCAAACAGATCCTGGAGATCAACGACGACGGCCCGGTATTCCGGGAGATTTATTTTGATGAGGAGGGCAACAAGACCGGGGAGGCAGAGGAGCCGATGCAGGTCTATGCGGATTCCACGGTTATTTCCATCAGCCAGGGGCCAAAGAGCAAGCTGGTCAATACCACAGAAGGGCTTAAGGCGTCTAAGAATGGTCTTCTGATGACCAACAGCTTTGGTGAGACGACCCATCCGGGAATATTTGCGGCGGGTGACGTGGTGCTGGGGGCAAAGACTGTTGTGGAGGCCACGGCTTACTCCAAGCTGGTGGCAGAAGCCATGGATAAATACATGAGGGGCGAGCTGCCGGAGGAAGAAGGCGGGGAGACGGACAAAAGATAAGAGGAGTGTAGAGTATGCCATACGGAGTGATCGTAAACTGCGGCGCAGTGCTGCTTGGAGGATTTATCGGAGCATTTTTAAAGAGTCATTTTTCGGAGAAGCTTAAGGAGGCGCTGCCCAATGTGTTCGGGCTATCCGCCATCACCATGGGGATCACGCTGATCACGAAGATGGAGAGCCTTTCGGCAGTGATCCTGGCGATGATCATAGGGACGGTGATCGGGGAGCTTCTCATGCTGGAAGAACGGCTGCTGCATGGTCTAAAGGGACTGGAGGCAAAGCTGCCGTTCAGCCTGGATGAGAAGCAGCTGGACGTGCTGATCAGCATGATCATCCTGTTCTGCTTCAGCGGCACCGGGATCTTCGGCGCTATGAATTCGGCTATGACCGGGGACCACTCGATCCTGTATGCGAAGGCCATCATGGATTTCTTCACTGCGATCATATTTGGTACGACTGCCGGGTATCTGGTGGGCTTTGTGGCGGTGCCTCAGTTCGTGGTGGGACTGCTGTTATTCAGTGGTGCGACCTATATCCTGCCGATGGTAACCGATACCATGCTTAACAACTTTAAAGCCTGCGGTGGTATGATCACGCTGGCGGTGGGCCTAAAGATCGCGGGGATCAAGTATTCACGGGTGTTAAACATGCTTCCGGCGCTGGTGCTGGTATTTTTCTTCTCCCTGGTCTTATAAACGGTTCAGTAAATAAATTCATATCAAATCTGTATTTTCTGCCGCAGGGGCAGGCTGTCACTGGATGTACAGCCCGTTTTCTGCGGCAGAATTGCGGTAATGGTCCATGGCAAGAGCGATGAAGGTCTGGGCCGCCTTTGAAAGATAATGGCCCTTCTTATATGTGGCGCACAGCTCCCAGCGGGGGCGCTGCGGCAGATAGAAATACGCGATATCCTCCTGGTCCAGCGCATAATTTCCGGAAAGCAGGGAACATGCCATATGGTTCTTTACCAGGTTGCCCATGGTGCGGTTGCTGGCGGTCTCAAACAGCAGCCGGGGGGTGAAGCCCGCTTCTTCAAACAGCGGGTCAATCACGGAGCGCATGGTTGAATTCTTAAACATCAGAACGAAATACTCATCTTTGAAATCCCTCAGATCAGCAGTTGCAAATGGTTCCCCCGGCGGATTGGCATTCTGAGCCAGCGGATGGCCGCGCGGCACCGCCAGGAAGATGTCTTCGTAGTAAATATGGAGATACTCGTCGCCGGTCTTGTCTTTTTCGCAGAGGGTCACAAATCCCAGGTCAAGATATCCCCTGGATATCAGGGACTGCTGCCTGCGGACTCCGATCTCCTGCGGTTCTATGGTGATATACGGAAACCGCCGGTGAAATTCAGGATATATGCTCATCAACATGTTGATCCCACGCTCAGGAGTAAGGCCGATGGAGAGGCTTCCGGTCTTGTTGTCGGTGATGTCATGCAGGATATTGTAGGCTTCCTTTTTCAACTGAAGGATCTGACGTCCGTAGTCTACGTAGACTTTTCCGGCTTCCGTCAGGCGAAGATCATTTTTGCTCCGGTGGAACAGGGGCGTGCCAAGCTCCGCCTCCAGTTTTAATAGCTGCTGGTTCAGGCCCGACTGAGAAATAAACATCTTTTCCGCAGCTTTTGTGATACTGCATTCATCTGCAATCTGAACGATATATTCTATTTGCTTTAAATCCATACCGCACCTCTTTTCTTTAAATGATAAATCGTAACCGTTACAATAAATAAGTTTTGCTTAGTCATTAACTAAAAAGAAGTAATTTGACTTAGTTATATATATTTTATACAATATATTTAAGAAAAGGGCAATAAAAAATGCCCACAGATTTTTGCAAAAATTCTTTTCTAATAATAGTGATGAACAAAGAGGAGGACGAGATGATGTCACCGAGAATTGAGAAAATGGAAGTATGGCCGGTTGCGGGAAGCGACTGCATGGAGTTGAATTTGAGCGGCGCCCACGCTCCGTATTTTACCAGGAATGTGGTGATCCTGTACGCCGACAATGGAGAGACCGGCGTGGGAGAGGTGCCGGGAGGAGAAAAGATCACGAAGGCGCTGGAGGAATGTATCCCCCTTGTCGTAGGTACCCGGGTGGCAGAATACAAGAGTACGCTTTTAAAGGTGAAAGCGCATCTGGATGCGAAGGGCGAGGAGGATGTGCGGGGAAACCAGACCTTCGACCTGCGCACCGGCGTCCATGTGGTCACCGCGATCGAGGCTCCCTGCCTGGATCTTCTTGGAAAGCATCTGGGAGTCCCGGTCTGCGAACTGCTTGGAGACGGGCAGCAGAGGGACAAGGTCAGGATGCTGGGCTATCTGTTCTTTGTGGGCGACCGCAATAAGACGGATCTGCCATACGTATCGGAGCCGGATGCGGACTGCGACTGGTACCGGATCCGTCATGAGGAGGCTCTGACCGCCGAGAAGATCGTGGCATACGCAAAGGCAACCCATGAAAAATACGGATTCCAGGATTTCAAGCTGAAAGGCGGCGTGCTGGCGGGCAACGAGGAGATGGACGTGATACGGGCGCTCAAAAAAGAATTTCCGGATGCGCGGATCGACTTAGACCCCAATGGCGGCTGGCTGTTAAAGGAAGCGGTCGAGTATGTGAAAGGGATGGAAGGAATCCTGACCTACTGTGAAGACCCCTGCGGGGCTGAGGGAGTATATTCCGGCAGGGAGATCATGAGCGAGTTCCGCCGCCGTACCGGATTCCCCACGGCGACCAACATGATCGCCACAGACTGGCGCGAGGTTGGGCATTCCTTAGAATCCCAGGCGGTTGATATTATCCTTGCAGATCCTCATTTCTGGACCATGAGCGGTTCCGTGCGGGTTGCACAGATGTGCCATGATTTTGGATATACATGGGGTTCCCATTCCAACAATCACTTTGACATCTCCCTGGCTATGTTTACCCAGGTCGGCGCCGCAGTGCCGGGACAGTACAATGCGCTGGATACGCACTGGATCTGGCAGGAGGGCTTAGAGCGCCTGACAAAAGAGCCGCTGCAGATCGTGGACGGCTGTGTGGCAGTCCCGAAAAAACCTGGTCTGGGCGTGGAAGTGGATATCGAGCAGGTGAAAAAGGCAAACGAGGTGTACTTGAAGAATTGTCTGGGCGCCAGGAATGATGCCATGGGAATGCAGTATCTGATCCCGGGGTGGAAATTTGATCCGAAAAAGCCTTGCCTGGTCCGATAAGTGGACAAGCTGAGAAGGGAGAAAAGAAATGTCACATGAAGTACAGATGCTCCTGGGCCTGTTCCTGGGAATCGCGGTTATGATCATCCTGGTCATGAAGACCAAGACACATACATTTATTGCCCTGCTGCTGGCGGCGCTGATCGCCGGACTGGTCGGGAAGATGGCTCCGGCCGAGGTGATAAACGCCATCCAGGACGGATTTGGAAACACGCTGAAAAGTACGGGCATCATCATCGGCCTGGGCGTTATGATGGGCGGCATCCTGGAAAAATCAGGAGCTGCAGAACGGCTTGCCTATACGTTTATCAAGCTGATCGGAAAAGGAAAAGAAGAATGGGCTTTGGGCATCACCGGATGGATCGTATCGATCCCGGTATTTGCGGACTCGGCAGTGGTTATTTTTGCACCGCTTTGTAAAGCGCTCTCAAGGGTGACCGGCAAGTCCGTGATCGGCCTGGCGCTTGCCATGGCCTGCGGGCTGCAGTGCACGCACGCCATGGTTCCGCCAACACCCGGCCCGCTGACGGCGGCAGGAATGATGGGCGTCGATGTGGGGCAGATGATCCTGGTGGGTACCGCATTGTCAATCCCGATCTTTATCGCCTCGATTCTGTACTCCAAATGGATCGGCAGGAAGATCTATCAGATCCCGATGACAGACGGGACCTTTGACCGGAAAGAGTTTAAAAAAGAATACATAAAGACCATGGATCAGTTGGATACCATCATGAATGCCAAAGAGCTTCCGGGGCTTGGCAATTCCCTGTCCCCGATCATTGTCCCGCTTATCCTGATCTTCTGCAAAACAGCGCTCAGCCTGACTTCTATTGAGAGCGGACTGCTATTTGATGTGGTAACCCTGGTGGGTTCCCCCATCGTGGCGCTGGCTATCGGTACGACCCTTGCCGTATATGGGCTTGGGGCAAAGCTGGACCAGAAGGGCGTCATCGGAATCATGAACGAGAGCATCAAGGATACGGGTATCATCATGCTGATCACCGGCGCGGGCGGCGCCCTGGGTAATGTGGTGAAAGTCAGCGGTATCGGCGATGTGCTTGGTTCCATGGTGGTCGGCTGGCCGATCCCTGCGATCCTGATTCCGGTTATCATTGCGGCTCTCATGAGGATCGCGCTGGGTTCTGCAACCGTGGCGATCACCACGGCGGCATCCCTGACCGCGCCGTTGATCCCGATGCTTGGCTTAAGCCCGGTCCTGCTGGCGCAGGCGAGCTGTATCGGTGCGATCGCATTTGGCTATTTTAACGACAGTGGTTTCTGGGTATTCAACGGAATGTTCGGGCTTACGGAGATGAAGGACCAGTTGAAGTGTAAGACGGCGGTGTCCATGGTGATGGCGGGTGTCGGCGTTGCGGAGCTGCTGATCATAAACATGTTTATTTAACGGACTGACAAAATATTTTGCAGGATGAGGAGGGGCAGGAGATGGAAAAGATCATTTT
Organism: Clostridium sp. AN503; assembly: GCF_040719375.1. Lineage (NCBI taxonomy): Bacteria > Bacillati > Bacillota > Clostridia > Eubacteriales > Clostridiaceae > Clostridium > Clostridium sp. AN503. The sequence continues at coordinate 143,292 of NZ_JBFDTP010000001.1, read as the reverse complement.
GGACAGCGCGATCAAATTCGGAGCCGGACGGTACCGCCAGGACAAAGGGATCCTTGAAGAATGCGGCGGGGAGATAAAAAGGTTTGGAACGAAAGCCTGTGTCGTTGCGGGGCCGAGGGCGTTTGACGCGGTAAAGGACAGGCTTCTGCCCGGATTTGAGCGCGCGGGGCTGGACTATGTGGTGGAGATCTATGAAGGCCCGTGCAGCTATGAGGCGGCAGCAGAATATGCCGGGAAATGTCTGGCCGCAGGCTGCGATGAGGTAGTAGGGATCGGTGGCGGAAGGATCATGGACTTTTCCAAGGCGGTGGCGGAATACGCTCATCTGGGAACGGTCAACATCCCCACATCTATCTCCACCTGCGCCGCGTTTACCACCATGAGCGTCATGTATACGCCGGAGGGAGCAAAGAAGGACTGCTGGCGGTTTGAGCATGAGATCGATGCGGTCCTGGTGGACATGGAAGTGATTGCCCGGTGCCCGGTCCGCTATGCGGCGGCCGGTATCCTGGACGCGATGGCGAAACGCATTGAGATCCAGAACGGCAAGCCGGTCATGCGTCTGGAAGAAAATAAATTCGATCTGTTCACGGCATTTAAAATGGCGGAATATACCTATGAGGTGCTGGAAACATACGGACCGGAGGCAGTGGAGGATATCCGGAAGGGAAGACTGACGAAGGCGGTGGAGGATGTCACTTTTATCAGTATCGCAGTGACCGGCGTGATCGCCAATATCACCAAAAGCTTCAGACAATCGGCGCTGGGACATCTGCTGTACGACGGGATCCGCACTCATTTTACAAAAGAGGCAGCAGGCGCGCTTCACGGGGAGATCGTGGCGGTGGCGCTGTTTACACAATTGTACTATAATCAGCTCAGCCAGGAAAAAGACAGGCTGAAGGAGTTTATGAGGAATATGGATATGCCGCTGACCCTAAAGGAGCTGGGGGTAGAACCGTTTGAAGCAAACTTAAAGGTGCTGGAGGATTATCTGATCGATTCCCCCTATGTGGAGCCGTCGGAAGAAAGCTTAAAACGTCTGCATGGGGCGATGCGGCAGATGTGCTGAGCGGAGGCGGACGAAGGTGTGAGAAGGTGGACAAGTGTGAAAATCCACACCGTAACATAGCTTAATCAACATGGCAAAATCGGACACATACTTGAGGGGGTCGGAGAAATCCGACTCTCTTTGCATTTTAACACAAACGCCTCACCGCTGGCTTTATAATCAGTAGTGGGGCGTTTGTGCGTCCGGGCTTAGGCTTGGATTTCCTGATGATGGCCTCGTGAGTATCCTTGACATAATACTGTGGGATTTCACCCTTGTATTTTTCATGGAAGCAAAAGCCATGAATTCAGGGAGAGGCCAAAGCGCCTTCGTTTGAAAAATAGTTTTCGAACGTATCATTCAACAGTCGGGAAAGGTCCCTGGCGGACGGAGGCAGGTTGCGCCCCGGATGATGGACGAGCAGCAGATAATAGTTCTGCGCCGGTTCAAACGGACGGCTACGGGATAAGGCTTCCGGGGCCAGAAAGCGTGCGGGCAGGATGGTGTCGGCGGCTCCGTTTTGGGATAAAAGCCGGAGGATATCCGGCTGCGCTTCGCACACCATGGCCGCGGGCTGTTCTGACATTTCTTCCATCAGCCGATCCTGCTCCGTGCGCAGGGCGCTGCCGTTTGGCGCAAGCATTACCCGACTCGGCGCTGTTTTTAACGTTTCAGGCGGGCAATCGGAACCGGGGCAAAAGACCAGCTCGTCCTCGTCCAGAATCCGGCTGTCCAGGACAGGGTGATCCTCCTCACAGGAAAAATACAGTCCGAAATCGGCTGAGGCGTTTAGAAGCGCCTCCTGGGCGGCGTCACGGCTGCTTTCCACAACCGACAGGTTCACATCCGGATGCAGGCGCCTAAAATCTTTTGCCACGCTTGTTTTCAGGATATCGGTCAGACCGGGATCGCACTGTAAGTATATCCCGCCGCCGTGTCCGGTTTGGTACGCATCGATATGTCCGGACATTTCCATCTCCATCTGTAAGATATTGCGGGCGAAGTTGACAAAAACTTTGCCTGCGTTGGTTGGCTGTAAATGATTGTGCACACGGGTGAAAAGCTGGGTGCAGAGCATGCTTTCCACGTTGCGGAGATGGCGGGAGAGGGCGGGCTGGGGCAGGAAATATTTTTCTGCGGCTTTTGTAAGGCTTTTCTCATCCACGATGGCAATGATGTACTTTAAAAGCTGTGTGTTTAAATTGATCTCCGGAGCTGTGTGGTGGGCGGCGTGGGCGCGGGCGACCGCTTCCGTGGAAGAACGGGAGTCGGAATCCGGCGTCTGTTCATGGTCAACGATCTGGAGCAGTTCCTCTACCTCCGGAGAGGGGATGGCCTGATAACGGGAATCGGACAGCCGCTCCCGGATCAGAAGACCCGCAAGATAGCGCTCCGGTTCGGTCAGGGTGTGTCCGAATGGATACCGGATGTGGAGGGTCTGGTAGATCGGCGGTTCTAAGGAGCGGTACACCAGTTCCTCGCAGGGGAATACGTGGGCCTGGGAGACCAGCCCCGCTCCGACTGCCTGATGCAGCATGGAATCCACCAGGATCACGTCGTTGGACTCAAAAGTCACCACCGGGCTGAAACCGGCCTCCTCAAAGAGCTCCTCAGCCAGAATCCGGATGCTGTGGCGCGGCCCCTGAAGAACAAAGGGGGTGTCCTTTAGGTCGGAGAGCCGGATGCGCTCTGCCGTCGCCAACGGGTGGGAGACCGGCAGGGAGACCAAAAGCTCCTCGTATGCGATAGGCAGGTCCGTTACCCGGTCCGAATCCTTCCCGGAACCGATGGCAAGATCGATCTGTCCATGCAGGATGGCCCCCGGCTGTTCGCTGGCATACAGTTCCGTGAGGGATAAGTAAATATCGGGATAGCGGTGTGAGAACTGGTTGTAGATCCGGCTGTAAATAATAGCGCCGCGGTTGGGCGCGGTGCCGAGCCGGATGCGGGCGTGGTTTTTGTCGGTTATGGCCCGGAGGGTCTGAAGCATGCGCGTCTGTTCATCCAGGATCTTCTGGGCGCATTCGATCACATACCGGCCCACGGAGGTGGGGGTCAGCTGCCTGTGGTAGCGCAGGAAGATCAAAAATCCCAGGGAAGATTCGTATTCCGCCAGGAATTTGCTCAGGGCGGGCTGGGAGATCCCCAGTACCTGTGCGGCCCCGGAGAGACTGCCCAGGTCGCTAATCGTGACAAGATAGTAAAGCTGGCGTGTGGTCATGGCCGGTCTCCTTTCTGTCTGCTTTCTGTACGTCTCTTTTTCTCCATCATATCCTATTTCAAAATACTGTCAAGAACAAAATGCATTACTATAACTAAAATGATATGAAGCGCATAAGCAATTGAGTTTTGAAAAATCCCATAAAACAGGATATAATGCAAAATGTAAGAACAAAAAAACAAAGAAACAGACAGAAAATCGTCTGTAAAAAAGAAAAATACAAGGAGAAGAGCGTTATGAAAAAAAGGTATGGTTTTCTGGTTGCAGGGGTTATGACAGCGGCAGTACTTGGTATGACAGGCTGCGGAAGCAAGTCTGAGACGGCAGCTGCAACGGCAGCGGCAGGCGGAAATGAAGCGGCGGGAGCAAAGGAAGCGTCAGGGGAGGCCGCAGAGAGCATTGGATTTCCGAAGGGTGAGACGATCACTCTGGTGGTTCCGGGAAAAGCGGGCGGCGGTTCCGATCTGGGTATCCGTTATTACAGCGAGGGCTTAAACCGCATCTATGGCCTGAAGACCACCGTTACCAATTATGACAGCAATACCGTGGGACATCAGACCGTAGCCAATGCGAAACCGGACGGCACGACTCTGACCGTGGCGACCTCCGCGCTGAATATCCAGTATATTACCGGCAATGCGGAAGTGAATCCGATGAAGGATTTTACGCTCATCGCCTGTCTCCAGGACAACGGATTCTCTACACTGGCAGTCCCGGCAGATGCCCCTTATGATGATTTTGCAGGCTTTGTCGAGTATGCCAAGGCCCATCCGGGAGAGTTAAACGCAGGGATGCCCGCGGCGGGCGCCAACACCTTCCTGTTCGGCATGATCACTTCCAAGACCGGGATTGAGTTAAACTCCGTAGAATGTGCTTCTGAGTCGGATCGTTTGACTAACCTGGCAGGCGGGTTCATCGATATCGGCGTTGTGGGCGTGGGAAATGCGCTTGAATATGAAAAAGCGGGCAAGCTAAAGGTTATCGGCACCGTGTCCTCTGACGGGACCACCATTTCCGAATATCCGGAAGAACTGCCGGACAACTATAAGACCTTGCAGGAACAGGGCTTCAAGGATTGTGTCATGTCTGTATACCACTATCTGCTGGGGCCGGCAGGCATGGACGAGACCATGGTTGCAGAGATGAATGCGGCTATGAAAGCGGTCTGTGAGGACGAGACCGTAAGCGCGGGGATCGCCGGGATCGGCAATATTCCGGGCTGGCATGACCTGGCTGAATCCAAGGAGATCCATGACGGCGAGTATGCCCAGGTTGTGGAGATCGCAAAGACGCTTGACCTGTTTGTCCAGGAGTAATGAAATAGAGAAACGCTGAGATTTAACATGACTGTCCTGGGAGAACGCTCCCGGGACATTTTAAAAGAAAGGGGAATTACCTATGAAAATGCGTAGAGATACCATCACCGGAATCACCGGCCTGTTGGGATGCGCTTTCTTCCTGTTTGCAACCCAGTCCATCAAACAGCCGGCAAAGCTTTTAGAGCCAGGCCCGCGCCTGCTGCCCTATGTGGCGATCGCGCTTGTGGCGATGAGTTCCGTGGCGTTGATCATAAAAGGCGTAAAGGAGTGGATGAAAGAAGAAAAGCCGTACTTTCCGAAGGGCGGCGTGCTTAAGATCACCAGGAGCTACCTGATGCTGATCGTCTACGCGGTGGCTATGACCTGGTTGGGATTTTTGATCAGCACTCCGTTTGCAACCTTTGCATTTATCTATGACTTAAAGGGAGTCAGCAAGGTGAAGCCGGTCACGGCGGTTATCATTTCCGTGCTGGTGACTGCGGGTCTCTATGCCATGTTTGTGTACGGTTTCCAGGTGAAGCTGCCGGCCGGAATCCTGTTTGATTAAAAGAAAGGAGAGAAAAACAAATGACAGAATATATAAGTGCGCTTCTGGTCTGCTTACAGCCGATCAACCTGCTGCTGATCATTGCGATGGTCTGTCTGGGCATTGTGTTCGGAGCGATCCCGGGGCTTTCCGCAACGCTGGGGATTGCGCTTTTGCTGCCCGTGACCTTTGGTCTTTCCACAGAGACCTCGTTTGTACTGCTGCTTGCAATCTGGATCGGCGGCGTGTCGGGAACCTTTATTTCCGCGGTGCTTATCGGAATCCCGGGTTCCTCCTCGGCGATCGCGACCTGCTTCGACGGGTTTCCCATGACCAAGAACGGCCAGGCCAGCAAAGCTCTGGGCATTGGCATGACTGCGTCCTTTATCGGTACGGTGGGTTCGGTGGCTCTGGCGACGGTTCTTTCCCCGGTGATCGCAGAGTTTGCTTTGCACCTGGGACCGTGGGAGTATTTTTCCCTGTGCTTCTGCGCCATCACCCTGATCGCTTCCCTCTCTAAGGGAAATATCTTTAAAGGGATTATGGCGGCGGGCATCGGCCTTCTGCTGGGGTGTATCGGTATGGACCCGATCAATGGCTCCAACCGTTTTATCTTTGGAAATGTGTATTTAAGTTCCGGCATCAGCACGGTAGCCCAGATGCTGGGAATGTTCGCAATGTGCCAGATCATCCGGGATTCCGCCAAAGGCGAGGCGAAGATGCCGGAGGCCGACGTGGTGAATATGAAGGGGCTGGGCGTTGGCTTCCGGGATATCCTCCAGAATATAAAGACCATTGCGTTTGCCTTTGTTTCCGGCCTGTGGATCGGGTTTTTGCCGGGCATGGGCTCCGGGATCTCCAACATGGTTGCCTACGGCTATGCCAAGAGCATCAGCAAAGATCCGGAGAGCTTCGGGAAAGGCAATCCGGCGGGCGTCTGGGCCTCTGAGACCGCAAACAACGCGTCCCTGGGCGGAGCATTGATCCCGATGATGGCCCTGGGTATCCCGGGGGACGGGATCACGGCGATGCTGATCGCAGGACTTACGATCCACGGGCTTCAGGCGGGCCCCCTGTTCATGACGGAGCAGCCGGACCTGGCAATGCTGATCTTTGCCTGTGTAATGGTGGCGGCGATCGTGACCTATATCGTCCAGATCGTCACAAAACGCTGGTTCCCGTACATACTGAAGGTTCCGTACCATTACCTGTATACGGTGATCCTGGTTATCTGCTACATCGGAGGATACGGGATCTCCAACACCATGTTTAACATTTATGTGATGCTGGCTCTGTGCCTGCTGGCAATCTTTATGAGCATGAGCGGGCTTCCCACTTCACCGCTGGTGCTGGCGTTTATCCTGTCCAGCAAGCTGGAGCGGTATTTCCGTCAGGGGATCAGCTATGCGCATGGCAGTTACTCCGAGTTCTTTACCCGCCCGATCTCCTGCGCATTGCTGCTGGCTTCCGTGTTCTGCGTGATCTGGCCGGTTTTATCGGAGCACTTGAAGAACAAAAAAGAGGCCGCGTCCGCAGCGGCCGGGAGCGATAGTAACGATGACTGAGTTTGTCAGTGATTTAAGGGACAAGCCCCAGTTCCCGGAATTTCCTGAGGTCAGGATCAGCTATGGGAGCCTTCCTTCCATGCTGAGGAAATTCGACCGGTTTGCCCGCAAGGACTGCTTTGTGGGCAAAACCCGGGAAGAATTTGAACAGTGGAGGAGTAAAATGAGGACGCTCCTAAAAGATCTGTTGGGCTTTGAGAAGATGGAAACCTGCCCTTTAAGCCCGGTGCTTGAGGAGACGGTGATCCTGCCGGGCGGCGTCCGGAGAGAACATGTGAGGATCCAGGTGGAGCCGGATGTCTGGATGACTATGTACCTTCTGGTCCCTACGGGAGCCGGTCCGTCCTCCATGCCGTTTTTATGCCCGCCCGGACATAACGGCGCGGGGAAATATACGGTGGCGGGTCTGGGACAGTACCGCGCGGTACGGACAAAGATCCGGCAGTATGGTTATGACTACGGCTGTCAGCTTGCAAAACTGGGTTATGTGGCGGTCTGTGCGGACTGCCGGGGCTTTGGAGAACGCCGGGAAAATGCTGAGGACACACAGAACCCGGATACAGCCATGAGAGGGGACTGTTACCGTCTCGCGCACATGGGAGAGCCTCTGGGAATCCCGGTGGCCGGGATGTTTACCTGGGATCTGATGCGGGCCGTGGATTATCTTCTGGAGCAGGGAGAATGGGATACGTCTGCCATCGGCTGTCTCGGATTTTCCGGCGGCGGGATGCAGACGCTCTGGCTGGCGGCTCTGGACGACCGGATCCGTCTGGCAGTGGTCAGTGGATATCTGTACGGGTTTAAGGACGCGCTGCTGGCTCTGAATGAAAACTGCTCCTGCAACTATGTGCCTCATCTTTGGGAGCATCTGGATATGGGCGATATTGCAAGCCTGATCGCTCCAAGGCCGCTTCTTGTCCAGTCCTGCCGGGAAGACAGACTGAACGGGCCGCGGGGAATCGCCAATGTTATGGAACAGATGGAAACCGTACATGCGGCGTACCGTCTTTTGGGCGCGCCGGACCGGGTCCTGCATGAGATCTGTGAAGGACCTCACCGGTGGCACGGCGGGAATCTGAAAACGAATTTGGAACAGCTTATCGACGGGGAGGCTTTTCATGGATAAATTACAACTCAGGAAAACAATCCTGGAACAAATAGAACGGCCCCGGATTCCGGACCGGGAATTCCAGGCCCCGCTGCTTGGCGTGACGCCGGACCGTGACAGGGTGCAGACGGACGCCCTGCAAAATGCTATCGATCTGGTCAGCAGGGAGGGCGGCGGCAGGCTTGTGATTCCGGCCGGCAGATACCGCACCGGGGCTTTGCGGCTCAAGAGCGGGGTGGAGCTGCACCTTGAGAGCAGAGAGACGGTCATTCTGTTTGAGAATGAGAATCCGGAGGTTCATTATCCAGTGGTGTTTACACACTGGGAGGCGACGCCATGCTACAACTACAGCCCGCTTGTCTATGCCTGCGGCGTCCATGATATTGCGGTGACGGGGGAAGGGATACTGGACGGCGGGGCGGATGAGGCGCACTGGTGGGACTGGCATCATCAGGTGGAAAACGCCTGGTCGGATGACAGGCCAGATCTGCAGCTTGAGGACCGCAACAGGCTTCGGCGGATGAATCTGGAGGGTGTTCCGGTTAAGCAGCGGGTGTTCGGGCCGGGACATTACTTAAGGCCGAATTTTGTCCAGCTGATCCGCTGTGAGCGGGTGCTCCTTGAGGGCTTCACCCTGCGCCGCAGCCCCATGTGGCAGTTGAATCCGGTCATGTGCCGCAGCCTTACGGTGGACGGGGTCATGCTTTCCAGTCATGGAGCCAACAATGACGGCTGCGACCCGGAAAGCTGCAATGGGGTACATATCTTAAACTGCCGGTTTGACACCGGCGATGACTGTATCAGCTTAAAGTCCGGCCGGGACCGGGACGGGCGGATCGCTAACGTGCCCTGTGAGAATGTTCTGATCGAACAGAATGAATTTGCGGACGGTCATGGAGGGATCGCCCTTGGCAGCGAGATGAGCGGTGGGATCCGCCGTGTGCTGGCAGTCAACAACCGTTTCAGCAGCCCCAATCTGACCTATGCACTGCGCTTAAAGACCAACGCGCGCCGGGGCGGCCGGGTGGAGGATGTGATTCTGGCTGACAGTGTGATGGATCATGTCCACGGGGCGGCGGTCCACGGTACCATGCTGTACGAGGACGGAAGAAATGGGAGCGATCTGCCTGTATTCCACAACATAACGGTGGAAAATATCACCGCCCATGGAGGCGATTACGGAATCTTTTTGGAGGCGTTTGAGGAAGTCCCCATAACCGGGCTGAAGCTGTGCAATATCCGGATCGACGGAGTTGCGCGGCCTATGCGCGGCATGAACTGGAAGGAGCCGTTTATAGAGCGGGTGGTGATCAATGGAAAGCGTTTTCCTCGTCCGGATCATGTGAGGATACTGGGGGTGCCTGTGAGGGGACGGGCGGTGGAGGCTTCCGCCGAAAACTGCGGCGGCCAGGGACCCTGCCGTTTTTTGTGGCAGACCTCCGTGGACGGCGTGGAGTGGGAGGACAAAGGCGTGGGAGAGACATTTTTCATGAAAGAAAAGAGCCTTGCCGCTCATTATGTGAGGGTGACAGCTGAGGATGACAGCGGAAATACAGAAACCAGCAAAAGTTACAGGATTCTTGAAGAGACGGAGGCTGGTATTCTGGAGAATGAGGAGCGGCAGCGTCTGTTCTGCCGCGGGATGCTTTGCGGGCTGGAGCGGACGCCAGAGGACGCTCTGATCACCAGGGGACAGCTGGCAGAGATGATGGGGCCGCTGGCTCAGTCAGTGCCAACAGCCCTTGTGACGTTGGAAAAAGATGCCATGGCTGCTGCGATCCGAAATGGTTTTCTTGCGCCGGATGCAGAAAAAGGGGCATGGCCGGAGGGCTATGTGACCCGTCAGGAGATGGCGACGGTAGCTATGCAGGCGTGCGGTGTGAATTACCGGAACGCGTCCAGCACCATGCCGGACTGCGCCGATGTGTGCCAGGTGAGTAACAATTACGGCACCAATGTGGCACGCGCCCTGTACTTTGGATTTATGGAGCTGGACCCGGACGGCTGCTTCGCGCCGCGGCGTTTTGTGACTGTGGGAGAAGCCGTGTGGGTTTTAAACCGGGTGGCTGATTTTGCCGGGATCTGATGGGATTTGATGGGAACTGACGGAATCTGGTGGGACCTGGCAGCATCTGACGTTATGACAAGGATGATGAAGGAGAATGAATTTGATGTGGTTAGAGTATTTTTCACAATATATGAAAACAGCTTTTCCACGGTTCCTCAGCGAGAAGCCATGGAATTATAAGGATGACCTCTGCGTAATCGGGGCGGCGAAGCTGGCCGCGGCGACAAAGGACCCGGTCTGGAACCGTTATATTGCCGACAGCGGCAGATGGTTGGTGAAGGAGGATGGCTCCGTATCCAATTGGAATGAGGGTGAACACAATATTGATAAGGTCAGTTTTGGGAAATCCCTGCGGATCTTAAGGGACTTGACTGGAGATCTGCGTTACGGGGAAGGGGTTAAAAAGGCATATGAATTTTTAAAGGATTATCCGCGGACAGAGACGGGGAATTTCTGGCACAAGGATATCTATCCGGACCAGGTGTGGCTGGACGGCCTTTACATGGCGATGCCGTTTTATGCCAAATGCCTTGCAGAGAGCGGGGAGGATGGCTGGGACGATGTGCTGGACCAGTTTGAGAGTGCGCACCGTCTTCTGTGGAATGAGGAGAGCCGGTTATACCTTCACGGGTGTGACGTGAGCCGCAGGGCGGCCTGGGCGGACCCGGTGACTGGATGCAGCCCGGCAGTCTGGCTGCGGGCGGAAGGGTGGTTTTTGATGGCGCTGACCGATGTCTACGAGCTGGCAAAGGATCACACCCCGCGGGCAGCAAAACTGGCGGAGCTTCTAAAGAATGCTGTGGACGGTATCATGCAGTATCAGGATGAGACGGCCCATATGTTTTTCCAGGTAGTGGACCAGGCCGGATACCCAGGCAACTATCTGGAAACCTCCGGGAGCGCGATGGCAGCATATGCGATGATGAAGGGCGCGCGCCTGCACATGCTTCCGGATCCTTATGGGGAGCAGGGCAGCCGGGTTCTGGACGGCATCCGCGATATGTATCTGAGAAAGGAAGCGGACGGCTGGCATCTCTACGGGATCTGCGCCAGCGCAGGACTTGGCGAGGGGCCTGACCCTCACAACCGTAAGGACCGCAGCGGAAAGACGGAATACTACGTAAGCGAGCCGCAGATGACGGACAACCAGCACGGGACCGGAGCCTGTATGATGGCGGTCAGTGAACAGCTGCTCAGGGGCCGTCAGGATGGAAAGGGGGATGGAGCATGCTGCAATTAGGGCTTCGCCTCCATGACGCAGAACAGCTGCCGATAGAAGACCTGCTTCCGGTAGTGAAGGAAAAGGGCTACAGCTGTGTCCATCTTGCTCTTTCCAAAGCAATGAAGGAATATCCCTGCACTCCGTCTGCACTGACGCCCGGTTATGCCCACTATCTGAAGAATCTGTTTGCCCAACATGAAATGGATGTGGCTGTCCTGGGGAATTATTTAAACCTTGCCCATCCGGATCAGGGGGTGATCCGCCAGTCCCTGGAGAAGTATTACGCCCATATCCGGTTTGCCTCCCTGTTGGGCTGCGGCATGGTGGGGACTGAAACAGGCGCTCCCAATGCAGAATACCGGTATTGCCCGGAATGCAGGTCGGATGCGGCGCTGTCCGGTTTCATCCGGAATCTAAAGCCGGTGGTGCGCTGTGCGGAACAGTTCGGAGTGATCCTGGCGATCGAGCCGGTGGCCCGCCATATTGTCTGGAATGCGAAACGTGCACGGACGGTGCTTGATGAGATCGGCTCCCACAATCTCCAGATCCTGTTTGATCCGGTCAACATGTTGGATCTTGAAAATGTGGACCACAGGGAGGAAGTGTTTGCGGAAGCCATAGAGCTTTTAGGCCCGGACATCGCCATGGTGCACTTTAAGGATTTTGTCCGGGTGAAGGAAGGCTATGGCTTGAAAGCTGTTGGAGCGGGGACCGGGGAGATGGATTTTACGCCGGTCATGAAGTTTATTAAAAGGGAAAAACCCTTTATCTATGGCACCCTGGAAAATACCACCCCGGAGAACGCCGCATTCTGCGGGGCGAGGATGAGGGAATTATACGAGAGTGTATAAAAACCTGTCAAATGAGATAATCGGCATGGACCTATATCCAGAAATCCTTTGCCAGCTGAATGAAGGTCCTGGCGGCATTGCTCAGATAGGCGTTTTTCCGGTAGCTGGCGACAATGTCCCAGTGGGGATGCGACGGAAAGGAAAAACAGCAGGTGCCCTCCGGCGCATTTTTCACATAATGCCGGGGGATCACGCCGCAGCACAGGTGGGCCTGGATCATGGAGAGTATGGTGCTGTTGCTGGCGGTTTCAAACAGGATGTTCGGTGTGAAGCCGGAGCTTTTAAAGATCTCGTCGGTGATGGCGCGTATGGTGGATTCTTTGTACATCAGCACAAACGGTTCGTATTGCAGCAGGGACGGGTCTATGACCTTATACGGCTCGCCTGCAGGCGCAGCCATCCCTGCCAGCGGATGGATGCTGGGGATCACCAGGAAGATCTCCTCGCTTCCAAGCTTTATGTAGGCGTCGTTTGTCTTCTGGCGTTCTGACAGGGTCTGGAATCCGATATCTAAATCCCCCTGTGCAATGAGCGCCTGCTGTTTGTGGACACTCAGCTCATGCGGTTCCACGATCACGTTGGGGTAGATCTGGTGAAATGCCGGGTAGACGTGGGTGAACATCTCACTGCCGCGGCCCGGGGTAAAGGCGATGGAGAGCCGGCCTTTTTTGGTGGCGGCCATATCGCTGATGATATTGTAAGTCCGCTGCTTGATCCGCAGGATCTCCCTGGCATTTTCCAAGTAGACCTCCCCTATGGGGGTGGGGCTCCAGTCGGACTTGGTGCGGTGGAACAGCTGGGCGCCCAAGTCCTTTTCCAGCCGTAAAAGCTGCTGGTTGAGTGCTGACTGGGTTAAGTAAAGCTTTTCAGCCGCCCGGGTGATGCTGCGTTCGTCATCAATTTTTACAATATATTCGATCTGTTTTAAGTCCATGACGGGCCTCCTTTTCATGCGCTTCATGAGTATTATAGCGGCCCCATGAGAAAAGGACAATACTTAATAAAAATAAGTTTATAAAAAATATAATTAATTTCACTTATTATTTGCTGTGCAGTATAATGGAATCAGGAAATAACAAAATGAGGAGGATATCATGCCGCGACTTTATGTGAAAATCAAGGAACAGGACAACGTTGCGATCGCTGTCCAGGATATCAAGGCCGGAACGGAAGTGATGGAGGGCGTGACAGCGCGCCAGGACATCCCGCAGGCCCACAAGATCGCCCTCTGTGACATTCCAAAGGACGGAGAGATCATCCGCTACGGGGTGGTATTAGGCTATGCGATCGATCCGATCCAGAAAGGCGACTGGATCAATGAACATATGCTGGAGCTGCCGACCCCGCCGGACGTGGACAGCATGGAGTTTGCGACCAACATCGTGACGGAGCTGCCGACTCCGCCGGTGACCACCTGGGAGGGGTATGTGAATCCCAATGGTGGTCCTGCCGGGACCCGCAATATCCTGGGCATCAGCACTACGGTCCAGTGTGTGACCGGAGTGCTCAATGTGGCGGTGGAGCGGATGAAAAAGGAACTGCTGCCCAAGTACCCGAACGTGGATGACATTGTCCCGATCAACCATGCATATGGATGCGGCGTCGCCATCAATGCGCCGGAGGCGAAGGTCCCGATCCGCGCTCTGCGCAATCTGTCCAAGCATCCGAATTTTGGCGGTCAGATGATGGTGGTAGGACTGGGCTGTGAGAAATTTACGGTGGAAATGCTCTGCGACGAGGCGGACATTACCCCGGAAAATGTGATCATTTTACAGGAGAAAAAGGGATTTGACGATATGATCGATTCCCTGATGGAGATGGCGGAGAAAAAGCTTGCGATCTTAAATGAGCGGAAGCGTGAGACCCTGCCCCTGTCCGATCTGCTGATCGGCATGCAGTGCGGCGGCAGCGACGCATTTTCCGGCGTTTCTGCAAACCCGTCCGCCGGGTACGCGGCAGACATGCTGGTAAAGGGCGGAGCGACCGTGCTGTTTTCCGAGGTGACGGAGGTGCGCGACGGCGTGTACCTGCTGGCGCACCGCTGTATCAACGAGGAGGTGGGCAAAAAGCTGGCCGCCGAGATGAAGTGGTATGACAATTATCTGGAAAACGGACAGGTGGACCGCAGCGCCAACCCGACCCCGGGCAACAAGAAGGGCGGGCTGGCTAACATCGTGGAGAAAGCCATGGGTTCTATCGCCAAGTCCGGCACCTCCCCGATCGTGGAAGTGCTCTCCCCGGCGGAGAAGCCCAGCAAAAAAGGACTGATCTATGCGGCTACCCCGGCCAGCGATATCGTCTGCGGACCGTGCCAGCTGGCTTCCGGCATCGGCCTTCAGGTATTTATGACAGGACGGGGGACCCCTTACGGCCTGGCGATCGCGCCGGTCATCAAGGTCTGCTCCAGAAATGAGATGAAGAATATGTGGCAGGATCTGATCGATGTGAACGCCGGGCCGGTGGCGACCGGAGAGGCCACCATCGAGCAGATCGGGACGAAATTATTCCACGAGATCATCGATGTGGCAAGCGGGCGGAAGCAGTGCTTTGCGGAGAAGTATAAGCTGCACAATGATCTGTGCATCTTTAATCCGGCGCCTATCACCTGATGAGGGGATCGGCGGACGTGCGGGTGCTGTGATATTTGATGGGTAAGACAGAAAAGGATGGTCACGGGGGCTGTCCTTTTTCTGTATCATGGGGATGGGAAATCAGGTCCTGGACCGCAGTATGAAACAATAAGAAATAATGAGAGAAAATGACCTGTTTGACATTTCCCTGTGCACATATTAGAATGAAAAAAGCTGCCTGTATGTTTGTTCGTTTTAGACGGGTAAAGTATACAGTAGACTTTCTATCAGGTGGAGGCGTTGTATTGAAAAAATTAAGATTGTCCTTTCCTTTTTGGTTTCTGATGATATCTTTTTTCGAGATTTTTATGCACCAGATTGGACAAGATTCAAAAAGCATTGTACTGATTGGTCTCAATCCATTACTGGATATGATAGCTGATTCGCAGGGCTATTTATACAATTTGCTGGAATCTGGACGGCAAATTCCGTGTAATACAATTACTGGTCAAATATCGATCTATTGGTATCTGGGTTCCGTTTTGACCTTTCTGTTCTATGGTATTGTCCTGGAAGGGATAAGATCATTATTTCATAAATACAACCGGAAAAGCAGGGGGGACTGAAATAGTGCGTTCACCCTGCAAAGAATTCCTCGCGACCGCGGTACTCACTTTTTATGATCTCAAACATCTCCTCCGGCGTTTCCTGACAGCCGTTTTCCAGCCACATTTTTATGATCTTTGTAAGTCCGCTTTTGAAAAATTCCATATGATATTCGATAAAACGGTTTTCAAAATGCTGCTCTGCCAGATGGCGGTCATAGGTCATGATCCGGTAGTTTCCGTCATATCCCAGGCGGAAATAGGTCTGGTAAATGATCTGGTTATCCCGGATGTGACGAAACAGCTTGAGGTAATCATTGCTGTTGAACCCCTGGGTGATCTCGGCCTGGTACAGTTCGCCAAGGCTGTTTTCCAGCTTTTCCCGTATGGTATCGGCAAGATCGTAGATATCCGTGTAATTGGCATAGAAGGTGCTGCGGTTTAGACTGGAAATCTTGCAGATATCTGATACACTGATCTGCGCCAGTCCTTTTTCCTGGAGCAGTCCGACAAATGCACGCTCAATTTTTTCTATTCTATGTTAAAATGTGGTATTCAAGAAAAATGCAAAATCAAGAAAATGACGGTTGACATCAGCAGAGAAGTGCTTTATACTGTCACCATTATTAAAACTTTCGCGGGATTCTCGTCCCGCAGACAGTTCAGTAATTCTATTTATTTATGGCTTATCGCCGCAGATTTTCAAAATGCCGGAGTGTATCAGGATGGAGGGATGCCCTTATGATGGTTGCGTGATTTTCTGATTATAGGTTGTATTGGACGAGAAAAAACTTTATAATGGAGGTATCAGGTACATATGATGAATTTAACGGTAAACAGAAAACATAAGGAGAGACTGTTCTTACTGGTATTCCGGGAACGGCATGATCTGCTGAGCCTTTACAATGCCATAAATGGGACCCATTACACGGATCCGCAGAAGCTTGAGTTCACCACGATCGAGGACGCTATCTATATGGGGATCAAAAACGATATATCCTTTATGGTGGGGAATGTGCTCAATCTCTGGGAGCATCAAAGTTCTTACAATCCCAATATGCCGGTGCGCGGCCTGTCGTATTTTTCCAGGCTGTATCAGAAATACACGGACAGCCATGGGATCAATATCTATGGCAGCAGGCTGAAACCCCTTCCATTCCCACAGTATATTGTCTTTTACAATGGGCGGAAGGATGAGCCGGACCGGATGGAACTGCGGCTGTCGGATGCATTTATCCGGACACAGGCGGGAAACGGAGGAAACTCTGTTCAGGAGCAAAAGGAACCTTGCCTGGAAGTGAAAGCCATCATGCTGAACATCAATTACGGAAAGAACCGCGAGCTGATGGAGCAGTGCCGGAAATTAAAGGAGTACGCACAGTTTATTGAGCGGATCCGGGAGTATCAGGACAGTGGGCTGATGGTGGAAGAAGCAGTAAGGGCGGCAGTAGATTCCTGCATCGCACAGGGAATCTTAGCGGATGTTCTCTCCAAACATCGGGCGGAGGTGATAGATGTGTTTTTGACAGATTATGATGAAGAACTGCGTATGAAAGTGATTGGTAACGACCGGGTGGAGGAATATCTTACCGGTCTGGTCAGGAAAAAACTGGCAAAAGGTTTGTCTGAGCCAGAGATTGCGGATATGCTTGAGATCAACGTAGCGCAGGTGGAAGCGATTTGCAAAAATATCCGCGAACATTCGGAAGATTCAGACTGACATAAAGATGAAAAACTCAAGAAAATACTTGTTGACATCAGCAGAGAAGTGCTTTATACTGTCGCCATTATTCAAACTTTCGCGGGACTCTCGTCCCGCAGACAGTTCAGTAATTCTATTTATTATGGCTTATCGCCGCAGACTTTCAAAAATGCCGGAGTGTATCAGGATGGAGGGATGCCCTTATGATTATCGCGTGATTTTCTGATTATAGGTTGTATTGGACGTGAAAAAATTTTATAATGGAGGTATCAGGTACATATGATGAATTTAACGGTAAACAGAAAACATAAGGAGAGACTGTTCTTACTGGTATTCCGGGAACGGCATGATCTGCTGAGCCTTTACAATGCCAAAACGGGACCCACTACACGGACCCGCAGGAGCTTGAGTTCACCACGATCGAGGACGCTATCTATATGGGGATCAAAAACGATATATCCTTTATGGTGGGGAATGTGCTCAATCTTTGGGAGCATCAAAGCTCTTACAATCGAGGGAAACTCAGTTCAGGAGCAAAAGGAGCCTTGCCTGGAGGTGAAAGCCATCATGCTGAATATCAATTACGGAAAGAACCGTGAACTGATGGAGCAGTGCCGCAAATTAAAGGAGTACGCACAGTTTATTGAGCGGATCCGGGAGTATCAGGACAGTGGACTGACGGTGGAAGAAGCAGTAGGGGCGGCAGTAGATTCCTGCATCGCGCAGGGGATCTTAGCGGATATTCTCTCCAAACATCGGGCGGAGGTGATAGATGTGTTTTTGACGGATTATGATGAAGAACTGCGGATGAAGGTGATTGTCAATGACCAGGTGGAAGAGAAAGTGGAGGAAGCTTTGGAGGAATATCTGACCAATCAGATCAGAAAAAAACTGGCAAAAGGTTTGTCCGAGCCTGAGATCGCAGATATGCTTGAGATCGATGCTGCACAGGTGGAAGCAATCTGTAAAAATATTCGCGAACAGCAGGAAAAATAGCCAGACCTAAAGTTCTTGACTTTTCAATCTGTATCCTATAAAATTAAATTAGTATTAATAATTAATATTGATTTTGACAAGATATGGAAGGGAGACTGCTATGGAAGCTATATTTGATGATTCCTTATTGACAGGCGATAAGATGATAGACGACCAGCACCGGGAACTGATCAGCCGGATCAACAACCTGCTGCTGCTCTGCGAGAACGAGAAACCGGCTAAGCGGGAGGCGGTGGAGACCCTGGACTATCTGGCGGATTATACGGAGTTCCACTTTAAGGCGGAGGAAGAGCTTCAGGAGAAGATCGGCTATCCGGCTTTTGAGGAGCACAAAAAGAAGCATGAGGAGCTGCGACAGGTGGTGCGTGATCTGTACGACATGCTGGAAGAGCAGGAAGGCCCCAGCGAGGATTTTGTAAAGCAGGTCAACCGCAATGTGGTGGAGTGGCTGTACAACCATATCCGTGGGTTTGACCGTTCGGTAGCCGAGTACCGGTTCATGAGGGATAATGAAAACAGGATTTAAAGATCGTATTACTGATCACACTCCGGTGTCCTTGTGGGCCCGGAGTTTTTCATTTGATAAATCTTCACCGCATATAGTCTGTCATTCCTTTTTTGGCTGCATCGTTTCATGCAACATTCCCCTCATATATTCAATCCCCAAACCGATAAAATACTTTTCCGGCTTAGTCATATAGCATCCCTTTAAAAAGGCAACGCTGCGCATCCAGGTTTGTTGAGGATTCACCGAAAAGTATACGATAGGAGCCTGTGGATCCACATAAGACTGCGGAAAAAAGGCGGGAGCGATCTGCTTGGAAACCATATTGAAGGCAGTCCGGGTAGTGGTGGATTCAAACAGTATGTCCGGGTGAAAGCCTGCATGTATAAAAGCAAGGTCGATCATGTCCCGCATCTTGGTCTCTTTAGAGAGCAGGACAAATTTATCTTTTTTAAGCAGCTTTAAGTCTATAGGAGGGAAGGTCTCATAACTGCGGTCTCCTCCCATATAAGCGAGCGGATGGCTGGAAGGAAGACCAAGTACCATGCGTTCTGACTCCATATCGATGTAGTCCAGTTCGGGATGTTTCGTGTTGTCATAGTAGATAGCAAATGCAAAGGTCACTTCCCGCTGGAGCAAAAGCTGTTCCATCTTTTTGCCGCGCACTTCCTGGATCCGGAATGTAATATCCGGATATTTTTCGTGAAAAACGGGATAAATATGGGAAAACATCATGGCGCCCATCTCAGGCGTGAAGGCAACCGATATCTCTCCGATCTTCTCTTCAGAGATGTCATGAATGATCCGGTAGGTATCCTGCTTCATGCTTATCATCTGTTTGGCTGTATTCAGATAAATACGCCCTGCCAGAGTTGGGATCATGCTGTGTTTGCGGCGTTCAAACAGCGGGGTCCCCAGTTCCCGTTCCAGTTTAAGAAGCTGCTGGTTCAATGCGGACTGGGTGAGGAAAAGCTTTTCCGCCGCCCGGGAAATGCTCTGTTCCTGTTCGATCGTAATGATATTTTCAATCTGACGTAAATCCATATGACCTCCTACTGTTTGTACCAAATGCATAACGGTTGTGCCAAAACGACAGCCAGTTGCGTTTAAAGAAGCTTAAATATATTAAGAGAAAATATTAAAACTACTAAGTTGAATTAAGTATATAATGCCATTATAATAAAATCATCCAAAGAATTCAAGGTTGTTGAGAAACAAATGTAGCATTACCACAAATGTGAAAAAGGAGAGAAGCGGTATGAAGAAAAGGGTGTTGAGTGCAGTATTGGCGGGGGTTATGGCGGCGGCCATGTTGACTGGATGTTCCGGCGGCGGGTCAAAGAGCGGGCTTCCCAAGACGATTGAAGTGCAGGTTCCGGCGAAGGCAGGCGGCGGCACGGATGTGATGGCAAGAGCGTTAAGCACAAAGGTTTCCCAGGATGCAGGGATCAATATGACGGTGGTCAATAATACAGAACGGCGGCGGTGTGGTCGCCATGGAGACGGTGCGCACATCGAAAAATGACGGAAGCAAGCTTCTGCAGTTCCATACGACCATGCTGATCAAGACTGCGACCGGAGTCTATGATAAGAGCGCGGCGGATGATTTTAAGATCATCGGCGTATCCCAGGGTACAGACAAAGCGCAGTATACCTTTGTGGTATCGGCGGGCAGCGGCATTGCAACCCTGGAAGATTTTTTGAAGGCGGCAGAAAGCAAAGAAATGAAGCTGGGTGTGGAGACAGGCGGAACCAGCCATATCATGACCGGTATGTTCGTGAAAGCATCCGGGATCAACGCAAAATATGTGGAGGCAGGTTCCGATACGGAGAAGCTGACGGCCTTAGTGGGCGGGACCATTGACGGCGCTATGGTAAATGCAAACCAGGCGAAGCAGTATGTGGAGTCCGGCAAGGCAGTTGCCCTGGCGGTGGTCAGCAACGGCGACGAGGGAGCCAGAAGCACGGTTCTGCCGGACGTTCCTTCTTTTGAGGAGCAGGGCGTCGACTGTACCTTTGCCACCGTAAACCTGTTCTGCGGGCCTAAGGATATGAGCGAGGAGACAGCGAAGAAGCTGTATGATTATTATGCCGCAGCCGCAGCCAGCGAGGAAGTAAATAAGACCCTGGAACCGGCGGGTATGGCGATGGAATTCATGGCCTATGAGGAAGGGCCGAAGCTGGTGGCAGAGTTACAGGCAAACATCAATACTGTGGTAGAGGAACTCGGGTTAAAACAGAAGTAAACCAGTCTGGAGGAAGTTATGAAATTAAAACGAGACCAAATTACAGGCGCAGTCCTTGTGCTGCTGGGAATCATAGTGGCGGTCCTGGTCAGTCAGTTCAAGGTGCCGTTTGCGGCATCATACCCGGGACCCAAGGCCCTGCCGATGATCGCCGTAGCCGGATTCATTGTGTGCGGCGCAGGTATTTTTGTGGAGTCAACAAAAAGCCAGAAGGAGGAACCGGTATTTCTTGTGAAGGAAGGATGGCTCCGTGTCCTGGCCTCCATCGGACTGCTGGCTCTGTATATTCTTGGAATGAAGTATGTGGGCTATCTGGTGATGACGCCGGTGATCTGCTATGCGCTTACGACCTTATACGCGAAGGGCAGCAGTTCCACGCTGAAAGGCAGGCTGATCTACACGGTCCTGCTGACCGCGGCTATCTATGTCATCTATGTATTTGCCTTCGGTCTGGGCGTCCCTATGGGGGAACTGTTCGGCTGACCATGCGCTGATTTCAGGAAAATGTGATAGAGAGAGGAAAATCTTATGTTAGAGTATATTCCATATATCCTCCAGCAGGTGACGGTGCCGTTCAACCTGGTCCTTCTGCTGGCGGGAAATATCATCGGTATGATCTTCGGCGCGATCCCGGGACTCTCCGGAACGCTGGCGGTTATGCTGTTCATGCCCCTAACCTATTCCATGGACGCCGGCGGAGCCATCGTATTCCTCCTTGCCCTCTGGGTAGGCGGATGCTCCGGCGCATTCATCGGTTCGGTGCTCCTTGGCATTCCCGGCTCTGCTTCGGCAGTAGCCACCTGTTTTGACGGATATCCCATGAGTAAGGCGGGCAAAGCGGGAAAGGCGCTGGCAATTGGTATGGTCGCTTCCTTCATCGGCACCTTTTTCAGTGCCATCGCAGGCGCGCTTTTAAGCCAGAAGGTTGCCGACATCGCATTCATGCTGGGGCCGTGGGAGTATTTTGGACTGTGTTTTGTAGCCATTACCATGGTGCTTGCCATCTCAAAGGGCAATATGTTCAAAGGGCTTACATCTGCTTCCATTGGGCTTTTGCTTGCCTCTGTGGGATTTTCCCCCATCGATGCGGAGCCAAGGTTCGTATTTGACAATATGTACCTGATGGGCGGGCTGGGCATGACCGTGGTGCTGATCGGTGTGTTCGGCGTCAGCAGCATTGTGCTGGCTTATGGCAGAGGCTTTGATCCGCTGCCGGAGGTAGACACCAAGTCTATCAAGGGGATTGGGATTACCTTTAAAGAAATAAAAGAGAATATAGTAAATATTGTCCGCTCCTGGCTGGTAGGCCTTGGGATCGGGTTCCTTCCGGGGATGGGAGCCGGTCTCTCCAACCTGGTGGCTTATTCCATGGCGAAGAATGCATCAAAGACCCCGGAATCGTTTGGCAAAGGAAATCCGGAAGGACTGTGGGCGTCCGAATGCTCCAACAATGCGGCGATCGGCGGCTCCATGATCCCCATGGCTGCCCTTGGCATCCCCGGCGATTCCACCACCGCGCTGCTGATCGGCGCCCTGACGATCCATGGACTGGAGATGGGGCCGATGGTATTTCGAAACAGCGGCAATATCATTTATCTGATGTTTGCAGTGGTTGCTCTCTGTGCGGTCGTCTGCCTGGTGCTTCAGGCCCTGGGTATGCGTCTGTTCCCACAGATTTTAAAGGTGCCGTATCACTATATGTATCCGGCTCTGCTGATCATCTCCTTTATCAGCGCATATGTGGATTCCAGCAGCCTGTATAAATGCGGAATGATGCTGGTGTTTGCTGCTATCGGCATCCTGATGGCATACGGCGGGCTGCCTACCTCTCCCTTGATCCTCGCATTCATTCTGGGACCGACGCTGGAGAGCAACATGTTAAAAGCGTTCCAGAACACGGGGACGGCGGCGACATTCTTCACAAGACCGATTTCCTGTGTATTCATGATCATCGGGATTGGCTGTGTGTTTTCACCGATCATAAAGAGCGTGTTCGCGAAAGCCAAAAAGAGTTAAAGACGAGGAGGATATACTATGCCGTTTCATTGTACCCCTGCAATCCCGCATCCGGTGGAGACCCTGGCCTATGAGCCGTGGACCCTTGCTGTGGAACCGTTTCAGGTATCGCCGCAGACATGGTATGTGGCAGGGCAGACCTGGGTGGGCTGTTATCTGATCGATACGGGAGCCGGCCTGATCCTGATCGACACCGCCATACCGGAGAGCACGTATCTGATGGTGGATTCAATCTACAAACTGGGATATAAGCTGGATGACATCAAGCTGATCCTGATCAGCCATGCGCACTTTGACCACTGCGGGGCAGCCGCCCAGATGAAAGAACTGACCGGGGCAAAGCTTTATCTGTCCCATGAGGATCACGAATTTATGAAAGCCTGTCCGGAGGAGACCATGGTACTTGACAAGGACTCCCATCCGCAGATGTTTGAGCCGGACTGTTACTATGCGGACGATCAGCCGATCACCCTGGGCAATATCACCATACATACCATGCTGACGCCCGGCCATACCATCGGCTGCACCAGTTTTTTCTGGAGTGAGAAAAATCCGGTAAACGGTGAGATCTACCAGATCGCCATGCATGGAGGCGTGGGAGCTAATACCATGAATGATGAGTATTATGCTGACAGTAAATATTTAACACCCGCGCTCAGGGAGAGATTCCTGGATGATGCGGAGAAACTAAAGAAAATTCATGTGGATATCGCGCTGCCCAGCCATCCGAACCAGATCGAGATCATGGACCGTGCAGGAACCTATACCCATGAGACGCAGCCCTATCTGGACAGTACAGTCTGGAACCAGTTTGTGGATGAGCGGGTGCGGCAGGTGAAAGCCCTGATGAAATAGAGATGGAAGACAGATAGCCGGAGCTATGTGGGATGCATGGCTCCGGCTATCTGCCTGTGCCGGTCATTATTGGTTTTGTTCCAATGTTACCCCGTAAATCTGAGCCAATTGAATAAAAAATCGAGTCGCTTCGCTGAACTGCGTGTCCCTGCGGTGGACGAAATATACATTCCAGTTGGGGCGGGAGGAAAGATAAAACCAGGCGATTTCCTCACTGTTTTTATCAATTTCCGCACGCGACTGGGGGATGATGGTGCAGCACAGCCCAATGCGGACAAGCTTTACCAGAGCGTGATTCATGGCGGTTTCAATCTGGATCTTCGGTTGAAATCCGGCCTGTTTAAATACGGGATCCAGCACCCGGCGCATGGTGGAGCCGGAGAAGATCAGGGAGAATTTATCATCCCGAAACAAGCTTAAATCAATGACCGTAAGAGGTTCTCCCGGTTTCGAGGCATATTTTGCCATAGGATGGCTGCGGGAGATTCCAAGTACTAGATTTTCATTAAAAATTTTGATATATTCCATATCTGCTTTTTCTTTTTCATCCAGCATAACAATTCCCAGATCCAATTCCCCGTTGTGAATCATGGTGTGCTGTTGAGCCACAATGGCTTCCTGCAGAAAAAAGGTAATCCCGGGAAAATGGCGGTTAAATTCCGGAAAAACGGAGGTGAATAGGTCGATCCCATGTTCATGGGTAAGCCCGAGACGGATTTCGCCTGTGGTATTCCCTTTTAAATCATCTAGTTGCGTATAGGTGTTTTTGCGAATGTGAAGAATTTCTCTGGAGCCATTTACGTAGATAGCTCCCGCCTGCGTCATCCGCAGGCTATGTTTGTTTCGATAAAATAACTGTACTCCCAGCTCTTTTTCCAATTTGATCAGCTGCTGATTCAGACCGGATGGCGTGATGAAAAGGGATGCGGCGGCTTTGGAGATATTCCCATGATCAGCGATTGCTACCATATATTCCAGTTGTTTTAAGTCCATAGAGAGTTTTCCCTTTCTTTATGAGTGTTCTTATTATTAGTTTTACTTTAAACAGATATAATAATTAGTAACTGTACTTTCTACTATATCACAATTATAATGATTTTAAAGTACTAATTGAAAAACAATTAGGCAAAATTAACAAAAGGAGAAGAGAGATGAAGGTTATTAAATGGCTTGACAAGAACTTTGAGCTGATGATCCTGGCAGGGCTGTTGATCATCATGAGCGTTCTTGCATTTGGAAATGTAATTATGCGTTACTTTTTCCATCATGCGCTGAGCTGGTCCGATGAGGTTTGCTGCTATTGCCTTGCACTGTCGGCATTTTTCAGCCTTCCCTGTGCGGTGCGGATGAACTCTAGCATCAAGGTGGACACATTGACCATGATTTTGCCGAAAAAAGCACAGAAAATTCTGGGTGTGATCTGCAACGTGGGGATGGTCTTGTTTCTGGTATGGCTGATGCAGGGAACCACCGGTATTATCCGAAACGCTGCAAAAGTAGGACAGGCCAGCCCGGCGCTGCAGATCCCGCTGGAATGGTTGTACGCTGTGATGGCATTCACCGTGGCGCTTACAATTCTGCGGTATGTTGAGATGACGGTTCTGACATTGATGGGCAGGGATAAGAATGAGGAGGGGGAAGCATAATGGCAATCGGAGTATTCTTTATCATCATGGCAACTCTTCTGGTCATTGCAATGCCGGTGGGCGGTGTATTTGGTATTATGTCTATCCTGCCAAGCCTTATGAATCCGGATTTTGCATACAGCTCCGTGGATGTGGCGCGAAGTATGTTTGCAGGCATGAACAGTTTTACCCTTCTGGCAGTGCCGCTGTTTATGGTATCCGGCATGATTATGGCAGAGGGCGGTATATCTGAAAAGCTTTTTAACTTCTTTGCCTATTTTATCGGCAATAAAACTGCAGGTTTTCCCTGCGCTGTTATCGTAACATGCATGTTTTATGCGGCTATTTCCGGCTCGTCACCGGCAACGGTTTCTGCCGTGGGGGCCATGACGATTCCATTTCTGGTGAGCATGGGCTATGAAAAGATTTTCGCCGCCGCAATCGTAACGGTTGCAGGCGGGTTGGGCGTAATTATCCCGCCCAGTATTTCTTACATCGTGTATGCGGCTGCGGCGAATGCCTCGCCTTCCAGACTGTTTACCGCAGGGATAGTTCCTGGCATTCTGATCGGAGTTAGCCTGATGTTTTACAGCTGGATATATTGCAGGCGCCACGGCGAGGATAAAGAAAAGCTCCAGAAGAATTATGAGAAGATTCGTGCAAAAGGATTCCTGCCGTTATTAAAAGAATGTTTCTGGGCGCTGCTTACACCGGTAATTATTCTGGGAACCATTTATTCCGGAATCTGCAGTCCGACGGAGTCTGCGGTTATCAGTGTGTTCTACGGGCTGTTTGTGTGCATCTTTATTTATAAAAGCATCCGCATACGTGATTTGGGGCAGGTATTTATGAAAGGGGCAAAAACCTACGTCAATATCCTGTTTGTGATTGCAGCGGCAACCTCGTTTGCGCGATGCTTAACCATGCTGCGTTACCCACAGTCTATCAGCCAGTCGGTATTGTCTGTTTCCGACAATGCCATTGTGATCCTGCTGATTATGAATATGATTATGCTGGTGTGCGGTATGATTATCGACAATATACCGAATATTATGATTCTAACCCCGATTCTGGTGCCGATCGCGACGGCAGTGGGTGTGGATCCGGTTCACTTTGGTATTATCATGACCTGCAATCTGGCAATCGGCATGGTTACGCCGCCCATGGGTATCAATTTGTTTGTGGCATCCGGCATGACCAAGATTCCGGTATTGCGTTTGGCCAGGGCTACAGTTCCGTTTTTAATTGCATTTTTTATTTCATTGATGTTAATTACATTTGTTCCACAGCTCAGTATGTTCTTGCCCAGTATTTTGGGCTAAAAAGTCCTGGGCAGATATAAATAGAAAAGGAGAATATATGATTATGAAGAAAACATTATCAGTAATTTTGGCAGTAACTATGGCAGCATCCCTGACCGCTTGCGGATCTTCCTCTTCCGGGAGCGCAGACAGCCAGGCTCCGGCGGTAACCACAGCTGGGAAGGATGCATCAGATGGCGGTCAGACCGCATCCAGTGAGGATTATCCTGAATATCACTGGACCGCAGCAATGACCGTTGCAGAGACTACGATCAATTATATGATGGTAGAGAAATTTTCTGAGCTTTTGAATGAGCGCACCGGCGGCAAGGTTACAGTTGACATCTATCCGGGCGGTCAGTTGGGCAATACCACAGAGTTTACGGAGGCTGTAATTGGTGGTTCTATTGATATGGGGAGCGGCATGACCACAGACTTGGTTGATTTTATTCCCCAATATGCGATCTTTGACATGCCAAATCTCTTTGAAAATGTTGAGCAGATGAGAACGGTGTTGCAGGGTGATTTTACAGACAGAATGAACGAGTTTAATAATAAAGGCGGCATCCAGATGTTAGGCTATTCGGACGCGGGATTCCGTGAATTGACCAGCAACAAGGCGGTTCATTCCCTGGCAGATCTGTCTGGTCAGAAGATTCGTGTTATGACAAACCAATATCATATTGCATATTGGAATGCACTGGGAGCAGCAGCCACTCCCATGCAGTTTACGGAGGTTTTTATGGGCCTGCAGCAGGGCACCATCGACGGCGAGGAAAATCCTTACATGAATATTGTCGGAAATAACATGCAGGAAGTTCAAAAATACGTGATTGAGACAAACCATATCGGGCACATTATCACGTTCTTCATGAACAACGATTTGTACCAGAGCCTTCCGGAAAATGTGAAGACTTTAGTGGATGAATGTGCGGCAGAGGCAGTTGCGTATGCAAATGCACAGGCAGATGAGAGCATTGCTTCTTATAAAAAAACCTGCGAAGACGCGGGATGTGAGATCATCACCCTGGACGATGCAGTCATGGCAGAGTTGAAAGAAAAAGCAGCAGTTGTCTACGACATGGTAAAAGAGAACCTTGGCGAAGAACTTGTAAATGAACTGAATGCAGCAATCGAAGCAGCAAAATAAGGAGTGACAGCGTGAGTGCATGTTTGATAAAAGGCGGAAAAGTTTATAATCCGCAGCTTCACTGCTTTGAACTCCGGGATCTGGCTGTGCAGGACGGCGTACTTGCCGAGCGGCTGGAGGGGACGGATATTATCACGGTGGATGCATCTGACTGTATCGTGACCCCAGGACTGATTGACTACCATGTACATTATTTTAATCATGGTACAGAAAACGGGGTGAATCCGGATGTGGCATCATTCCCCTGTGGAATCACCACGGTGGTGGATGGCGGAAGCTGTGGGGCGGCAAATTATGAGTTATACAGAAAAAGTGTGATGGCATACAGCGATGTCCGGATTTTGAATGCTCTTTTGACAGCCAGCGGCGGACAGGGAACGGATCAGTATCCGGAAAATCTGGAGGCGCGGTATTTTGATACAGAGAAGATAAAAGCCTTGTTCAGAAAGTATCCCGACAATCTGGTTGGTTTGAAAACCAGGTTGTCTAAAGGGATTATTGAAGGAAAGGAAGCGGAGGAATCTCTGGAGGCAACTGTAGGTCTGGCAGAAAAGTTGAACTGCAATGTGATTGTACATATTACAAATCCATCCATTCCTCTGGAACATCTTGCTGCAAGACTGCGGCCAGGTGATGTGATCTGCCATGCCTATCAGTCCATAGGCGAGACGATTCTGGATAATGAGGGAAGGGTGAGGAGCGGATTGCAGAAGGCAAGGGGGCGCGGGGTGCTGTTTGATGCCAGTAACGGACGAAAAAACTATGACCTGGATGTCTGTAAAAAAGCGCTGGAGCAGGGATTTTACCCGGATATTATCAGTTCTGATATCAACAGCTCCTCATGTTACACGCAGCCGCTCCACAGCCTGCCACGGATCATGAGCCGGTATCTTGACATGGGCATGAGTCTGGAGCAGGTTCTGGACACAGTAACCCTAAATCCGGCGCGCGTGCTTGGAAGAATGGATCTGGTCTCTCTGGAGAGCAAAACCACTGCCGATCTTGCGATTTTTAAGTTAAAAAAAAGGAAAGTGGATCACAGGGATTTTGCCGGACATACATTTTGCGGAACACAGATTTTGGTTCCGCAATGGACAATGAAAGGCGGACGCGTCATGTACTGCCAGGCTGATTTTTGTTAGATAAAATTCTCCCATGCAGCGCCGGCTATTTTGCCGGCGCTGTACTTGTCTCATGTTCTATGATCTTAAAATACCTCGCCCCAGGCTGTCAGACATTGTTCCAGAATTCAGTAGCCAGACGGATAAACTCTTTGGCTGCGTTGCTTAGGTAAACACCTTTTTTGTAGCTGACGGCGATGTGCCAGCTGGGGTGGGACGGGAGGTGGTAGCAGGACATTCCTTCGGGATTCTGCTTGTAGTAATAGTAGGGGATGATGCCGCAGCAGAGCATGGAGCGGATCATCGTTACGATGGTCCCGGTGTTGCTGGTGTCAAAAAGTACATGAGGGGTGAAGCCGGCTTCCTGGAAAATGGAATCGACCAGAGAGCGGATCGTGGATTCCTTGTACATCAGGACAAAGGGTTCGTATTTAAAATGTGAGATGTCTATGACGGAATGCTCGGAAGCTGTGGGGATGGACAGCTCAGCAAGCGGATAATTCCTGGGGATCGCCAGGATGATCTCCTCCTCCGCAATGTCTATGTAGTGGTCGTTCGTCTTATCATTGTCCCGGAGAGTCATAAAACCGATATCTAAATTCCCCTGGGCGATCAGTTTCTGCTGGTTGTGGACACTCAGCTCCATCGGCTCCACGATGACATCCGGATAGGCATGGTGGAACGCAGGGTAGACGGCAGAAAACATGGCGACGCCCCTTCCGGGTGTAAATCCTACCGACAGAGAGCCTTTTTTGCTCTCTACAATGTCGTGGATCCGGTTGAATGCCTCCCTCCTCATGCGCAGCATCTCCCGGGCAGTCTCCAAATAGATCTCACCGGCCTCCGTGGGGCGGCAGTCTCCGTGAGAACGGTAAAATAAAGGCGTGCCAAGGGAACGTTCCAGCTTTAAAAGCTGCTGGTTTAAGCCGGACTGGGTGAGAAAAAGCTTTTCAGCGGCGCGTGTGATATTGCGTTCCTCCGCGATAGTGACGATATACTCGATTTGTTTTAAATCCATAAAAGGACTCCTTTCTGCGGCAGTGTGTTAGAAGTAAAAGTAAGAGAAAAAGAAAAACTAGTAATTTTACATACTGATATATATGGTATATAATAGCACCAGTTAAGAAAATGTCAATAAAGAAATTCATTAACAAAGGAGAGGTAAAGGTATGAAAAAAAGGTTTTTATGTCTGGTGATGGCGGCGGCGCTTGCATGTACCACAACCGCATGCGGAGGAAGCTCTAAGGGAACAGAAAAGGCATCCGGCACGGAAAGCGCGGCAGGCGATGCGGCGGCAGAAGTAAAATGGCCTAAGAATGTGGAGATCATCGTGCCGGCCAGCGCCGGAGGCGATACTGATTTCAATGCGAGGCTTCTGGCACAGAAGCTGTCTGAGAAGCTGCCTGCAAACTTCGTGGTATCTAACGTAAACGGAAACGGCGGTGCCACCGGAACCCGCCAGGTGAAGGACGCGGAGCCGGACGGAAGCTCGGCAGTATTTTACCATACGGCGTTTCTGGTAAACAAAGCGTGCGGGGCGACCGACTACGGCCTTGACGCTTATAACTTTGCGGCGATCGCAGGCCAGAGCGCAGGAAACGTGGTGACGGTCAACTCTTCACTGGGCATCAATTCCTTAGAAGAGCTGATGGAGTACACCAAGAGCCATCCGGGCGAGTTAAAGATGGCGGCGCAGACCGGTGCAACTTCCTATGCGGTGGCAATGCAGATGAAAAATGCAGGATTTGACATCAATATCGTAGATGCAGGTTCTGCCGCAGACCGTCTGGCTGCACTGTTAGGCGGACATGTGGATGTGATCCTGGCTGCTTACGGATCGATCAAGGATTATGTAAAAGAGGGAACCCTGGTCCCGCTGGCGATGGATGGAGAGATGGATCTGGTAGTTGCGGATGAGGGCATCGATATCAAAGCGATCCATAACCTTGGATATGAGGAGATCAAGCTTCCGTTCTACTATTTCATCGCATTCCCGAAGGGAACGGACGATGCTCTGGTGAGCCAGTTCAACAATGCGCTGAAAGATATCATCGAGAATGATAAAGAGTATCAGGATCAGATCTATGCATCCTACTATCAGGCACCCACATTCCTTCCTGGAGAAGAAGGGCTGGCAAAATATGCCGAGATAGATGAGCTGCTCAAAAACGTTGATTTCTCTGCAAAATAATTAGGGAATGATGATTCCGGCAGGTGGGAAATCTGCCGGAATTATTTTTAGGAGAGGAGAGAAACATGAGTACAAAAAAGTTGTCAGAGGTCATACTCAGCATGGTTTTACTGATCGCAGGGATTGCCCTGTGGTTTGCTTCGCAGAGCATTGAAGTAGGCGCGGCGATGGGACAGGGCGGGGATTTCATGCCCAAGCTGTGCAGTACTGTGTGGGTGCTGATCAGTGCGCTCCTGCTGGTTTCCAACATCACCATGAAGGATGATGGGGAGAAAGAGGCGGGCATCAATCTCAAAGGTTTTTTCGCAACGCTGGTCCTTTTGTTCGTTTATGTATTTATGCTGAAACCCATAGGTTTTGTCATTTCTTCCATGGTGTACATGATGATTCAGATGCTTTTGTTTGTTCCGGCAGAGTACAGGAGCAAAAAGAATTATATCCTGTTTGTTGTGTTGTCGGTTGTGATTCCTGTTGCAGTCAATGCATTGTTCGTCAATGTATTTTCATTGATCCTGCCGACAGGCATACTATAAGGAGGGATTGGATATGGCAATGGAAGGATTGATTTCAGTATTGAATATTAGCACGGTCAGTGTTATATTGATCGGAGTTGTGATCGGTATTATTTTTGGCTCCATCCCGGGGCTGACCTCTACCATGGGCGTTGCGCTGTGCCTGCCTCTCACCTTCTCCATGTCCCCGCTCAACGGCATCTCCATGCTGGTGGCGCTGTATGTGGGCGGTACGTCAGGCGGCCTGATCTCTGCGATCCTCTTGAAAATACCGGGAACGCCGTCGTCGGTTGCGACTACCTTTGACGGTGCTCCGATGGCGGAACGGGGAGAAGGCGGACGCGCGCTTGGCGTTGGGATCCTGTATTCTTTTTTAGGTACGATCCTCTCTATCGTCGCGTTGATCTTCATCGCCCCGTCCCTGGCAAAGATCGCGCTCAAGTTCGGACCCTATGAGTATTTTGCGATCTGCCTGTTTGCGCTGACCATGATCGGCGCCATGGTGGGGGACAATCTTTTAAAAGGACTGATGAGCGGTATTGCAGGGATCACCTTTTCTCTGTTTGGAATTGCATCCATCGGAGGAGCGGAGCGTTTTACATTTGGCATCCAGGATCTGGAAAATGGGTTTCAGTAGCTTCCCGTCATGATCGGCCTGTTTGCGGTGGCTGAGATCCTGAAGGTGGGAGCCGATGGGATCAAGGCAAAGGAATCCACGGTGATGAGCTGTAAGATCAAAGGCTTTGGCATCACCATGAAAGAATTTAAGGAACAGTTCGTAAACTTTATCCGCTCCGCACTGCTGGGGATCGGAATTGGCATCCTGCCTGGCATCGGCGGCGCTACGTCCAATATTGTGGCGTACAGTGTGGCAAAGCAGCAGAGCAAACATCCGGAGAAATTCGGTACCGGTATTATTGACGGTGTGATCGCTACGGAGACGTCCAATAATGCGTCCATCGGCGGCGCGCTGATCCCGCTTCTGACCCTGGGTATCCCGGGAGATACGGTCACTGCGATGATCCTGGGAGGATTGACCCTGCACGGGATCGCTCCTGGTCCGCTGCTGTTTAAGAACAGTGGAAAGCTGGTATACGGAATCTTTGCTGCGTTTCTGATCGCAACGATCCTGATGCTGATCGTGGAATACGGCGGAATCCGTCTGTTCATCAAGGTGCTGGCTGTGCCGAAGTATATTCTTCTGCCGGTGGTACTGGTGCTCTGTATAGTGGGTACATATGGAACAAACCACAGCATGTTTGATGTGTGGACATCCTTGATCTTCGGTGTGATCGGCTTCTTTATGATGAAACACAAATTCCCCCAGGCGCCGATGATCCTTGGATTTGTGCTGGGGACGGTAGTAGAGGAGAACCTGATCCGTGGGCTGATGTACTCCAACAACAGCTTCTGGGCATTTTTCAAATCTCCGATCGCGGCAGTATTCCTGGTATTCACCATGTTCATGGTGGCATGGACTGCGTATAAACAGATAAAAGGCGCCCTGGCAAAACGCACAGCGGCATAAAGCAGAACGATAGGGAGGATAAACTTATGAAAGTAACATCAGGAGGCATGGTCACCAGGCTTTTGGCGGACACGCCCATACCCAGAATGTTCCACGCAAGACAGGACTTCCCGCGGGATGTGATCCCGGCAGATGAGATTCCCGGTGTGATCTATGAGCAGATGGGGCAGGAGCAGTTCTCCTCCCTGATAAAACCCGGTATGACCATTGCGGTCACCGCAGGAAGCCGCGGGATCCGCAATGTGGATATCATTACCAAAGCCATCGTGGATTTTGTAAAAGAAAAGGGCGCGCATCCGTTTATCGTTCCGGCCATGGGAAGCCACGGCGGCGCGACGGCGGAGGGGCAGCTGGAGGTCTTAGCCAGCTATCAGATCACGCCCGAGACCATGGGCTGTCCGATCAAATCCTCCATGGAGGTAGTAGAGCTGGGCGTTTCCGAGCGTGGAAAGAAGGTCTATCTGGACAAACATGCATATGAGGCGGACGGTATCATCGTTTCCTGCCGCTTAAAACCCCATAATGCATTCCGCGGTCCCTACGAGAGCGGCCCCTGCAAGATGATGACGGTCGGCCTGGGGAAACAGGCGGGCGCGTCCTTAGTCCACGGCGACGGCATGGATGTGATCGCACAGAATATCCCGACCATGGCAAAGGTGGTCCTTGAAAAAGCCAGGATATTATTTGCGGTCCCCTGCATTGAAAATGCTTACGACGAGACATGCAGGATTGAGGCGATCCTGGCAAAGGATATTCTAAAAAGAGAACCGGAGCTTTTAAAATACGCTTTTTCCAATATGCCGAAGCTGATCGTGGGAGAGACAGATGTGCTGGTGGTAGATGAGATCGGTAAGAATTACAGCGGGACCGGCGTGGACCCCAATATCACGGGAACCTTCTCGACCCCCTATGCATCCGGCGGGATTAAGGTACAGAGAACCTGCTTTTTGAACTTAAGCGAAGCCTCCCATGGCAATGCACTTGGCTGCGGGCTGGCCTCCGCCATCACCAAAAAGATCTTCGACGAGATGGACGTGGAGAAGATGTACCCCAACTGCATCACCAGCACGGTACTGGCTTCCGCCCGGATCCCCTGTGTTGTGGCAAATGACAAGGAGGCCATACAGATCTGTATCAGGACCTGCAACAAGATTGACACGGACCATGCCAGAGTGGTCCGCATCGCCAACAGCCTCCACATCGATCAGATCATGTTGTCCGAATCTTACTACGAGGACGTGAAGAACGGGAAATATCCGGGCATTGTGGCCCTGGATGAGCCGCAGGAGCTTGCGTTCGATGAAAAAGGGAACCTGCTGACCCCGGTCAAGTCCTGTTCCTGAGATACAAGATGCCCCCAACCGCCGCTACAACCCCTTCCGTCACCGGAACCGCCAGCCATACCCCGGTGGTTCCGGCCAGAGCGGCCAGGATAAAGGCGGCGGGTATGATCAGGAAGAATCCTCTCAGCAGAGAGACCACCTGGGCCGGAATGGCTTTTTCCGCCGAGGTGAAGAACATGGAAAGCACGATATTGAACCCGGCGAAGGGTATGGAGATAAAATACAGTTTTAGTCCCGCCTCGGCGATCTGCTGAAGCTGCATATCATTTTCGCTGTTAAAGACCGCGGTGATCGGCCCGGCAAATAGAAAGACAGCCAGGTAGATACTGCAGGAGAGGAGCAGCAAAGTGCATACCGCATATTTCAGGACCTGGTGCATCCCCTTTTTGTCACCATGCCCGTAAGCGCGGCTGGTGATCGGCTGCATCCCCTGGGCGATGCCGGTACAGATGGATGTGATCACAAGGGACAGATTGGCGATCACACCGTAGGCGGCGACGCCGATATTTCCCTCGATCCCCATGATCAGTACATTAAATATGATAATGACAATACCGCCCGCTACCTCCGTGATCAGGGAAGGAAAACCCAGGGAGAGGGTCTGGACGGATAAGGACCTGGACAGAACTGCTTTCGTATAATGAAAGCAGTTCTGTTTTTTGATCCGGTGGATGGAGAGGACGCCCATGCTGATGACCGGGGCGAACCCGGTTGCCAGTACCGCGCCGAAGATGCCCATGCCAAAGGGGAAGATAAAGATGTAGTCCAACAGGATGTTGGACATGCTCCCGGCCAGCATCGCGGTCATGGCAAGTCGTGGATTGCCGTCATTGCGCACAAAGCAGATCAGGACGTCGTTCATCATAAAAGCCGGGGCGAATAAAAGGACGACCTTCAGATAGATCCTTGTCATATCAAAAATCTCTGCATTGGCCCCAAGAAGCGCGGTGATGGTCCCGGGCAGGAACAGGCCCGCCACAACAAATACCGCAGCCAGAGCTGCGGTCAAATATACGGTATTGGTAAACACCTGATCTGCGTTTTTATACGCCTTCTGTCCCCGGAAAACAGAATATTTGGTAGAGCCGCCGATACCGAACATCAGGCCGCTTCCGTGGACGAAGCTGTAGATCGGGATCGCCAGGTTGAGTGCCGCAAGCCCGTCCGCCCCCAGCCCCTTTGCAATAAAAAAAGTGTCGGCCAGAATGTAGCAGGACAGGCCGATCATGCCTATGACGTTGAGCGCCGCGTACCGGGCGAACTCGCTGAAATTTGATTTCTGTTTGATTTTTGTTACCTCCTGAAAGCGGCATTCTCATGCCGGATATTTCTTCGCCGGGCGAGTGGATTTTGCGCCGGATATTTCTTTGCTGCACGGATGCATTCTCACGCCCAGTATTCTTTCGCCAACCGGATGAATTCCTTGGCGCCGGAGCTTAAATATGCGCTGTAGCTGTAGCTGACAGCCATATCCCAGGTGGGATGGCCGGTCAGGGAAAAGCAGGCGACCCCGGGCGAGGGGGTGCGCACATAGTAGCCGGGGATGATGCCGCAGCAGAGGGTAGATTCCACCATGGACACGATACCTCCGGTATTGTTGGTCTCAAACAGGATGTTGGGAGCAAAGCCCGCCCGGTCAAATATGGTGTCACATACAGCCCGCAGGGTGGAATTCTTGTCCATCAGCACAAACGGCTCATATTTCAGCTCCCGGATATCAAGTGTGGCAAACGGTTCCCCGGCAGGGGCCGCTTTGGAGGCCACCGGATGACCAGAGGGGATGATCAGCATCAGCTCCTCGGTGCCCAGATTGACATAGACGTCGTTGGTCCGGTCTTTTTCATGGAGCGTCATAAATCCCACATCGATCTCCCCTTTGGCGATCGCCGTCTGCTGGGCGCGCACCCGCATCTCGATTGGCTTCACCTCCAGGTTGGGGTAGCTGCGGTGCAGCTCCGGATAGATCGCTGTGAACATGCGCAGTCCCCTGCCGGGGGTCAGTCCGATGGACAGATGGCCCCGTTTTGCGTTGGCGACATCGTAGATCTGGTTGTAAGTGGTCTTCTTGATCTGGAGGGCGGCCTTCGCCCCTTCCACATAGATGCGTCCCGCCTCGGTCAGCCCCCAGTTGGCGCGGGAACGGTGAAACAGCGGGGTGCCCAGTTCCTTTTCAAGCTTTAAAAGCTGCTGGTTTAGGGCGGACTGGGTGATAAACAGTTTTTCCGCCGCTTTGGTGATGTTATTTTCTTCTGCAATCTTTAAGATATATTCAATCTGTTTTGTATCCATGGAACACCTCCGCGTTTATCTTGTGAACCTGCCGTCAGGGAGGCCCGTCCGTCATGCAGCGGTTGCGGCCTGTCAGGGCTGCCTGGTCAGCGAGTAGTTCTCCGCCATATAAGGCTGTTCGGTATTTAACTTAAAATAATCCAGAATAAATTTCATAAACAGCTTTTCAGGCTCGTTCTGTACCCAGCCCTTCCGGCAGATGACCACGTTCAGCCGGTAGAGAGCCGGGGACATGGAGTAGTATGCGATATGTTCCCGGTCCACGGAGCAGGATTCCCCGATAAAGGCCACGCCCGCATTTTTCGCGATCATATTCCGGGTGGCGGAGATGCTGTTGGTCTCGCAGAAGGCGCTGGGGGAGAAGCCGCAGGAGTCAAATACCTGGTCGCTAAGGAGCCTTAAAGAAGATCCTTTTTTTGATAAAAGGAAATTGTCCCGGGAAAAATATCCGGTTAAGTCCTCCAGGGTCATGATGCCGGAGGGGTGGCTCTGAGCGTAAGGATGCACACGGGGGATTGCAAAGAACACTTCCTCTTTGCGCAGCACCTGGGTCTGGCTCTCAAACGGCACCTGGTTCACCTCGGCGGCGATCCCCAGGTCAATGCTCTCCTCCATCAAAAGCTTTTTCAGTCCCGGAAGATTGGTCTCCGTGATCTCAATGGTGACTTCCGGGTACTGCTGCCGGAACTGGGGGATGATCTCCGAGAGCATCCGCAGGCCGAAATTGGAGGTGACGCCGGCTGTGATATGCCCGCGCTGGTTTAAGCTGTCAATATTCTGATACAGCTCCTTCTGGATCTTTACGACCTTTTTTGCAGCTTCCACATACAGTTCCCCTGCGGGAGTCAGGCTCAGTTCGTTCTTATTGCGGACAAACAGCGGGGTCCCCAGTTCCTGCTCCAGCCTGGAGATGTACTGGCTTAAGGAGGACTGGGAGACAAATAAGTCCTCCGCCGCCTTTGTCATGTTACGCCGTCCGGCAATCGCCAGAACATAATTTAAGTACTTAACATCCACAACCGTCACCTCTGGATTGATCTCTTGACCTGTCTATAAGCAAATGTGATTGTTCCAATCAGATATAAATATTGGATTAATTACCGGTAAACTTTTATTATTATGATACCAGGGGCAAAAGGTCAGAAGTCCGATGCAAGCTTGCTTGCAAGAGGACTTCTAACCTTGGGACCCGCCAAAAACATGAATAAGCAGCCATTTTTCGTAGAAAAATGAGCGGATTATGAATGTTTTTGAGGATTACGGAAGTACGAAGTGCGGAGTAATCCGGTATCATAGGGGTCAAAAGACTTTTTGACCCCAACATCATTATTATATCAGATTTTAACAGTGAAGTAAAATGATTCAGGAGGATTGGAAAATGGAAAAAGGAACCCCGGCCGTAACGGAGATGCAGGTCATCCCGGTTGCCGGCTATGACAGTATGCTTATGACTTTGAGCGGAGCCCACGCCCCGTACTTTACCAGGAACTTAGTGATCCTAAAAGACAGCGCGGGACATACGGGCATCGGCGAGATCCATGGAGGAGACTACACCTGCGACGCGCTGAAAAGCTGTATCCCCCTGGTAGTGGGACAGCCTGTGGGCAGATACCGGGCGATCCTTGACAGCATCCACAAGGCGTCCACGCGGGCCGAGGAGGATGATGGGGAAGGGATCCAGAGCCTGGATATCAGTAAGCTGAAATTTGTGGTAAAGGCTGAATGGGCCATTGAGTGCGCGCTCTTAGACCTGCTGGGACAGTACCTGGATCTCCCCATGTGCGAGCTGTTGGGCGATGGGAAACAGCGGGACAAGGTGGAGACCCTGGGCTATCTTTTTTATGTCAGCGATAAGGAAAGGGCAGAAGCTCTTGACTATTTGGATGAAAGCGGCAGCAGCGACGCCTGGTTCCGTCTTCGGAGACAGGAAATGCTGACCCCGGAGCGCATTGTGGAGCAGGCCTGTGTGCTGAACGAAAAGTACGGGTTTAAGAATTTCAAGTTAAAGGGCGGTGTCTTAAAAGGCGCGGAGGAGATGGAGGCGGTCCGGGCGCTGAAAAAGCAGTTTCCGGAAGGACGGATCAATATCGATCCCAACGGGGCCTGGAGCCTGAAGGAAGCCATTGAGATCTGCAAGCCCATGGAAGGGGTGCTGACCTACATAGAAGATCCCTGCGGCCCGGAGTCCGGCTTTAGCAGCCGTGAGGTCATGGCGGAATTTAAGAATGCCGTAAACCTTCCGGTGGCTACCAACATGATCGCTACAGACTGGCGGCAGTTTTACCATGCGGCAGCCTTAAAATCTGTGGATATCGTGCTGGCTGATCCGCATTTCTGGGGATTTGGCGGCAGCGTGAGGATGGCCCAGATCTTAAATGACTGGGGCCTGACCTGGGGCAGCCATTCCAACAACCATTTTGACATTACCCTGACTGCCTTTGCCCATGTGGCAGCGGCGGCGCCCGGTAATCCGACGGCTTTGGACACCCACTGGATCTGGCAGGATGGCCAGAACCTCCTAAAGGATACGCCGCAGATCGCAGACGGATATCTTGAGGTTCCCCAAAAACCGGGGCTGGGTGTGACCATCGATATGGACCGGGTGATGGAAGCCAACCGGCTTTATAACCGGCTTCCAGATCATGACCGGGACGACGCCATGGCGATGCAGTATCTGATTCCGAACTGGAAGTTTGATTCCAAAAAGCCCGCATTGGTGCGGTAAAATTCGCTTAAAATAATTAAGAGAAAGCTAAATATCATTAATTTTACTTCTTATAAAAACTGTGATACATTAGCAGCAGAGAAAATAATTGAAATTCTGCAACAGGGAAAGAGACAGAAATTCAATAAGAAAAGGGGATGGAAACATGTTTTTCAAAAAGTATGGTGACATCGTGGTAGGGATATTTTTTATGGTGTTATCTGCAATCATGATTGTTATGGCGCAGATGCTTCCAAAGTCAAAGGTCATGGACATCGGGCCTGATTTTATGCCGATGGTCATCGGGGTGATCACATTCGTTCTGGCGGCGCTCCTGCTGTTTTTGAGCATTAAGAACTTCAAGGTGAATGTGAAGGAGATCGATGCGGCGTCCATACCGGACTGTGATTACAAACGGGTCCTGGCAAGTATCCTGCTGGTACTGGTCTACGTGTTTATGCTGCAGCCGGTTGGATTTATCGTCTGCACGCTGGTGTTCCTCCTGCTCCAGATGCTGGTATTATCTCCGGATGATGAACGGGGTAAGAAAGATATCATTAAACTGGCAGTGATCGACGTGATATTTACCCTGGTAGTATTCTTCTTGTTCCGTTACGGATTCAAGATCGTGCTGCCGGCCGGTATATTTACCATCAACATTTAAGGGGGAGGAGAAAGATTATGCAGGCATTAGGACTTTTAGGCAACGCTTTTGTAGGTATCATGAATCCGGCTTCCATCCTTCTGATGATAGCCGGTGTGGCGATTGGTATTGTATTTGGCTCCATCCCGGGACTGTCGGCCTCTATGGCTGTGGCGCTGATGCTGCCGCTGACCTTCAGCATGACCCCGTCCCTGGGAATGAATACGCTGGTGGCTGTTTATATCGGCGGTATCTCCGGAGGACTGATCTCGGCGATCTTACTGAACATGCCGGGTAC
Source organism: Clostridium sp. AN503 (assembly GCF_040719375.1). Taxonomy (NCBI): domain Bacteria; kingdom Bacillati; phylum Bacillota; class Clostridia; order Eubacteriales; family Clostridiaceae; genus Clostridium; species Clostridium sp. AN503. The sequence goes on along the minus strand of NZ_JBFDTP010000001.1, from coordinate 103,160 downwards.
GGCTTCCTCCATTGCAACCTGTTTTGACGGACATCCCATGGCGAAGAAAGGCGAGGCTATGAAGGCCCTGGGACTGGGCATCGTGTTCTCGGCGCTGGGTTCCATCTTCTCATTCCTGATCCTGACCTTCTGCGCGCCGCTCTTAGCGGATATTGCGCTTAAGTTCACTCCGGCTGAGAACTTTGGTATCTGCTTTTTCGCTCTGACCATGGTAGCGGTCCTGTCTTCGGGAAATATGCTCCGCGGTCTGCTGGCCGGACTTTTCGGCCTGATGTTTACCTTTATCGGCATGGCGCCCATCGACGGAACCGCCCGTTTCACCTTTGGCTCCGCAAACCTGATGGCAGGCTTCGACACGCTGCCGACCCTGATCGGTATCTTCGCGATCTCCGATATCCTGTGTACCGCAGAGCAGATGGGACACGGCAAGCTGGAGACCATTCCGATCAAGAAAGTAAAAGGCTTCGGTTTTAGCGTCCAGGAGTTTATCTATCATCTGCCGAACTTCCTGCGTTCCGCTCTGATCGGTACCGGGATCGGTATCCTTCCGGGAATCGGCGGGTCCACCTCCGGTATGCTGTCCTACGTAACAGCCAAAAACATGTCCAAGCATCCGGAGGAATTCGGGACAGGCTGCCCGGACGGTATTGTAGCTACGGAGTCCGCCAACAATGCGACCATCGGCGGCGCTATGATCCCACTGTTAGTACTTGGTATCCCCGGCGACGGCGTAACGGCCATGATGCTGGGAGGCTTCCTGATCCACGGTCTGTCCGCAGGCCCCCTGCTGTTTGTGAAAAATGCGGACGTGGTTTACGGGATCTTCGCTGCATGTATCCTCTGCACGCTGATCATGCTGGTGGTGGAATGGACCTGTATCAAGGGCTTTGTACAGGTACTGAAGGTGCCGAAGCACATCCTGCTCCCGCTGATCCTGGTGCTGTGCTGCGTAGGCGCTTATGCCACCAACAACCGGATCTTCGATGTGCAGTCCATTCTGATCTTCGGTGTCGTAGGCTATATCTACCACAAGTTCAGCCTGCCCACTACGCCGTTTGTGCTCTGCTTTTTGATCGGCGAGATGCTGGAGACTTATCTAAGACGCGGCATCATGCAGTACAAATCCTTTGGGGCATTTTTCCAGAGGCCCATATTCGACGTATTCTTCTTTATCGCCGTGGGTGTGCTGGTATGGTCTGTGATGAAAGAATATAAAGCCTTTGTTGCTAAAAGAAAGGCGTAGCAAAATTTAAATTGACAGGAAACAACAGGATATATGCTCTCGCTTGGGCGAGGTTATATATAAGGGAGAACAGGGTGCATGAAGCATCCGGAAAAAGAGAAGGAGAGATATCTATGAAAAAGAGAGTGTTAGCAACAGTATTGGTTGGCGCAATGGTAATGGGGCTTGCAGGATGCGGCGGATCTGATAAGGCAGCAGCCACCACCGCGGCAGCAACTACGGCAGCAAAAGCGGAGGCTGGCGATGCAGCAGGCGCGGCTGAGGCCACGGCAACAGCCTGGGAGCCTAGCACGACTGTTTCCATTGTGGTTCCGGCAGGAGCAGGCGGCAATACGGACCTTTCCGCCCGAGTTTTCGCACAGTACGCAAAAGAGCTTACAGGCCATGACTTTATCGTTGTAAATGCAAACGGCGCAGCCGGTTCCGTAGCGGCAAACCAGGTCCTTTCCGCAGCGCCGGACGGACATACCTTCCTGTACGGGCACAATCTGGTAAACGTTGCCAATATCGCCGGCGTTACAGATTACAACTACACCGCGTTCAAGCTGGGACCGACCTTTGCAAAGGACCCGGCACAGCAGTTGTATGTGAATCCGGAGAAATATGCAGACTTAAACGCATTTATCGAGGCAGCGAAAGCGGCTCCGGGCCAGTTAAAGGCCTGTACCGAGGTTGGCGCTTATACATACTATGAGATCCTGGAGTTCGAGAAACAGGCCGGTATTGATCTGGATATCGTGGACGTGGGTTCCAACTCTGACAAGATCGCAGCGATGCTGTCCGGTCAGGTTGACTTGATGCCGGGCGCTTACATCAACTGTAAAGACTATCTGGCAGCAGGCCAGTTCGCATGCCTGGGCGTGCCTTCTGAGGAGAGATATGACCTGATCGCTGACATCCCGACCCTCAAGGAGCAGGGCGTTAACCTGGTGTATCCGGACTGCGATTTCTCCTTCTATTTCCCGAAGGATACTTCTGACGATGTGATCGCTTTCTATGAGAACCTGGTTCAGCAGATTCTTGCAGACCCGACCGCTGCAGAGGCAGTTGCCAACGTGGATATGATGCCTTACTACTTAAGCGCAGCAGATTCCGCTAAGAACGACGAAGAGATCTTCAACACCATCAAAGGGATCGCAGACGCGCTGGCTCAGTAAGCGGCATTCTGTAAAATGGATTGGAAAATAGTTAAAGAAGAGTAAAGCAGAATAAAGCAGTAAAAATAAGCAGTAAAAAACAGTAAAATCAAATAGTGAAATCAACAGATAAGCACAGTTCTATTGAATTAAAATAGGGCTGTGCTTATATTGTTATCTGATAATAAAGCGCTTTATAACATAATAAACAAATAAAAGTGCGTGTTAAGAAAAATAAACAGATAATTACACCTCCTTTATACCACCTTAATTGAACGCAAAACGGCTATAGGATATAGTAAAAAAAGAGCGTGGGAGCTCTCAAATATACAAGGAAAAAGGAGAGAAGGAGATGTTTTTTAAAAAGTATGGAGACATCGTAGTAGGGGTATTTTTCATGATTCTGTCATCCGCGCTGATCGTGATGGCAAAGATGCTTCCCAAGTCAAAGGTAATGGATATCGGGCCGGATTTTATGCCGCTGTGCATCGGCAGTGTGACGCTTGTGCTGGCGGCGCTTCTGACATTTTTAAGCCTGAAGGAATTTAAAACAAGGGTAGCCGCCCTGGATGCGTCTGATCTGCCGGACTGTGATTACAAAAGGGTGCTTTTAAGCATTATCCTGGTACTGATCTATGTGTTTATCCTTCAGCCGGTTGGGTTCATTATCTCAACACTGGCGTTTTTGATGCTGCAGATGCTGGTGCTTTCTCCGGACGATGAGAGAGGAAAAAAGGATATCTTAAAGCTGGCGGTCATCAATGTGATCTTTACAATGGTCGTGTTCTTTTTGTTCCGGTATGGATTTAAGATCGTGCTTCCGGCAGGGATCTTTACGATTAACTTATAGGAGGGATTGAGATATGCAGGCATTGGGTCTTTTGGGAAACGCGTTTGTTAGTATCATGCATCCGACCTCCATCTTTTTGATGGTAGCCGGTGTTGCGATCGGTATTGTATTTGGTTCGATTCCGGGGCTGTCGGCCTCCATGGCGGTGGCGCTCATGCTGCCCCTGACCTTCAGCATGACCCCGTCCCTGGGGATGAACACGCTGGTGGCTGTTTATATCGGCGGTATCTCAGGCGGACTGATCTCCGCGATCCTGCTGAACATGCCGGGGACCGCGTCTTCGATCGCCACCTGTTTTGACGGCCATCCCATGGCAAAGCGGGGGGAAGCCATGAAAGCCCTGGGGCTTGGAATCGTGTTCTCCGCCCTGGGCTCCATCTTTTCTTTTATCATATTGACGTTCTGCGCTCCGCTTTTAGCGGATATCGCACTGAAATTCACTCCGGCGGAGAACTTCGGCATCTGCTTTTTCGCCCTGACTATGGTGGCGATCCTCTCCTCCGGCAATATGCTGCGGGGGCTTTTAGCCGGACTGTTTGGCCTGATGTTCACACTGGTAGGCATGGCGCCTATCGACGGCACCGCCCGTTTTACCTTCGGCTCTGCGAACCTGATGGCAGGATTTGACACACTGCCGACCCTGATCGGTATCTTCGCGATCTCCGATATCCTGTGTACCGCGGAGAGCATGGGGCATGGCAAGATGGAGACCATTCCGGTGAAAAGGGTAAAAGGCTTTGGCTTCAGCATACAGGAATTCATCTATCACCTGCCCAACTTCCTTCGTTCGTCCCTGATCGGCACAGGGATCGGTATCCTTCCGGGGATCGGCGGTTCCACCTCCGGGATGCTGGCCTATGTGACTGCCAAGAATATGTCGAAGCACCCGGAGGAGTTTGGCCGCGGCTGTCCCGACGGCGTGGTAGCCACCGAGTCCGCCAACAATGCAACCATCGGCGGCGCCATGATCCCGCTCCTGGTGCTTGGCATCCCCGGTGACGGCGTTACAGCCATGATGTTGGGCGGCTTCCTGATCCACGGGTTGTCCGCAGGACCGCTGCTGTTTGTGAAGAACGCGGACGTGGTATACGGGATCTTCGCAGCCTGTATGATCTGTACGCTGATCATGCTGGTGGTGGAATGGACCTGCATCAAGGGATTTGTGCAGGTGTTAAAGGTGCCGAAGCACATCCTTCTTCCGCTGATCCTGGTGCTGTGCTGCGTGGGCGCTTATGCCACCAACAACCGGATCTTCGACGTGCAGTCCATCCTGATCTTCGGTGTCGTAGGCTATATCTACCACAAGTTCAGCCTGCCCACCACGCCGTTTGTCCTTTGTTTTTTGATAGGCGAGATGCTGGAGACCTATCTGCGGCGCGGGATCATGCAGTATAAGTCCTTCGGTGCATTCTTTAAGCGTCCGATCTTCGACGTGTTCTTCTTTGTGGCGATCGGTGTGCTGGTGTGGTCGGTGTATAAAGAGGTGAAGGCGCACCGGGCAAAGAAGGCGGCATAGTTTTAAAGCTTATTTCATCACGGCATCCGCCACCCGCAGCAGATAGGGCAGCTCCGGAAAGGGATTGGTGGAAAGGATCCTGGCGGTCATCTCCGTCCGTCCCGGAATATGGTAGGTGAACAAAAACCGGCTGCGGATAAAGATACGCAGATGTCCTCCGGAAACCTGGACGCACACCTCGCCGGGGGTGTATTCGCTTAAGCGGTGAATGGCCTTCTCCGCCTCAGCAGAAATCTCCGGTGCGTCCCTGCCGGGCTCCCAATAGAGCAGAAAAGCATCCGATAAAAGCCCCGGAGCCGGAGCTGCAGTTTTCTTGGAAAAATAATGCTCTCTGCTCTTTTCCGGCAGCAGTGCCTTCGGCCAGAGGATAAAGTCCCCGCCATCCCCCCGGAGCCGGATGTCAAAATAGCAGCCGGACATAAAATCCACCATGGCCTTTTCAGACCCGTTCGCCTGACTTTTAAAAGACTTGAAGTTGGTAGTCACGTCGGTGAGGAACACGGGCATAGCCTGATAGTCACCCTGGACCGTATCGCGGATCAACAGGTTTTTAGGAGTCTCATTAGGGAGGAGTCCCGCACCCAGGATCAGGCTGCCGTCGATGCCATCCTTCCTCTCATAAGAGATATTTTTCAGAAAAGGCCGCAGCCCCTCCTCCAGCATGGCCTGCTTCACAGCCTGACGATAAGCCTTGGTCATCTGCCGGAATAGCAGCAGATAGACAGCGATCAGCGCCAGGGTCAACATAAAACCAGTGACAGGTTTTGCAGACAGCAGGAAAATGATAACGACTCCGCAGACCACAAAGAAGATACTAAAGATCTGAAGCTGCTTTTTTAATTTGCTCAGTGCGGCAAGTTTTTCGTTCATGAAATGACCATCCTTTTAAAAATAATTTGTCGAGAAGTGTCACTATTATATCAGTTTTGAGGGCGGAAGTAAACTGACCGGCTTCGCTGCTATTGCTGAAAAATGCGGAAACCACCTCCGGCCTGCGAATCTCACAATAAGAAATTCTAATGGAAATCTAAATACTATTAATTTTACTTATTTCATATCTTTGCTATAATGAAATCAGACAGGAAAGAGGAAACAAGATTTCATTATCAATTTCATCATTATGGAGGAGGATATTTTATGGTACCGACGATCACAAAAATGGAAGTTTACCCGGTGGCAGGCAAGGATTGTATGGAGCTGAACCTAAGCGGCGCGCATGCCCCATATTTTACCAGGAACATTGTGATCCTGCACGCGGATAACGGCGAGACAGGCGTAGGCGAGGTCCCGGGTGGCAAGAAGATCACGGCGGCGCTTGAGGAGTGCATCCCGCTGGTGGAAGGCACGAAGATCTCCGAGTACAAGAGCACTCTTTTAAAGGTTAAAAAGTACCTGGATGGGAGGGGCGAGGAAGATGTGAGAGGCAACCAGACATTCGATCTGCGTACCGGCGTCCATGTGATCACCGCGATCGAGGCTCCCTGCCTGGATCTGCTGGGCAAACATCTGGGGGTTCCGGTGTGCGAGCTTTTAGGCGACGGACAGCAGCGGGACAAGGTTAGGATGTTGGGTTACTTATTCTTCGTGGGCGACCGCAACAAGACCGACCTGCCTTACGATGCGGAGCCGGATGCAGACTGTGAGTGGTACCGCATCCGCCACGAGGAAGCGCTGACTGCGGATAAGATCGTGGCTTTTGCCAAGGCAACTCAGGAGAAATACGGCTTCCAGGACTTCAAGCTGAAAGGCGGCGTGCTTGCGGGCAACGAGGAGATGGATGTGATCCGAGCCATGAAAAAGGAGTTCCCGGATGCAAGGATCGACCTGGACCCCAATGGCGGCTGGCTCTTAGAGGAGGCCGTGGAATATGTGAAGGGCATGCAGGGCATCCTGACTTACTGTGAAGATCCCTGCGGCGCTGAGGGCGTATATTCCGGCCGAGAGATCATGAGCGAGTTCCGCAGACGCACCGGATTCCCGACCGCTACCAATATGATCGCCACCGACTGGAGAGAGGTGGGGCACTCCTTAGAGTCCCAGGCCGTGGATATCATCCTGGCGGACCCGCACTTCTGGACCATGAGCGGCTCCGTGCGCGTGGCGCAGATGTGCCATGACTTTGGCTACACCTGGGGCAGCCACTCCAACAACCATTTTGATATCTCCCTGGCCATGTTCACCCAGGTGGGCGCGGCGGTGCCGGGCGAGTACAATGCCCTGGATACCCACTGGATCTGGCAGGAGGGCTTGGAGCGCCTGACCAAAGAGCCTCTGCAGATCGTGGGCGGCTGCGTGGAGGTTCCCAGGAAGCCGGGCCTCGGCATCGAAGTGGATATGGATCAGGTGAAGAAAGCCCACCAGGTTTACTTAGATCACTGCCTGGGCGGCAGGGATGATTCCATCGGGATGCAGTATCTGATCCCGGGCTGGAAGTTTGATCCGAAGAAGCCCTGCCTGGTACGGTAATATAACTGCTTTGGCAATATAACTGATATAGCAATACAACTGATACGCAGCACAAATAGCAAAAAGCGCTGCCCCGTGATACAAGATCCTGACGATCTTCCATACCGGGCAGCGCTTTTTTATATGGATTCACAGGTGCACGCACTGTTTGTCTCCATGGATGTTCAATGCTTACAATGATTTTTGCTCTTTCTCCTTCGCACAGATATTCAGGAAATCAGCAGGATTTTTAGCAAAGATCTCCTCTAACTGATACGAGAGGGTAAATGGATCATAGTCGCTGAAAATATTGGGTATGTACTGATAAAGCTTACTGGCGATATTCTCTACGTGGTCGATCTCGGTACCAGTTAAGCTGTACAGTTTCTTTTCCGTAAATATCAGCAGCCTGACAATGAATGGGCCGCCTTTTTGGCCAACCTGGGCGCATGTCCAGCAGACTTTATCCCGGGGGATGGCCGTTACCTTTGACATGCCCCTCAGGCCGTTCTTTACCCCGCAGATCAGCAGATATGAGGGAGTCAAAATAATCTTTTCCCCGGACGCCTTCTTTGGATCTGTGAAGTGATCAATATATTCGTCAACCAGGATATTTCCCTCCAGGGCTTCCGTATCAATGATGTCTGCCGCAGCGGCCTGTGTCGTCTCCTGATAAGGAAGATACAGGTTGCTGCCGTTTTGGGCAATCCGTCCGGTGGCGATCAGCTTGACCGCGCAGAGGGCCAGTGAGATCCCAATTAAAACAACAAGAAATAATACAATTGAGCCGTAGGACGGATCATTAAGATTAAGAGCGTCCTTCCCAAAAAAGTAGACTGCCAGGAAACATATTTCCACCGCCATCAATTTACAGAGGGTCTTTCGCGCGGACATATTCACTCGTTCCGATTCTCGTGCCAGAAATCCTTGTACCATGTGGTTTGCCTCCCTGGGAATTTATTTTATTACAACCTATTATATAGGGTTTTAGCCAGCTGTACAAGTTAATTCTGCGGAAAGAAATACCGGGGAAGCCCAGCGCTGTGCTTCCCGTATTCGATAGCTTCTACAGGACACCGGCAGATACAGGCCATACAGTGGGTACAGTCCTTCCCCCATATGGGTTTCCCCTCCTCCAGGTGAATATTGTTAAGGGGACAGAGTTTCGCACATTTCCCACAGGAAATGCACCGGTCCGTGGCGTAAAACTTCCGGGCATGTACAAACAGCGGGTAAAACAGATCGTTGACGACGCCGCTGTTTAGCCGGTCCGTAACGGTGAGCTTTGGTTCCGGTATGGTTTTCCCCTCCCGGATCAGGCAGGCGGCAGCTGTGATGGATGCTTCTGCCTGGTCGATGATAGACAGGGCTTTATCCCGGGTGGGCGTATCAAAAAGCGCGATATAGTTCTCCGGCATAAGGATGGAGGCACATCCCTTGTAGGAAATGCCTTTCCGGCGGCAGAGCTTTTTTAAATAAGCCCCCGCATTTCCGATGTTGCCGCCGCAGGTCATGACAAAATAGATCTCTGTGCTGCCTTCCAGGCTGGTGCGTTCCAGCCAGTCCTGCAGGATGCGCGGAATCCGCCAGGCGTAGGTGGGGCAGACGATGACCCACGGTTTATCAGAATACACATGAGAGAAATCTCTGCCCCGGATCCGCTCAAAGAGATCCATGGTTTCGTCCTGTATTTCGGCTCCGATCCGTTTTGCCGTATATTCGCTGTTGCCGGTTCCTGAAAAATATAAGATCATAGGTCTGCTTCCTCCTGACTGATGCTTTCATAGATAAGATTGACCAGATTGACGATATTCTTCCACTGGGTCTTATCGGCGCTGATATAATAATAATTCCTGGTTCCTTCTTTTCGCATATTGACAATGCCTGCTTCCTTGAGGATCTGCAGGTGATGGGAGACGGAGGGCCTTGTCAGATGGGTCTTCTTTGCGATCTCACCAACCCGTATGCCGGACAGATCGCTTTCCAAAAGTACGGACAGGATCAACTGCCGCGTCTCATCCCCAATGGCGGTGAACGCGTTTTTGCATTCACGAAAGCCGTCTGCGATTTTTTTCAGGCGTATTTCACATTCCCGTTCCATGTCCTGCCTCCTTGCATGTTGTGTTTCACAGAGTTACAGATATTTCACATCCAGCGGCTCCTTCTGGGCAGCCCGCAAAAACTTCACCCGGGGATACCCCAGGACCAGGGTGGCGGCGGCTTTTTTCCCTTTCGGGATGCCCAGGGCTTTTTTTAATTTCCGCGATATATTGGCGGCAGTGGAAAAATAGCCGCTGAACAGTACTCCTAGGCCGTGGGCTTCCGCAACAAATTCCATGTTCTGTGCAGCCAGGATCCCGTTGGTCTTATCCCTGGCAAGGATGACGATGACTATGGGCGCTCCAAAAAAGAAGAAATGGTCGTCGATCTTATTGATCCGGGCCATCGGGCTGATTAGATCGATCAGTGGTTTTACCTTCCGGAACAAAGAGACGGCTATCTGCTCCGCCGCCCGCTTTTTACGGTCAAGGACAATGAAGGATACATCCTGGAGGTTCTTGGCTGTATGGGTCAGCCGTCCCGCTTCCAGGATCTGTCCAAGAACTTCTCCGGGGATCTCTTTGTCCTGGAACTGCCGCACGGTCCGGCGGAACCGGATGACATCCAGCACGTCCTCCGGGTTTAAGCGCACCTTTTTTTCCTGTGGGACAGGGGGCTTATCATAACCGCTTATGGTTACGGCTTCCTTCGGACAGACTGCTGAACAGTGTCCGCACATAACGCATTCATCCAGTATCGTGTGCGCTTTTCCGTTTTTTATGATAATATTGTGGGCAACGCAGTCTTTTGCGCATGATCCGCAGCCGATGCATACTTCCGGGTCTATATTTACTCTGTGTTTTGCCATGATAGAACTCCTTTCGTTAATGTTCTTTAACCATTATAACAAAAGAAGGCCGGAAATCAACATTGGTAAAGAAAGAGGTTACCATTGTAAAATGACAGAGCCTCAGTGCCTGGCCGGCTTCATCTGCAGCCCGACAAGCCCTGCCATGAACATTGCGGTCCCGCCGATGATATACAGCGTGATCTTCTCATGAAAGAACAGCACACCCCAGAGGATCGCGAAGATCGCCATGGTGCTCTGGATGATCGGTACCATATAAAATGGCACCAGCGGGATCGCCTTGGCATTTAGGTAAAACCCGATCCCGGTGATGGAGCCGAAGGCCAGGATCGCCAGGATGCAGGGCAGGTCCGGGCGCAGGCCGGCGAGGGCGCCGCCCGCGACGGAAGGGGCCAGGGGAAGGGCTGCAAGCACGGCGGAGACTGCAAAGATCGATAAGTTGCTGTCGATGATATCCATACGGTCTGCGATCATTTTCTGGGACAGCACGTGGCAGCCGGCGCACATGCCAGATAAGACAAACAGTCCGGTGAGCAGGACATTTTCCTGAAAAAAGACTTCTAAGGAGCGTCCGTTCCAGGAGATGCACAGGACGCCCGACATGCAGAGGACGATGCAGAGCACCTTCCTGAAGGGCAGTTTTTCTCTGAACAGGAACACGCTTGCCAGAGTCAGAAAGATGGTCTGGGCAGGCTGGGTTACGATATTTCCATAAGAGGGACCGTGGGACAGGGCGTAGTTTTCTGTAAGGTATGCGAGCCATTTGGAAACCGCGCCGAACAGGATCCAGCCGCCGAGCATTTTAAGGGCGGCGCCCATGTCCCTGCGGAAATGCTGGCGGAGCGCCAGCTTTAAGAGCAGCAGGCACAAGACGCCCACGGCGAAGCGGAAAAAGGTGATATAGCCCGGGCCGAAGTACGGGCTGATCAGTTTCACACAGGTACCTCCGAAGCTGAACATCAGTGCGACGCAGAACAGATATAAATATCCCATGACAGATTTTCTCCTTCTGAAACGTTTTATTAGCCAATGCATTCCATTATAGCAAATACCCGGAAAATATGGTATATTATTTTCATGATAAAGTTGTTATCTGATGGGAAAGGTAGCCGTTAGTGCAGAAAAGATTGGAATATTATGAAGAAAATATTTACTTATTATCTAAGACCCTACTATCTGCGGATGGCTCTGGGGTTTTTCATTAAATTTTCCGGGACGCTTTTAGATCTGTTCCTGCCCTGGACGCTGGCTTACATGATCGATACTGTAGTCCCGGCGGGGGAGAGGGGGCAGATCCTTTTATGGGGGCTGTTTATGGTGGCCTGTTCCATCCTGGCGGCGGCCTTCAGTGTCCTGGCAAACCGCATGGCATCCCGGGTGGCAAGCGATGCCATCTATACGATCCGGAAGGATCTGTTTGCAAAGGTGATGTACCTTTCCAACCGTCAGGCGGATGTGTTCACCAGGCCGTCCCTGATCTCCAGGCTGACCTCGGATACCTACAATGTACATCAGATGCTGGGCAGGGTGCAGCGGCTGGGAGTGCGCGCTCCGATCCTGCTGGTGGGCGGGATCGTGATGACGCTGCTCTTAGACCCGGCGCTGGCCTGTGTCCTCCTGGCAACCCTGCCGCTCCTGGCAGTCCTGGTCGTGACCGTGTCCAGAAAGAGCATCCCGCTGTTCGCAGCCGTCCAGGAGAGCGCCGACCGCTTCGTGCGGCTGGTCAGGGAGGATATTGCAGGAATCCGGGTCATCAAGGCTCTTTCCAGAGAGCCTTACGAGAGCCGGCGTTTTGAAAAGATCAACCGGGAGGTGGTAGAGCGGGAGCGGAAAGCGACCGTGACGACCGCCATCACCAGTCCGTCCATGAATGTGCTTTTGAACCTGGGGCTTGTGGGCGTTGTGCTCGTCGGTGCGTTCCGGGTTGACCGTGGTATCTCAGAGGTGGGGAAGATCCTGGCTTTCATGACATATTTTACGATCATATTGAACGCTCTGATGTCCATTTCCAGAATGTTCATCGTTCTCTCCCGCGCGGCAGCGTCCGCAGCGCGTATCGATCTGGTGCTGGAGTCGGAGGATGAGCGGGAACTGTTCCAGCTGGCAAAGACGTGGGAGCAGGACGGCGGAGAGGGGCGGCAGGAGCAGACGAAAGCCTCAGATGCATTCCCTTCGTCCTCAAAAGCTCCTCACATAGAATTCAGCCACGTAACCTTTTCTTACAATAAAGTGGCGGAAAACCTGCATGATATTTCGTTTCAGCTGAACCGTGGGGAGACGCTGGGGATCATAGGAGCCACAGGTTCCGGCAAATCCACGGTCGTAAACCTGATGATGCGGTTCTACGATCCGGACCAGGGAGTGGTGCGCATTGACGGACAGGATATCCGGACCCTGGACGTGCGCGCCCTGCGGGAGCGGTTCGGAGCCGTATTTCAAAATGACGTGCTGTTTGGTACCAACATATACGAGAATATCAATATGGGAAGGAATTTGAGCGAGGAACAGGTCCAGGAGGCGCTTTTGTATGCCCGGGCAAAAGAGTTTGTGGATAAAAAAGGAGGCACAGCCGAGCACCTGGATATCCGCGGAGCCAATTTAAGCGGCGGGCAGAAGCAAAGGCTTCTTATTGCCAGGGCACTGGCATGCAGGCCGGAGTTTCTGATCCTGGATGACTCCTCCAGCGCTCTGGACTATAAAACTGACGCGGCTCTGCGGGGAGAACTGCGGGAGCATTTCGCAGATACGACCTGCATTGTGATCGCCCAGCGTATCAGCTCTGTCATGAACGCCGACCACATCCTGGTATTGGACGAGGGGCGTACACTGGGGTATGGCACCCATCAGGAACTGATGGAGAGCTGTGAGGCGTACCGTGAGATAGGTAAGTCCCAGATGGGGATCTAAGCTTAGAATGTGTCAGATGGTTGAGCAGTGAAGGAAAAAGGAGGCGGACTGCCATGGCTATGGGCGGGAGAACGGATGGCGTGGAGACGTCGGATTCCGCGTTACTATATATAAAGAAAAGAAAGCATACCATACGGCGGCTGGGCGGGTATCTGATGCAGTACCGGTTCCTGCTTTTTTGTGCTCTTTTCATGACGATTGCCAGCAATGTCTTTGCGCTGGTCGGTCCCATGCTGTCAGGTTATGCCATCGACGCCATCGAGCCGGGGCTGGGGCGCGTGGATTTTCAGCGGGTGTTTTATTATGCCAAATGGATGGCGGTTTTTTATGTGCTGTCTGCGGCGCTGTCTTATGCTCTTTCCGTCCTGATGATCACGATCAGCCGGAAAGTGGTCTTCCAGATGCGGCGGGATGTCTTTGATAAGATGCTGGCGCTGCCGGTCGGCTATTTCGACCTGCACCAGACCGGGGATATCATCAGCCGGGTTTCCTATGATATTGATACGGTCAATGAATCCCTGTCCAGCGACTTGATCCAGATGCTGACCACGGTGATCACAGTGGCCGGGGCGCTTTACATGATGCTCATGATCTCGCCCAGGCTGGTGCTGGTGTTTGCATTTACGGTCCCGCTTTCCGCCATGATCACACGCTATATCACCGGAAGGACCAGGCCTCTGTTCCGCGCCCGGTCTGCCAGTCTGGGCAGGCTCAACGGCTTTGCGGAGGAGATGGTCTCGGGGCAGAAGACGGTAAAAGCGTACTGTGAGGAGGAGGAGGTCATCCGGCAGTTTGAGGAAAAGAACCGGGATGCAGTGGAATCCTACTATAAGGCGGAATATTATGGCAGCATGGTGGGACCGATGGTGAATTTTATCAACAATTTGTCCCTTTCGCTGATCAGCGTGTTCGGAGCGTTCCTCTACCTGTTCGGACTGATGCGTATCGGCCAGATCTCTTCGTTTATTTTATATTCCAGAAAATTTTCCGGGCCGATCAACGAGGCGGCTAATATATTCAGCGACCTGCAGTCCACTATTGCGGCGGCTGAGCGGGTGTTTGCACTTATGGATGAGCTGCCGGAGCCGGAGGACGCGGCGGGAGCTGTCGAACTGGGAAGCGCAGTAGCGTCCACACCGGCCGACAGATCTATTGCGTCTAAGGTCGTCTCCGGTACCGCAGAGGCAAAGCAGAACGGCTCTGGTCCGCGGCGAGGTGGAGCTTTCCCATGTGGACTTTGGTTATGAACCGGGCCATACCATCCTTTACGATCTGTCCCTGCACACGGAACCGGGACAGATGGTTGCGGTGGTGGGGCCGACCGGAGCCGGGAAGACCACGCTGATCAATCTGCTGATGCGTTTTTACGACGCAGATGCGGGTGAGATCCGGGTGGATGGCAGGGATGTCCGCGGTGTCACGAGAAAAAGCCTGAGAAAATCCTACGCCATGGTGCTGCAGGATACCTGGCTGTTCCATGGCACGATTCTGGAGAACCTTGCCTACGGGCGGGAGGATGCGACCCTGGAGGAGGTGACGGCTGCGGCAAAGGCAGCGCACATCCATTCCTTTATCATGCAGCTTCCGGAAGGCTACAATACGGTGCTTAAGGAGGATGGGACGAACATCTCCAAAGGCCAGAAGCAGCTTCTGACCATTGCCCGCGCCATGCTCCAGGAATGCAGGATGCTGATCCTGGATGAGGCCACGTCCAATGTGGATACCCGCACGGAGATCCGTATCCAGGAGGCCATGCGCCGCCTGATGGAAGGAAAGACCTGTTTTGTGATCGCGCACCGTCTTTCTACGATCCGCGGAGCTGACTTAATCCTGGTGGTGAACCACGGCGAGGTGGTGGAGCAGGGGGCCCATGAGAGTCTGATGGAGGCCGGAGGGTTCTATTATCAGATGTACCAGGCCCAGTTCCAGTGATGGAGAAATTCCAGCGACGGAGAAATTTTGGCAGCGCAGAAGGGAGGCGCAGACTATGATCATCAATACAGGAAGCCGTACAGATATTCCCGCATATTATGGGGAATGGTTTTATAACCGGATACGGGAAGGCGGCGTGATGGTGCGCAATCCCTACTATCCGGACCAGATCACCCGCTACAGGCTGTCGCCGGATGTGGTGGACTTAATTGTGTTCTGTACCAAGAACCCGGAGCCGATGCTTGACCGGCTTGAGGAGCTTCAGGAATTCCGGCAGTTCTGGTATGTTACCATTACGCCGTATGGAAGAGAGATCGAACCAGGCGTTCCGGATAAAGATCGGGTCATGGAAGCCCTGAAACGCCTTTCCGTAAAAAACGGCGTCCGGTCCACGGTCTGGCGTTACGACCCGATATTCATCTCAGAACGGTATCCGCTGGATTTCCACGTGGAGCAGTTTGGATATATGGCGCGGACGCTGGAAGGATACACGGACCAGTGCGTCATCAGTTTCATTGACCTCTATGAGAAGGTCAGACGGAATTTTCCGGAGGCTCGGGAAGTGGCGGGAGCGGAGCGCCTTGCGGTTGGAGAGGCGTTTGCCCGGATCGGTAAGGAACATGGCATCCTGGTGCGCACCTGCTGCGAGGGGACGGACTTAGAGACTTTTGGGATCGACTGTTCCGGATGTATGACCCGGGAAGTGTTTGAGCGGGGGACCGGGATAAGCCTGCAGGTCCCCGGCGGACAACACGCCGCCCGGGAAGGCTGCGGCTGCCTTCTGGGCAATGATATTGGAGCCTACAATACCTGTTCCCATGGCTGCGTTTACTGTTATGCGAATTACAGTGGAGAGGCAGTCTGCCGAAACCGTATGGACCACATCGCAGATTCCCCGCTTCTCGTGGGGGTTCCTGGTCCTGGTGACCACATCCACGATGCAAAACAGGTGTCCTGGACAGATGGACAGCTGAAGCTTTTTTTCTGACTAAATTCCTCGTTAAATAAATATAAAATTTTTATAATGTCTATTGACAATATGACAGGGTGTCATTATAATTGGTGACATGTTGTCACGAAAAAGTGACAGCTTGTCATATTTGTTTTGCACGTTTTTCTAAGGCGTGGATGACAAGAACTACAGTATAAATAAGGAGCATGAAAAGCAGACGTGGCGCAGGACGCGTCACAGGAGAGGGGGAGAGAGTATATGCCTACGGAACGATTTTACCGTCTGCCGGAAGCGAAGAAACAGCTCATTCGGGAAGCTGCCATCAAAGAGTTTTCCAGAGTGCCGTATGAGCGGGCGTCCATAAACCAGATCATACACAACGCAGATATTTCCCGGGCAGCTTTTACACATATTTTGAAGATAAGCAGGATGTGGTACAGTTTTTATTTGAGGATAGCTGTAATCAGATGAAAGACATCTGTGATCAGGAGCTGGCCGAAAACGGCGGAGATTATTTCGCTATGCTTAAGCGGATTTTTGAAGTATTTGTGGAAAAATTGCAGGAAACCAAGAGTATGATGGATGTGGTAAGGAATGTGTTCTCTTATCAGGAGAATGCGAGGCTTATGGGATTTGGCGGACTGCCAAGTATATCGCCTGTCATATCAGAGACAGAGGACCTGCCGGTCCAGTGGGTGTTTGAGCGGGTTGACAGATCCAGGTTCCGGATCCAGGATATTCAGGATTACCGGTCGCTGATGAGCCTGGGGATGATATCGCTCATGTTTGCCCTGAAGCAGTTTTATGAGTATCCGGATGAACTGGATGCAGTCCGGGAGACCTTGGATAAGTCCCTGGATATACTAAAGCACGGCGTATATCAAAATTAAGACTATAATATGAGGAGACAGCAATGAAAAAAGGTGTAATTATCGCAGGTGTAGTAGTGGTAGCGGTAGCGGCAGCCGTGATCGTGCCGCGGGTATTAAAACCAAAAGCAGTGGTGGAGGAAGCTCCGATCCCGGTCGTGGAGGTGCAGACGCCCCAGAACGGGACCATCGAGCTGTTCCGTGACTTAGTCGGCAAGGTAGAGCCGTCCGACGTGGTCTATACATATCCGAAGATGGCGGGTGAAGTGCTTGAGGTCTATGTAAAGGCCGGAGACATAGTAAAGGAAGGCCAGGCGCTCTGCAAGATCGATACCAAGCAGGTAGACAGCGCCAGATTGTCCTTAGAGTCCGCTCAGCAGGCTTTAAGTGATGCAAAGACCAACTTATCGAGACAGCAGGCCCTGTTTGCGGCAGGCGATATCGCCAGCGCGGTATTCGAGCAGGCTCAGACCCAGGCGAAAAATGCCCAGATCAATTACGAGAATGCAAAGATCAATTATGACAATCAGATGGAGTACAGCAATATCACCGCGTCCATAGGAGGGAAGGTGGAGATCTTCGACGTGGAGGTCCATGACAATGTATCCTCCCAGAACCTGATCTGTGTCATCTCCGGCGAAGGCAGTAAGGCAGTGAACTTCTCCGTTCCGGAAAAGATCATGAAGCAGCTGAATGTGGGCGATGTTGTGACCATTGAAAAGAGCGGCAGCAGGTACGAGGGAAATATCACGGAGATTAGCAGCATGATCGATGCAGCCACCGGCCTTTTCAAGGTAAAAGCATCTGTGGACAGCGGTGATGCGCTTCCCACAGGTTCCACGGTGAAGCTTTATGTGACCTCCGACAAACAGGAGAATGTGATGACCCTGCCGGTTGACACGATTTACTATTCCGGCGGAGACGCATACGTTTATACATATGACAATGGTACGGTCCATCAGGTACCGGTAGAGGTTGGTATCTATGATTCCCAGCTGGTCCAGATCCTGTCCGGAATCAGTGCGTCTGATCAGATCATCACCACATGGAGTTCCGAGCTTTTTGAAGGCTCCAAAGTGCAGCTGCCGGGAACGGCCGGACAGACTGAGGACGCAGCGCAGACCACAAGTGCAGAGTAGAGTTAGGAGGAGACAGCAATGGGATTAACTAAATCAGTCCTCAAACGACCGGTCACAACCGTCCTGGTGATCCTGTGCCTGATTGTGTTTGGACTTCAGTCCGTCTTAGGGGCAAAAATGGAGCTGATGCCGACCATGGATATGCCGATGCTGATCATCAGCACCGTCTACCCTGGCGCCAGCCCGGAGGATGTGAACGACCTGGTAACTACGGAGATCGAAGATAATATCGGCTCCTTGAGCGGTATCAAAAAAGTACAGTCCACATCCATGGAGAACGTTTCTATCGTGGTGGTCCAGTACCAGTACGGTATGGATATGGACGACGCGTACAATGATCTGAAGAAAAAGATGGACCGGGTAGAGACGGATCTTCCCGATGACTGCGAGACACCGATGGTGGTGGAAATGAACTTGGACGATATGGCAAGCGTCTACCTGTCAGTCAATCATAAAACAGAAGCGAATCTTTACAACTATGTTAATAATAAGGTGGTTCCGGAGTTTGAGAAGATATCCACCGTAACGGATGTGGACGTGAGCGGCGGCCAGGAGGAGTATGTGAAGGTGGAGCTGATTCCGGAGAAACTGGAACAGTATCGCCTGAATATGAATTCCATCGCCACCTCCATAGGAAGCGCAAACTTTACTTACCCGGCAGGGGATACGATCGTGGGAGGCCAGAAGCTGTCTGTCAGCGCCGGTACGGAATACGACACGGTGGATCTGCTTAAGCAGATACCGATCTCCCTCGGCAACGGTAACGTCATCTATCTGGAAGATGTGGCCAATGTAGGCAATGCCCTGGAGGATGTCAGCGGTATAGCACGGTACGACGGTAAGGATACGATCTCCATCGGACTCAAGAAACAGCAGAGTGCAACGGCCATGGAGGTTTCCAAGGCCGCCCACGAGGCCATTGACAGGTTGATGGCCAGCGATCCGAATCTGGAGATCGTGGTGGTAAACGATACCAGTGATTCCATCCAGAGTTCTTTAAAGAGCGTAATGCAGACGATGGTCATGGCGGTCATCGTATCTATGATCATTATCTTCCTGTTCTTTGGGGAAATCAAGGCATCCCTGATCGTCGGCACATCCATACCGATCTCGATCCTGGCGGCGCTTATCATGATGCAGATCATGGGCTTTACGCTGAACGTGGTTACATTGAGTTCCCTGGTTCTCGGCGTAGGTATGATGGTAGATAACTCGATCGTAGTATTGGAGAGCTGTTTCCGCTCAACGAAAGGGAAGGGCATCGTCGGATACCGGGAAGCGGCACTGGAAGGAAGCGGTATTGTCATCCAGTCCATCATCGGTTCCACGGCGACAACCTGCGTAGTATTCCTGCCATTGGCACTGCTGCAGGGTATGACCGGACAGATGTTCATGCCTTTGGGCTTTACGATCATCTTCTGTCTGGTAGCGTCCCTGATCAGCGCCATGACGATCGTTCCCCTGTGCTACTGCATGTTCCGTCCGCAGGAGAAGGAAAACTCTCCGGCTGGCCCGCTGGTAAGGGCTATGCAGGACGGATACCGCAGCCTGATGAAGGTGATCCTTCCAAAGAGAAAGACGGTCATGCTGGCATCTGTGGCTATGCTGGTGTTCTCCTTCTGGATGGCTACACAGCTTCGGATGGAGCTAATGACTGCGGATGATACGGGGACTATCTCTGTTTCTATTGAGACCCGGCCGGGCCTTCAGGTGGAGGAGACCGATAAGATCCTGCAAAAGGTAGAGGCGATCGTTTCAGCAGATGAGGACCTGGAGTCCTACATGCTGACCTCCGGCGGAAGCGGTATGAGCCTTGGCGGCGGCGGAGCCAGCCTGACGGCTTATTTAAAGGATGACAGGAAACGGGAGACCGATGAGGTTGTAAAAGAATGGAAACCATTGATGAATCAGGTAATTGGTGCTAATATAACCTTGGAAGCATCTTCCTCCATGAGCATGATGTCTACGTCCGGCGGTGTAGAATACATATTGCAGAGTACCCAGTATGACGAGCTGAAGGCAGCGTCCGACCATATTGCGAAGGAACTGCTGACCCGTCCTGAGGTTACCAAGGTACACACCACCCTGGAGAACGCGGCGCCGGTTGTGAAGCTGGATATTGATGCGGTGAAGGCTAACGCGGAGAATATCACTCCTCTGCAGATTGCCGGAACGGTCAACAGCATCCTGGGCGGCACCGAGGCGACCACCCTGGATGTGGACGGCGAGGAGATCAGTGTTCAGGTGGAATATCCGTCGGATGAGTACGACACCATTGACGAGCTACAGGGAATTGTCCTGACCAACAATGCAGGCGGTTCCGTGGCGCTGACCGATGTGGCGGACATCAAGTTCAAGGACAGCCCGACCAGTATTACGAGAAAAGATAAACAGTATGAGGTAACCATCACAGGTGATGTGATGACCGATGACCCGCGTGAGCAGGATGCGATCGAGAAAAAGCTGTATGATGAAGTGGTGATGAAATACATGACCCCGACTATCAGCCGTGCAGCCAACGCGATGGATACCGCCATGGCGGAGGAGTTCGCAAACCTGTTTGGAGCCATTGCGACGGCAGTGTTCCTGGTATTCGTAGTAATGGCGGCCCAGTTTGAGTCACCGAAGTTCTCCCTGATGGTCATGACCACGATCCCGTTCTCCCTGATCGGTTCGTTTGGCCTTCTGTATCTTGCAGATGTATCCATCAGCATGACTTCCCTTCTGGGATTTTTGATGCTGTCTGGTACGGTAGTAAACAACGGTATCCTTTATGTGGATACGGTGAACCAGTACAGGAATAGTATGGATTTGAATACTGCCCTGATCGAGGCGGGCGCAACCCGGCTGAGGCCTATCCTGATGACGACCCTGACCACGATCGTGGCTATGATCCCGATGGCGTTTGCCTACGGTGACAGTGGTAAGTCCATGCAGGGCCTGGCTCTGGTAGATGTGGGCGGACTGATCGCTTCTACCGTACTCGCGCTCCTGATGCTTCCGGTTTATTATGCAGTGATGAACCGTAAGAAAAAACCGGAGCCGAATTACGATTAAGTCTCCCTGTCCGGGAGACCGGGAATGAGTATGAGGGCATATGTAACTGATAACCGGCTGGCAACAGTGATATATGGAGGAACAGCAATATGAAAATGTTAAAACGCGCACTGCCTCTGAGTCTTGCAGGCCTGATGCTTGCAGCGGCGCCGCAGGCGGCGCTCGCCGCCAGCCCGGAGTTTGCCCGGACGGCGGAGGAATGGGCGAAGCTTCGGGATGACGTGATCGAGTATGATGAGCTGGAGGATTTGATCGGGGAGTACAACACCACCGTCCAGACCAACCAGCTGGATTTAAATGAATTCCGCAAGAAATACGGCAGCACGAAGGAGGATGTATCCCAGAAGTACCGGGATATGGCAGATGAGATCTATTCCAGCATTGAGTACCCGGATTCAGATGACCCGATGTACGGATATGTGGTTCCGTCGGTCCTGGCTGCCGAGGTGCAGGCCAAGAACATGGAAAAGCAGGCGGATGACAACCTGGAGGATGCGGATATCATCTACTGGAATTATAAGCAGGCGGAGAAGACCCTGGTGACCCTGGCGCAGACCAATATGATCTCTTATGAGAAGAACCAGCTGGAGCTTCAGCAGGCCAGGATCGCAAAGCAGCAGGCTGAGCTTGCCCTCACAAGCGCACAGACCAGGCTGTCCAACGGGACCGGCACCCAGGTGGATGTGCTGAATGCCCAGGAGACCCTGCAGAATGCAGACAGAGCCATCACATCGACCCAGACGAGCATTGATACGGTCCGCCAGAAGCTGCAGGTCATGCTGGGCTGGAGATACGACGCTGCCCCGGAGATCCGGGAAGTGCCGGCATCTGATTTTAGCCGGATCGACCAGATGGACCCGCAGGCAGACTTGGAAAAAGCGATTGAGAACAACTACACGGTGATCGTCAATAAAAAGAAGGTGGCCAATGCAGAGAGCAGCGATACGGTCAATACCCTGAACAAGACCATTGAGGACAATCAGAGGAAGATCAGCTCTGCACTGACAACCAATTATCAGAATGTTCTGTCTGCGAAGCTGGCATACGACCAGGCAGTGGCGGAGCTGGACCTGGAGAACCGCAATCTGCAGACCATCCAGACCCAGTACCAGCAGGGGACAGCCAGCAAGAACCAGCTTGACAACCAGCAGTACACGGTCCAGAACAAGCAGCTCGCAGTCAAGGTCGCGGACTTGAACCTGTTTCAGACCATGGAAACCTATGACTGGGCAGTCAACGGACTTGCCAGCACCTCATAACCGGGAGGTGGGAAAATGAGACGAAATAAAAGCCTGATCGCAGTAACACTGGCGGGCATCATGGCAGTAACGGCATTTCCTGCATTTGCGGCGCCTACAGGACCTGGAGCCACCCCGGAGCCGGACAGCTATGACGCTGAGACCCGCGCGAGGTTGGACGACAACACTCTGGAATATGATGAGATCGCCAACCGGGTACACGAGTACAATCCGGACATGTCCAGGGCGTGGGACAGCTATATGGATTCTAAAGAGGATTATAAAAATATCCTTACAGAGCTGGAGAGCCGGTATCCGGGCATCAAGGATACGGCGGACGGCTATGTGACCGCCGGAAAGCTGACTGGAAACGACGTTCTGGTCAAGACCGGACAGGGACTCGACAGCGCCTATAAGAGCACGATGCAGTCCATGCGCGATACCGTGAACTCATGGGATAACAACAGAAGCAACACAAGACAGCTCAAAAAAGCAGAAAAGCAGATCACGTCGGGCGCCCAGCAGGCCTACATCGGTTATGAGACCATGCGGAAGAATATCACGACCCTGGAAAAGATGGTAGAGCTCTACGAGCGCCAGAGCGCCGCAGTACAGCGACAGGTGGAACATGGGCTGGGCACCCAGAAGGATCTTTTAAGCGCCCGTTCAAGCCTGCTCTCGGCACAGTCCCAGTTGTCCTCCCTGCAAAGCCAGATGGACAGCACCAGGCGGACTCTTTGCCTGCTGTTGGGCTATGACCCGGACAGTGATCCGGTGATCGCCCCGGTGCCGGAGTTTGACATGGACCGTCTTGCGGGCATGAACTTAGAGCAGGATACCACAAAGGCCATCGGCAACAACTATACGCTGATCGACCAGCGCAGTTCCGGCGGGAACCAGAATACCAATGCCCAGACAGAGAACCGCTTAAAGGCGATCGACGAGGGTGACCAGAAGCTGACCATCGAGATGAACCGCCTGTACCAGGATGTGATGGATAAAAAGGCGGCCTATGACGCGGCGGTGACCGGGTTTACGGCGGCGCAGGCGAGCTATGACGCGGCGGGCCGGCAGTTTCAGGAGGGCCTTACGTCGGAAGTCCAGTATATCGGTCAGCAGCTTGCATACTACAAGAAGCTGGCAGAGAAGGAGTCGGCTAACTTAAGCCTCCTTCAGGCGATGGAGACCTATGACTGGGCAGTTGACGGTCAGGCGACTGTAGAGTAACCGGCTTTAAAACAACGGAAGGAAACAATTTAAAACGGATTTCAACATCAGGGCGGTTATCCTCCAGTGCGAGGTAATCGTCCTGATTCAGTGTTTCCTGAAGAACCTGCCTGCTTTCTTCCGGCACCTCCGTGCAGGCGGCGTCTACAAAGCAGAAACGCGGGTAGAGGACACACCACCAGTTATGCCCCTTTCCCTTGCCGAGGATAATGCGGGCAGCGTCATAGTTTCCGCAGGGAATCACCATCCGGTCGTAGGCGCGGGTGGGGAAATAGCAGTTTGTCAGCTCCAGCCTTGCCTGATAGTCAAATCCGTTCCGGGCAAGATAATCATTGGCTGTGCTCTCGATCGCAGCCCGGTGGTCTTCCATGTATTGGATCGTCTCGGCCTTGCCGGATGACGCGCTCAAATGTTCCTGCATATAATCCAGTATCAGGCTGCGCACCTCCAGCTTGATCTCCTGGTCGGCATTTTTGTCGCTGTTGGCGAGGATGTGGAACCGCAGGATAGACGGAGCCAGCCGTGCAGCCAGCGCCTCCTGCCGTGAACGGACATTGCCGAAAAATAATAGCAGCGCCAGCAGGAAGAACGCCAGGCAGAGCGTGAGATTGTGGTAAATGCTGTTTCTGGTTGGTTTCATATATGTTTCCCCCATAAATGTGTTCTTTTTATGTTTGTAATTATTGCCAGATGTGATATAATTAATCGGAAATTTTAAGATTTTCCAGGAAAGCACGATCTGCAATGAAAAAGCCACAAATTCAGTATTGTGGGCAAAATGTGCCATATATAATGATAGAAAGTATTTTATAATAATCCAGCGCGTGAAGGCGCTTGCGGGAGGAGATCATGGATAATAGAAAGATGGATAACAGGGAGACAGAGAGTAAGGTGACCGGCAGGAAAAAAATAGCGGTCCTGTTCGGCGGGCAGTCGTCCGAGCATATTGTATCCTGTATGTCAGCAGCGAACGTCACAGCCCAGATCGACACAGAGCGTTACGAGCTGGTCCTGATCGGTATAACGGAAGAGGGCCACTGGGTCAAAGCAGAGTCTGTGGAGGATATAAAGTCCGGCGCATGGCGGGAGAGCCGTGTGGAGGCGGTGATCTCACCGGATGCCACGAAGAAATGCGTGATCTTCACGGAGGATGAAAAGATCTGGGAGGAGCAGATTGACGTGGCGTTCCCTGTGCTCCATGGGCTTTACGGGGAGGACGGCACCGTCCAGGGACTGTTTGAGCTGGCGCAGATCCCTTATGTGGGCTGCGGCGTTCTGGCATCAGCAGTGTCCATGGATAAGCTGTACACAAAGATCATTGTGGATGATCTGGGCATCCGTCAGGCGGACTATGTGCCGGTCATGAGCTGGAGGATGAAAAAGGATATGGAGGCGGTGGTGAAGCAGGTGGAGGATAAATTCGCCTATCCCGTGTTCGTTAAGCCGTCCAATGCCGGTTCCTCCAGAGGCGTGAGCAAGGCGGAGAATAGGGAGGAACTGGTCGCAGGCCTTTGGGAAGCGGCCCGTCACGACCGAAAGATCCTGGTGGAAGAGACCATCGTCGGACATGAGATCGAATGTGCGGTGCTGGGCGGCGGGCAGAAGCCGGTTCAGTCCTCCGGCGTGGGTGAGATCCTGGCTGCGGCTGAGTTCTATGATTTTGAGGCAAAGTATTATAATGAGGAGTCCCGCACGGTGCTGGACCCGGAGCTTCCAGGCGGTGCGGCAGCCCGCGTGCGCAGGGCGGCGGAGCAGATCTTCAACGCGGTGGACGGCTATGGTTTGGCTCGCGTGGATTTCTTTGTGAAACAGGACGGAGAAGTGGTGTTCAATGAGATCAACACCCTGCCGGGCTTTACGGCGATCAGCATGTATCCGATGCTGTGGGAGGCCGCCGGGATTCCCAAAAAGGAATTGATCAATCGGCTGATCGAGCTGGCGTTTGAGCGGTAAAGGAGTCAGGATGGATAGCATGGATAGCACAGAAAAAGCAGAAAATATGCAGGCAACGGCAGCCCTGTCCCGTCCGGACCGGAACGCCCCGGTAGGGGTTTTTGATTCCGGCGTGGGCGGACTGACTGTGGCGCGGGAGATCATGCGGCAGATCCCGGAGGAGCGCATCATCTATTTTGGAGATACGGCGCGGGTGCCTTATGGGAGCAAATCAAAGGACACGGTCCTCCGCTATTCCCGGCAGATCATCCGCTTTCTGCGCACCCAGGGGGTGAAGGCCATCGTCATCGCCTGCAACACGGCAAGCGCCTACGCCCTGGATACGGTGGCGGCGGAGGCGGATATCCCGATCATCGGGGTGATCAATGCGGGCGCCCGCACGGCAGTGGGAGCCACCCGCAACGGCAGGATCGGTGTGATCGGCACGGAGGGGACCATCGGCAGCGGCATTTACACCGATGTGATGAAGCGGATGCGGCCGGATATTGAGGTGACCGGCAAGCCGTGCCCGCTCTTTGTACCGTTAGTGGAGGAAGGGCTTCTGCACGATTCGGTGACGGATGAGATCGCCTCCCGGTATTTAAGCGAGCTGAAGGGCAGATACATTGATACGATGGTGCTGGGCTGCACCCATTACCCGCTTCTGCGCTCCACCCTGCGGCGGCTGATGGGGGAGGATGTGACGTTAGTAAACCCGGCGTACGAGACGGCCATCGAACTGAAGGCGCTTTTAAAGGAGCAGGGACTCAACCGGGATCCGCAGGCCACGTTTGAGGGTGAGAAATACCGGTTTTTCGTCAGCGATCTGGCGGAGAAATTCACCGATTTCGCCACGTCGATCCTGCCGGGCGAGGTGAAGGAGACACGGAAGATTGATATTGAGAACTATTAGAATTGAGGAATGAGTTTATATGACAAGAGACGTTCTGATAAGAATCAGCGGACTCCAGGCCATGGATGGAGAGAATGATAATGTAGAAGTGATCACCACCGGAGATTATTTTCTAAAAAACGGCAGGCACTATGTGATCTACGATGAGGTGATGGAGGGCTTTGAGGGCAATATCCGCAACATGCTCAAGATCTCCCCGGACAAGCTGGATGTCCGCAAGAATGGCGCGGCCAATGCCCATATGGTATTTGAGCAGGACCGGAAGAACCTGACCCGCTATGTGACTCCCATGGGAGAGATGATCGTGGAGGTCAGTACCAACCGGATTCTGTTGGATGAGCAGGAGGACAGCCTGAAGGTGTCGGTGGACTATTCGCTTGACATCAACTACAGCCATGTATCGGACTGCAATATCACGGTGGATGTGTGTTCCAGGGAGAATGCAAGGCTGGAACTGCAGTCCTGATCATAGAAGCTGTGACGGAGGGGAGCAGGATAATGGAATTACCATTTCAGATAGATTTAGCCGGACAGGCCGCAGTAGTGACCGGTGGAAGCGGCGTGATCGGCGGTGTCTTCTGCCGGGCGCTGGCGGCGTGCGGAGCGAAGGTGGCGGTCCTTGGAAGAACAGTTGAAAATGCAGAACCAGTAGTGTGGGAGATCACGGCGAATGGCGGTGAAGCTATGGCCGTGGCAGCCGACGTGCTTGATAAGGCCAGTCTTTTGCGTGCCAGAGAGATCATTCTGGATCGCTGGGGAAAGATCAATATTCTGGTAAACTGCGCAGGCGGCGCGGTGAAGGGCGCCACAATTCCACAGGATCAGTATGCGGATCTTGAAGCGATGGAGGATGGTACTCAGAGCTTTTTCAACGTGGACGCAGAGTTGATGCACAAAGAATTTGACCTTAATATTTACGGTACGATCCTTCCAACCCAGATCTTTGCGGAATGCATGGTGGGGCAGGAGAATGCCAATGTTATCAACATATCCAGTATGGGAGCCTACCATCCCATGACCCGGATACCGGGTTATGCAGGGGCGAAAGCTGCGGTCAGCAACTTTACGGAGTGGGCGGCCACTTATTTTGCCAAAAGCGGCGTGCGGGTCAATGCCATTGCGCCGGGGTTCTTTCAGACGCCCCAGAACCGCAGCCTCCAGTTCAACCCGGACGGCACGCCCAGCGCCCGGAGCGCCAAGATCTTAAGCAGCACGCCCATGGGACGTTACGGCGTCCCGGAGGAGCTGGTGGGGGCGTTATTATTTCTTGTCAGCCCCAAGGGAAGCGCTTTTGTTACTGGGATAACCCTGCCGGTGGATGGGGGATTCCACTGTTATCTGGGAGTGTGATCAGTCGGGTTGGATGGCAATATGGTGTGTGGAAGTACCTTCGTTCAGCAGAGGTACTTCCATGACCAGGCTGTGTCCCTCCAGATATATGGTAAACCGTTCGCCAGCCACACGATCTTGAAATTCCTGGTCTATGGGGTCCGCGTCCCCTGTCAGATAGAGCTTGTAACCGTCCTGAGTCTCATACAGATAAAACCAACAGAAGCTGCCGTCATCCAACTTCAGGCCGACGCCATCATCAAAGGGCAGAGTTATTCTTTCACCGGCCTGCAGCCGCTCGCCCAGGATTTCCTGATAAGCATCCGACAGGTGGAGCATGTCAAAACTTCCAGAACCCTCGCTAAAATATCTTGTTTCTACCGTGAAACATTTTCCCGTTGTTTTTGATCGCAGAGTGTATATTGCATTACAGGAATCGATCACATTTTTATCTGCCAGTTCCAGTATATCTTCATACTTCGCTTCATAGTGAGGGATAATATATCCTTCATTGTAAACCTTAGATCCCCAGTCGTGATGAAAAACATAACCGGAACCGTTGACAAACAGGTTCCAGGCAAAATAGCTGCATAGGCTTATAAGCAGCAGGAGCAGAGGGGGCAAAAATGTTTTCCAGCGGATGCTCCTGTGGCGGAATATGGAAAATACGGCAAGTATCACGGCCGCAGGGGGAAAGAGGAAGATGGCGGCAAGGATAAAGAGCAGTAGTAACAGGAAAATGGATCCTATCAGTACGGCAGCTCCGGTGTGCAGCAATTGACCTATGCTTTGTAACGTAAAAATACCGTCTGCGCTGCTGGCAGATGGGGAGGCGCTGCCAGGAACCGCCGACATTCCAAAAAGCGAGCCTGCGCATAGCAGTATGAGAATGAGGCATACGAGGCAAACCAGTATAATCAGCAATTTGCGTTTGCGTTTCATGGGCAAAGGTCCTCCTGTCTGACCTGTCTAAAAGAGCATTGTTTCTTCATTGGAATTCTTTCATATACTTCTTGTCATTTTACCATATCCCCATAGAAATATCTACGCGTATCTCGTGAATTGCAGGGAGCCTCGCAGCTGAAAAACATCTCGAAATGTAATATTGTTACATTTTAAAAGAAATATAAAATAAAGCTTGTAATTTCATTACATTTGTGATATGATACAAATATAAGCGCTTATCCAACAAAAATATGTGAAAAATGTTCAAAGGAGGTATCATATGCAGGAGATTTCTGTACTGGTCATTTTACTATTGATTGTATACACCGTGATCGCGGTGACTGACCAGATTTCAATTCAGTGTGGTATTTACACCCCGCTTTTTGCGGCAACCTTTACGGGGCTTTTACTGGGGGATCTAAAAGTGGGCCTTACGGTTGGAGCTACCTTACAGCTTATGACCCTGGGCGTGGCGACCTATGGCGGGGCTACGGTCCCGGATTATCTGTCAGGAGCGATCATGGGTACGGCATATGCGATCATTTCCGGGCAGGGCGCGGAGTACGGTATTGGCCTGGCTATCCCGATCGGCCTTCTGCTGACCCAGATGGATATCCTGGGCAGGATGAGCAACTCCTTCTTCCAGCATTATGCAGACCGCTGTGCAGAGAAGGGAGACTGGCGCGGCGTGGAGAAAGCGAATCTTCTGGGCCTGATCCCGTGGGTGCTTTCCCGTGTGATCCCGGTGGCTTTGGGCCTGATCTTCGGTCAGGTAGTTGTAGAGGGTATCAATGCGGTCATCCCTGCATGGTTTATGACCGGATTAAAGACCGCAGGAGCGATCCTCCCGGCCATGGGTATGGCGATCCTGATGCGTTACCTGCCTCTTAAGAAATACTATCCGTATTTTATCATCGGCTTCGTGCTGATCGCATTTGGCGGCGGCAACTATACGGTGATGGCGGCGGCACTGGTGGGACTTGCACTGGCAGCCCTCCATTTGAGCAGGACAAAAGACAGACCGGCTATGGCAGCCGCAGGCGCTGCGATGACAGATGACGAGGAGGTGGAGATCGATGGGTAATCAGGATAAGAAGACACTCACGAAGCAGGATATCAATAAAGTTTACTTCCGCAACCTGTTTGCATTACAGTTTGGATGGAACTATGAAAAGATGCAGGGCCTGGGCTACGCATATATCATTATGCCGGTCTTAAGACGGCTCTACGGCGATGACTCGGAGAAGATGAAAAAGGCGCTGAAGATGCATCTGGCATATTTCAACACAACTCCGGCCATGTCTCATCTGATCGTCGGCGCGGATATGGCATTGGAGGAGGAGCTGGGCCTGGAGTCTGAGGAAGTGGTCATGGGCATCAAAACCGGCCTTATGGGACCGTTTGCAGGTGTGGGCGATACGCTGTTCATCGCGATCTACCGTGCGATCGTATTTTCCATCTCCGCTTACATAGCACTCCAGGGGAACCCGGTTGGGCTTCTGATCCCGCTGATCACCTGTGCAGGCGTGCTCTGGGCGCGTTACAAGTTCACTTTTATCGGCTACAATTCCGGGCGGAAGCTTGCCACTGGTTTTGCGGACAGCATTGCACCGATCACCGAGGCAGCCAGCATCCTGGGCCTGACTGTGGTGGGAGCGCTGATCCCGTCTGTGATCAATTATAAGACCAACCTGCAGTTCGCCTTTGGCGAAGTGACCTTTGCGCTGCAGGATATGCTGGATAAGATCCTTCCGTCCCTGCTTCCTCTGGGCATCGTGATGCTGTCCTACTGGCTGCTGGGCAAGAAAAAGGTGAATTCTACCAGGCTGATCTTCATCCTGATCGCCCTTGGCATGGTGCTCGGCAACCTGCAGGCCATGCTGACAGCACTTGCAGGCTTGTTTTAAAGGGAGGTTTACGGTATGATAGGGATAATAGTAACTGGACACGGGCAGTTTGCCACGGGACTGGTCAGTGCGCTGAAGCTGCTGGCCGGTGAGCCGGAGGCTCTGCTGGCGGTAGACTTTGAGGCAGGGGACGATATCGGGCGGCTGGAGGAGAAGCTGAAGGCCGCCATAGAAAGCCTCGGCGGCGAAGCCTGTGAGGGAATCCTGGTGATGACAGACCTGCGCGGAGGATCCCCCTTTAACGTAGCATCACGTCTTTCCATGGAAAATCCTGAAGTAGAAGTACTGACCGGCACCAACTTGGGAATGCTGGTGGAAGCATATATGGCCCGTCAGATGGCCCCGGACGTGAAAACGCTGGCTGTTTCCACGGCGGCTTCGGGGAAGGATCAGGTCGGATATTTTGAAAAAGAGCTGGTGGGTTCCGCGGACGATGAGGATGAGATCGAGCTGGATTAGGCAAATGAGCAGCGGTTTAGATGAGGAGGAACAGAGAATGGCAATAGTACATGCAAGAGTAGATGAGCGCCTGATCCACGGTCAGGTGGCGATGGTCTGGACCAACACGGTGGGGGCAACCCGTATTGTTGTGGTGAACGACGCGGCTGTAAAGGACGAGATGATCATTGCGGGCCTTAAGATGGCAAAGCCGGCGGGAGTGAAGTTGTCCATCCTCTCCAAAAAGAGGGCGGTGGAGAAGTTCGCGGAGAAGGCCTACGAGGGAGAAAATGTATTCCTGATCACAAAAAACGTTGGGGATATGGCGGAGCTGGTTGCCGCCGGGATGGAGATCCCGTCTGTGAATGTAGGCAATGTGGCGCAGCGGGAAGGCTCTAAACAGATCAAAAAATCCGTCAATTTAACGGAGCAGGATATTGTGGAGATCAAGGATATCATCGCGAAGGGGATTCCGGTTACGGCACAGATGATCCCCAATGAATCGGATCAGTCCATTTTGAACTATCTGGCTTAAGGCCAGGAATGCCCGGTAGGGGCGATCAGGCAGAAACGTGCAGAAATTAGCCGGGTAACCGGTGAAGAACAGACAGGAAAGACGAGGAGACTTCATGGAAAATATCAAGCTGGAAATCCGGGAAAAGTACAATAATATGAGCAAGGCGGAGAAAAGGATCTCGGATTTTGTCCTTGCCAATGTATCGGACTGTCTTGGGATGACAGCGGTGGATATTGCAAAAAACAGCGAGGTTTCCTCGGCGTCGATCATCCGCTATGTGCAGAAGCTGGGATTCGACGGGCTGGAGGGATTTAAGCTGGCCCTGGCTGCCGCCAATTCCCAGGACAATGACTGGAATATGGTAGATCCGATCATTTCTAAGAATGACAGCCTGGAGCTTTTATGCAGTAAGATGGAAAATCTGGTGGAAGGGGCGCTAAAGGATCTGTTCTACCAGTTGGATTATCAGGAACTGGGTCGGGCGATCCGGGCGGTTAAGGGAGCCAGACGGATCTATCTTTTGGGGATCGGCGCATCCATGCTGCCTGCGTATGACCTGTTTCACAAGCTGAAACGGGCGGATTATGACGCCAGCTATTATTTTGATTTAAATATGATGGTGGAATTTCTCCATTATATTGATGAACGGGATGTGATTATCGCATTTTCCTACAGCGGACAGTCCAAGGAGGTTTTATATCCATGCAGGATTGCCCGGAAGAACCATGCGACCATCATTGCTGTGACCCGGAATGGGGAGTCGCCTATACGGGAGCTGGCGGATATTCCCCTGCTGGTCCCGAATAAGGAAGCGGTGATGCGGATCGGCGCATTTACATCAGTGCATACGTCGATCATTATGGGGGACCTTCTCTATATGGGGGTGATCCAGGAGGCTCTGGAGGAGACAGAGGTAAACCTGATGAAGACCAGGAAGCTCGTTGAGGGCCTCAAGACGAAGGATGGTTTCTGACAGGAGGGTGCGGGAAAAGAGGAGAATATAGGATGGTAAATATAGACGGTCTTACGACAGAGACAGTCAACGAGGCTACAAAAGAGATTGACCGGCTGGATTCCCTTGGGATCGTGACGCTGATCAATCAGGAGGATAAAAAGGTTGCTGAGGCGGTGGAAAAGGAACTGCCCCAGGTTGCCAGGGCAGTGGACGCCATAGCGGAGCGGTTTGCAAAAGGCGGGCGGATCATTTACTGCGGAGCAGGTTCTTCTGGGAGAATGGGGACACTGGATGCGGTGGAGCTGACGCCGACCTACAGCGTGCCGCCGGAGCGGGCATTTGGGCTTCTGGCTGGCGGAGAGCAGGCCATGTACAAGGCGGTGGAAGGCGCTGAGGACTCCAGAGAGCTGGCGGTGGAGGATTTAAAAAGAGCCGGCGTGACTGCGGACGACTGTGTGATCGGCATTGCCGCCAGCGGACGCACCCCGTACACTGCGGCTGCGCTTGAGTACGGCAACCAGGTGGGGGCGCTGACCATTTCCGTGACCTGCAACAGCGGCAGTGAGATGGCAAAGCTTGCACAGATCTCCATTGCACCGGTAGTCGGAGCTGAGGCGATCAGCGGTTCCACCCGCATGAAAGCGGGAACCGCACAGAAGATGATCGTCAACATGCTGTCCACAGCAACCATGGTGAAGCTGGGCAAGGTCTATCAGAACTACATGGTGCACGTGCAGCCGACCAATGAAAAGCTGGTGGTACGCGCGGCCAATATGATCGCCGAGATCACCGGAGCGGACCGGGAGACGGCGATGGAGATGCTTGAAAAAGCACAGATGAAGGTGCCGGAGGCGATCATTATGCTGGAAGGCGGTTGTACCTTAGAGGAAGCGGCGAAAGCGCTGGCTGAAACGAAGGGGAATGTGCGGGATGCGATCGGCATTGTGAAACAGTAAGAAAGCATGCGGGGAAGCCGGCAGGTGTGCGGCACGGAAACGTGCAGAGACAGGCACCGTGGTAATCGCCGGTGCAGTTATGAGGAATGATAAAATGAGCGACACGTGGAATGATACCGTGGAGCAGATGCGGGAATACCTGGACAGTATGGTGGAAACCGGAATACTGTGCGGGTATTCCTGCGCCTGGGCCACAAAAGAGAGCCGTCAGCTTGCATGCGGCGGATATCAGGGCGTAATGGAGCCTTACGCTTCCCGCCCGGTCCTGCCGGGCATGTACTATGATCTGGCGTCCCTGACCAAGGTGGTGGGGACTTCCAGCCGGGTCTTACAGCTTGTGGAGGCGGGGAAGCTGTCCATGGATACTCCGGTAAAGGATATTCTGGAACGATTTGCGTACCCGCAGATTACGGTGGGCAGTCTGCTGCTGCATAACAGCGGCCTGGCAGCGGAGGTGGCGGGAAAAGAGACCCTGACAAGGGAGAATATTCTGGACCGGGTTTATGAAACCTGCCCGGTACAGGACCCAGGATCGGGTTTTTTGTATTCAGATACGGGATTTATCCTGCTGGGATTGATCATACAGAAGTTAGATGAAATGTCCCTGGAGGAGAGCTTTCAGAAATACGTATTTGGCCCGCTTCACATGCTTCACACCTCTTACCGGACGGATCGGGCAAAGGAATGGTATATCCCGACGGAGGTGCGCCCGGACCGCGGCTGTGTCTGCGGGGAGGTTCATGACGGGAAAGCATATCTACTGGGGGAGAGCGGGAGCGCCGGTTTGTTTTCTGCGCTGGAGGATATGACAGCGTTTGCAGACGCTTATTTGAGAAGGTCAGAGAAGCTTTTTACAGCGCGGATGTATGAGCGGCTGTGCACGGAAAGCTCCTTCGGGCGGACCTGTGGATGGAGCTGCGAATACGGTCCCGGTACCCTGTATCATACAGGGTTTACAGGGACTTCCATGCTGCTGGATCTAAACCGTGACCGGGCCTTTGTGCTCTTGACCAACCGGGTCCATCCAACCAGGGAGAATCCGGGGTTTTTGGAGGGGCGGAAGGTTTTAAACGAAGTGTTTATGGGATAAAACGACCGTCAGGCCTGGATTTTCATACTTTGCAGCGGCGGGCGGGGATAGAAGTGACATCACTTTTACTCCCCGCCCGTTGTCTGTTTCCACAGAACAACCGACACTTCAAATGATGCGTCGAATCTGATCATGAGGCAGGAGAGATCGTAGCTATCCATGCGGGAACAAAAAGCGGCTATAAGTTTGCCGGATGGACTTCCTCCATTCATTCCTTACGCGGGCGCAGGGCAGCCAAAGGGCGGCTGGTTCTACTTTGATGAAAACGGAACGATGAAAAACGGCTGGTTCCTTGATGCGGACGGCTATGAAGTCAACGAGGCGGGCGAGTAGATCGTGGATGGAGTGGTGCAGACGAGATAAAATATTTCTTGCCATGCCCGAGGCCATATATTATAATAAAAGTACGAATAGAATGACTGCCGCTGCCGCATCGGAAAGGCAGAACTATGGCAGAGAATAAAGCGTTTTATCAGTTACAGTTTCGGGATGCATTTATGTTTGCAGCTACGATGGAGGATGAAGAGATCTGTCGTGGAGTGCTGGAGCGGGTGATGGGGATCCCGATCCGAATGGTAAAGGTTGTGGGAGAGGCAACTTTGCTTGTCAATCCGGACTACAGGGGAGTGCGCCTGGATGTCTATGCGGATGATGAGAAGGGATCGGTCTATAACGTAGAGATGCAGACCACGGATAAGAAGAACCTTCCCAAACGGAGCCGTTTCTACCAGGGACAGATGGACATGGTGGAGCTGAAGCCGGGGATGGATTTCAACGAGCTTCCTAAGAGTTTTGTCATTTTTATCTGTACGTTTGATCCTTTTGGACATGGACTGTACCGTTACACCTGTATGAACCGGTGCAGCGAGACCGGAGAAGAACTCGGCGATGAGGCCTATAAGGTGTTTCTAAGCACGAAGGGGCAGAATGACGCTGAGGAAGCTCCGGAGTTGATTCGTTTTCTGAAGTATGTGGACGGCATGTCCACAGCGGAAGAGAGCCAGTCGGATGAACTGATCCAAAGGATTGAGACCAGGATAACGGAGATCAAGCAGAGCCGCGGAATGGAGGTAAGATACATGCTGTTCAGTGAGATGCTTAGCGATGAGCGGAAGGAAGGCAGACAGGAAGGCCGCGATAACCTCTTTCGGCTCATGGATCTGATGGAGGCTAACGGAGAAGCAGATAAGATCCCGCTTCTTCGCAAAGATGCCGGATTCCTTCAGGAGATGTTTGAGAAGTATCATATAGAGGCGTGATGAGTCAGGCTTCGCTGCCGCCGGTGTCTAAACCGGCGGCAGGAATCTAAGAAATATCAGGAATTAATCTTTTATCTTTTAATTCCGACAGAGATTATAAACAACAAAAAGAATGGCAATGGATTACATGATAATCACATGATAAAGGGTGTATTGGCAGCCGCAGTTCTATTCGTCTCAGTTTTATCTCTTTTGCTGTACAAATTTTCAATCATGCGGTATACTCTTGAATGAAAAAGTTTAAAACAAAGGAGAAAAGAAAGTGAATCAGGAAGAAAAACAGCCGGGAAACCAGGGCGCAGAATATGATTTTTATGGAAAGCTTTCGCTGAAAAAAGCAATTCCGCTGGGATTGCAGCATGTACTTGCTATGTTTGTAGGAAACTTGACGCCGCTGCTTATTATCACTGGCGCCTGCGGTCTTGCAGGCGGTGAGTTTGGTCATTTGCAGGTGGATCTTTTACAGAATGCTATGCTGGTTGCAGGTATTGTAACTCTGGTACAGCTGTTCGCCATCGGTCCGGTCGGAGGAAAGGTTCCGATCATCATGGGAACCAGCTCTGGATTTATCGGTGTATTTAACAGTGTTGTCAGCGTTATGGGCGGCGGGATTTTGGCGTATGGCGCGATCATGTGCGCATCGATTATCGGCGGTCTGATGGAGGGTGTGCTTGGATTTATGCTGAAGCCGCTCCGCAGATTTTTCCCGGCGGTGGTAACCGGTACCGTGGTGCTGTCGATCGGTCTTTCGCTGATCGCGGTAGGTGTGAATTCCTTTGGCGGCGGAAACAACGCAAAGGACTTTGGTTCTGTAGAGAATCTGATGCTGGGAGCTGTGGTGCTTTTGGTGATCGTGGCGCTTAAGCACGGCACAAAGGGAATGACCAGCGCAGCATCTATTTTGATCGGTATCATTGTGGGTTATATCATTGCTGCAATCATGGCTATGGTGCTTCCCACTACGGCGGTGACTGCAGATGGTGTTGAGTACACAAAGGCATGGGTGCTGAACTGGGAACAGGTGAAAAGCGCTTCCTGGTTCTCGATCCCGAAGCTTTTGCCGGTGCCGCTGGTGTTTGACTGGAGAGCGATCCTGCCGGTGCTGATCATGTTTGTTGTGACGGCTGTGGAGACGGTAGGTGATATTTCCGGCGTTATGGAAGGCGGTATGGGGAGAGAAGCCACCGATAAAGAGCTGTCAGGCGGTGTGATCTGCGATGGCCTGGGATCTTCCTTTGCAGCATTCTTCGGCGTGCTGCCCAATACCTCATTCAGCCAGAATGTTGGTCTGGTGACCATGACAAAGATCGTGAACCGGACAGCTCTGGCAACAGGTGCTGTTTTCTTGATCCTGTGCGGCCTGTTCCCGAAGCTGGCGGCGCTGATCTCCATTATGCCCCAGTGCGTGCTGGGCGGGGCGGCAGTTATGATGTTCTCCTCGATCGTGGTCAGCGGTATCCAGCTGATCACCAAGGAGCCTATGACTGGAAGGAATATTACCATTGTGTCTGTGGCGCTGGGACTGGGCTATGGGATCGGCTCCAACAGCGGGGTGCTGTCTCAGCTTCCCACCGCAGTCCAGTTGATCTTCGGCGGTTCCGGTATTGTTCCGGCGGCGCTGGTGGCGATTGTTTTAAATATTTTGATTCCGAAGGAAAACGGGAAATAAGTACAAAGTAGAGTGCAGAGAAAAATGACTGGAATGAAAAGACGTTTTATGAGCCTGTTCCTTGTGGCGGTACTGGCATTGACAGGGGTGACAGGATGCGCAAACGCGAAGACTGGAGGCGGAGAGTCTGGAAGCGCTGCGGAGACAGAAAGCAGTATGGAGACTGTGAGCGCTGCAGCAGCTATCATGCTCACCGACCAGGCCGGACGGGAAGTAACTCTGCCTGCTCCGGCCAAAAGGCTGGTATCCTCCTATTACATTTCCACGGCAATCCTGATCGCCCTTGGGTGTGAGGACAGGCTGGAGGGGATTGAGATGAAGGCGGATACCAGGGAACTGTATAAGCTGGCTGCGCCGCAGCTTTTGGAGCTTCCGGCAGTCGGTTCAGGCAAGGGGATCAATGTGGAGGAGACCGCGGCGCTGAAGCCGGATCTGGTGATCCTTCCCCTGCGGCTCCAGGACAGTGTTAGCTCCTTTGAAGAACTGGGCATTCCGGTGCTGGTGGTGAATCCGGAGACGCAGGAGGATTTTGAGGCCTGTGTGGAGCTGCTTGGAAAGGCTGTCGGCCAGACGGAGCGCAGCGGCGAGCTGCTTGCCTATTATCATGAGCAGATGGAGAAAGCGCAGGAGTTGACAAAGGATCTGGACAGGCCGAAGGTATATCTGTCTTCCGGTTCCGATTACTTGAGGACTGCCACCTCCAAAATGTATCAGAACGATCTCATTGAGATGGCGGGTGGAGAAAATGTATCTGCCGGGCTGACAGAAGGTTACTGGCAGACGGTTTCACCGGAACAGGTTCTGGCCTGGAATCCGGAGTATCTGTTTGCGGTCAGTTATGCGGAATATAGTCTGGAGGATATTCTTTCCGATGAAAGCCTTGCCAATGTGCAGGCAGTTAAGGACAATAAGGTTATGACCTTTCCCTCTCAGATAGAGCCGTGGGATTATCCTACGCCCTCCTCGGTGCTGGGGGTGCTGTGGCTGACTTCCAAGCTGCACCCGGAGGTGTACAGTGAAGAAGAATATCTGGAAGAAGCAAAAGGATTTTACGAGAGATTTTTTGATGTATCCGTGGAAGAAGAGCTGCTGAGTAAATAGCTGGTAAGCAGACAGTGAAACGGATATGGAAGCACATATGGAAACAGATGAGGAGAAACCCATGAAAAGGCGAAGATTCTGGTGCATGATCCTGCTGCTTTTTGTGACGGCGGTTATGAGCTGCGGCATTGGCAGATATCCTCTTGCGCCGGAAGATCTGTTCAGGATTCTGTCAGGGGGCGGGGATCCCATGGCGCGGGATGTGCTGTTTAAGATCCGGCTTCCCCGCCTGGTGTTTGCGGGAATGTCCGGCTGCGCTCTGGCGGTGGCGGGTATGGTCTATCAGGAATTGATGCGAAATCCACTGGTATCCCCGGATATTCTGGGAGTGAGCGGCGGCGCCTGTGTTGGCGCCGTATTTGCGATTCTGGCGGGCCAAAGCGCGCTGTTTGTACAGGGTTCTGCCCTGGCTGGAGGCATCGCAGCGGTGGCGCTGACCGTATGGCTGTCCGGTCTGATCGGCAGGAGCGGCCGCATCAGCCTGGTCCTGGCGGGTATCGTGGTCAAGGCGCTGATGGATGCGGTGCTGATGGCGTGCAAGTATTTTTCTGACCCCACAAGCCAGCTGGTGGCGATCGATTATTGGATGATGGGGAGTTTTCACGCGATCCATTGGAGTGATGTATGGCTTACCCTTCCCATAGGAGCAGTAAGTTTTCTGGTTTTGTGGCTGCTTCGCTGGAAACTGCAGATCCTCTCCTTTGGAGAGGAGGAGGCAAAGAGCCTGGGCGTGCCGGTCAAGACGGTCAGATACCTTGCTGTCGGGGCTGCGACGCTTCTGGTGGCGTCCACGGTTTCTGTGAGCGGAGTGGTGGTATGGACCGGGCTCATCGTGCCTCACATGGTACGCCAGCTTTTAGGTTCCAACTTAAAGGATCATCTGGGGCTCTGCGGCTGTGCTGGCGCTGTTTTCATGATCCTGATGGATACGCTGGCAAGAAGCCTTACGGCGGCGGAGATCCCCGTCAGTATCCTGACCTCGGCGGCGGGCGCAGTCTTTCTGACTGTGATCCTGATCCATAGAAGATGCAGGGGAGGTGAGGAAATCCTATGACGGAGCGTAAACGCCCCCTGGGGCTGCAGGTTCAGGATCTGAGTGTATGGATGAAGAAACGCTGCATCGTGGAAAACGTCAGTTTTTCTCTATGCTCTAGCATTACGGCGATCCTGGGAGAGAACGGAGCCGGTAAAACCACACTTCTGCGGGGGATGCTGCACCTGGCAGACCGGCAGACCGGGCAGGTCAGGCTGACAGTGGAAGCGCATAAAGATTCGCAGGTGGATCAGGGGAAGCAGCAGAACGCGCCGAAGGAGTCTCTGGCGCTGTCTCAGATGTCCCATAGGGAGCGGGCAAGATATCTTGCCTATGTGCCGCAGGAACTGCAGTCCGGTATCCATGCCAGCGTGCTGGAATTTGCGGTGATGGGCAGGACCCCGTATATGGACCTTCTGGACACGCCGAAAAACTCGGATTATGAGCTGGCTTATGAGGCCCTCAGAGAGCTTGGTATCGCTCATCTGGCGGACCGTATGCTGGATCAGTTAAGCGGCGGCGAGCGCAGGATCGCCTACCTGGCGCGGGCGCGTGTGCAGGGCGCCTGTTTTATGCTGCTGGACGAGCCTCTTGCAGGACTTGATTACGGCAGGCAGCACCAGTTTTTTCAAGTCCTGCAAAAATATGGAAAGCACACCGGGACCGGGACGCTCCTCACCATCCACGATCCGGTGATGGCGTGGACTTACGCGGAGCAGATCCTGGTGATGTCCCAGGGAAAGCTTAAGCAGGCGCTGAACAAAACGGATCCGGATTTTGAAGAAAAATATCTGGAACAAATGGAACAATTGTACGGAATGCAGGCCGGTTTCGCAGATACGGAGCTGGGAAGAACACTGGTATGGAGGGAACAAAAGAAGTGCTGAAGATAAAGGAATATGTAAAAGCGGAGAGCATGGAACATGCTTGGGAGCTGAACCAGAAGCGGAGCGCGAAGATCCTTGGCGGGATGCTGTGGCTCAAGATGAGCAGCCAGAATATACAGACGGCGGTGGATCTATCCGGGCTGGGACTGGACCAGATCGAGGAGACAGAGGATGCATTTACGATCGGCTGTATGGCGACCCTGCGCCAGATGGAGCTGCATCCGGGCCTCGCGGCGTATACGGCCGGCGCCATGGCGGAGAGTGTGCGCCATATCGTGGGCGTGCAGTTCCGTAACCTTGCCACGGTGGGAGGCAGCTTGTTTGGACGGTACGGATTTTCTGATGTGCTGACCATGCTGCTGGCTTTGGATGCGGAGGTGGAGCTTTATAAGGGCGGCAGGATGTCCCTGGCAGACTTTGCTAAACGTCCCATTAGCAGGGATGACAGAGATATCCTTGTGCGCGTGATCATTCATAAGACTCCTTTAAAATGCATCTATCTGTCTCACCGCAATACCAGGACGGATTTCCCGGTATTGACCTGCGCGCTCACCTGTTTTGCGAATTCTGGCTGGGCCGTGGTGGGAGCGAGACCGGCAAGGGCGCGCCGCTATCCGCTGCCGGAGGAGCTTTGTTCAGGCCTGTGGAAAGGAAATGCCGCCGCCGGGGAGATTGCCGCCTGTGCAGAGGATCTGAGCAGACAGATTTTAATGGAAAGCAATATGCGCGCAAGCGCGGCGTACCGGACGCACCTGGCTGAGGTACTGATCCGCCGGGGATTGACCGGATTACAGGATATAAAAAAGGGGGGCGGCGTGAAATGAGGATTTCAGTGATATTAAATGGGAAAAAGACAGAGGAAGAGATAGCCGCAGACCTGCTCCTGATCGATTTTGTCAGAGCTCATGGCTGCAAGAGCGTAAAGCGGGGGTGCGAGACCTCAAACTGCGGGCTTTGCACGGTGTTTATGGATGAAAAGCCGGTGCTTTCCTGTTCCGTGCTGGCGGCAAGGGCCGACGGACACCGGATCGATACGCTGGAGGGACTACAGAAGGAGGCGGAGGAGTTCGGAGCGTTTATCGCGGGTCAGGGAGCCGAGCAGTGCGGTTTCTGCAATCCCGGTATGATCATGAACGCCATTGCCCTGTTCCGGGAAAATGAAGATCCCACAGACGAGGAGATCAAAGAATATCTGGCAGGAAATCTGTGCCGCTGTTCCGGATATGAGGGGCAGCTTCGGGGAATCCGGGAATATCTGG
Organism: Clostridium sp. AN503; assembly: GCF_040719375.1. Taxonomy (NCBI): domain Bacteria; kingdom Bacillati; phylum Bacillota; class Clostridia; order Eubacteriales; family Clostridiaceae; genus Clostridium; species Clostridium sp. AN503. The sequence goes on along the minus strand of NZ_JBFDTP010000001.1, from coordinate 61,551 downwards.
CATGGAAGAAGGGAGGACGCTCATGAAGCTTGTGAACCAGCCGGTGATGAAGAAAGACGCCATGACGCTTGTGACAGGAAAACCTGTATTTCTGGACGATATCACACCGAAGGATTATCTGGTGGTCAAGGTACTCAGAAGTCCTCACGCCAATGCCAATGTGATCTCTGTCAAAACCGACGCGGCCAGGAAAATCCCGGGGATCGAGGGGGTCTATACCTGGGAGGATGTGCCCCAGGAGCGTTTTACCATGGCAGGGCAGACCTACCCGGAGCCCAGCCCCTATGACCGTCTGATCCTGGACTGCCATGTCCGCTACGTGGGAGACCCGGTGGCGATCGTGGCGGGAACCAGCGAGGCGGCGGTAGATCAGGCGCTCCGGATGCTGAAGGCAGAATACGAGGTGCTCCCGGCGATCCTGGATTTCCACAAAGCGAAGGATCAGAAGCCGCTTGTCCATCCGGAGGAGAACTGGAAGGCGCTCTGCCCGGTAGGGGCGGACAATCAGAGGAATCTATGCGCCAGCGACACATCTGGCTCAGGAGACGTGGATGCGGTCCTGGCAGACTGTGATGTGGTGGTGGAGCACACCTATCACACAAAAGCCAACCAGCAGGCCATGATGGAGACCTTCCGGACGGCGTGCAGTATTGACGCATATGGACGGCTGAATATTGTCAGCTCTACTCAGATCGTCTTCCATGTGCGCAGGATCATTTCCAATGCACTGGGGATCCCCAAGTCAAAGATCCGGGTATCCAAGCCGCGGATCGGCGGTGGATTTGGCGCAAAGCAGACCGTGGTGGCAGAGGTATTTCCGGCGTTTGTCACCTGGAAGACCGGGAAGCCATCCATGATGATCTTTACGAGGGAGGAGTCCCAGACCGCATCCTCCCCCCGTCACGAGATGGAAGTGACCGTGCGGGCCGGGGCGGACCAGGACGGACGGATCCGTGCCATTGATGTCTATACGCTGTCCAACACCGGCGCATACGGCGAACATGGTCCCACCACCGTAGGTCTTTCCGGACACAAATCCATTCCTCTGTACGGAGAACTGGAGGCGTACCGGTTCGCCTACGATGTGGTATATACCAACACCATGTCCGCAGGAGCTTACCGCGGCTACGGGGCCACCCAGGGGATCTTCGCTGTGGAGAGCGCGGTAAACGAACTGGCCGCCAGGCTCCACATAGATCCCATAAAGCTGCGTGAGATGAATATGGTGCGCCAGGGCCAGGTGATGCCTGCCTACTACGGAGAGCGTACGGAGAGCTGTGCTCTTGACCGGTGCCTTGCCCGGGCAAAGGAAATGATCGGCTGGGACGAAAAATACCCCTGCCGGGATATGGGAAACGGAAAAGCCAGGAGCGTAGGCATCGCCATGGCCATGCAGGGCTCCGGTATCTCCGGTGTGGATGTGGGATCTGCCACGATAAAATTGAATGAAGACGGGATCTATACCCTGTCCATTGCGGCAGCTGATATGGGAACCGGCTGTGACACGATCCTGGCGCAGATGGCGGCGGAGTGCATGAACTGCAGTCTTGACCAGATCATGGTATCAGGAGCCGATACCGACACCTCCCCCTATGATTCCGGTTCCTATGCCTCCAGCACCACCTATATCACGGGAAAAGCAGTGGAAAAAGCATGTCAGAGGCTGCAGGAGAAGATCCGCCTGCTTGGGGCGCAGATCTTACAGGTTCCGGAAGATGAGACCGAGTTTGACGGCGCCGCCGTGAAACATCTCCCTACTGGAACTGCCGTGGACTTAAAAGAGATCGGGACCAGATCTATGTGCGGCAGCACAGAAGCCCTGCAGGTGACAGAGACCAACAGCTCCCCCGTTTCCCCGCCCCCCTTCATGGCAGGAGCCGTGGAGGTCGAGCTGGACAAAGAAACCGGCGCAGTAGAGATTTTGGACTATGCCGCCGTGGTGGACTGCGGCACTGTCATCAACCCCAATCTGGCGAGGGTCCAGACTGAGGGCGGTATCGTGCAGGGGATCGGCATGGCGCTCTATGAAGATGTCCAGTACTCAGCAGATGGACGCATGAAGAACAATTCCTTTATGCAGTACAAGCTTCCCACCCGCCTGGATATGGGAAAGCTCCGGGTAGAGTTTGAGAGCAGCTTCGAGCCCTCCGGCCCCTTTGGCGCCAAATCCATCGGAGAGATCGTGATCAATACCCCGGCCCCGGCCCTGGCCCACGCGATCTTTAACGCCACCGGCGTCTGGTTCAGAGAGCTTCCCATCACCAGTGAAAAGATCGCCATGGCATTGCTGGAGAAAGAAAAGAAATGAATATAGCAGTGATTTATCTGGCGGCGGGAAGCGGCCGGAGGTTCGGCGCCAATAAGCTGCTCCACCCATATCAGGGAAAGCCCCTGTATCTCCATGGCCTGGAAAAGCTGATCCGGGTGTGCAGCACCCGGGAAAACCGGAAGCTGTGTGTGGTAACCCGCTATAAAGAGATTCTGGATAGGATGGAGCACTTTTCCGTGGCAGCTGTAGATTCCCCCGACAGTGAAAATGGGATCTCCCACTCCGTCCGAGCCGGAGTGGAGTGGGCGGAAACTGTAGAGCCGGCAGATGCATGTGCATTTTTTGTGGCAGATCAGCCGTACCTTTCAGAGGAGACCATGGATCATTTTCTCAGCCGGATGGAGCAGGAGAACGCACAGCTTGGCTGTGTCCGCTGTGATACTCATCTGGGAAACCCTGCCTGGTTTTCCTCCGCTTATTTTTCACAGCTCAAATCCTTAAAGGGTGATGCAGGCGGACGGAAGATATTAAACCAGCACCCAGGACAGGTCCGCCTGTACCAGGTAGAGAACCCGGAAGAACTTAAAGATATTGATATCCAGGAGGACTGCCGGGACTGGAAATAAATTTGGAACCGTACTATCCCCTATTTTTAAAAGAAATACTTGCAAAGCGATGCATGCCGAAGTACAATAAAAAAATATCAGTAGATTGCGGAGGACACCAAAGATGCAGTTGTTGAAAGACAGGATCCGGAAGGACGGAAAGATCAGACAGGGAAATGTTCTGAAGGTAGACAGTTTTCTGAACCATCAGATGGATGTAAGCCTTTTCCGGGAGATTGGAAAAGAGTTCCGGAGGAGATTTGAAGAAGATGAGGTTACAAAGATTCTGACCATCGAGGCGTCCGGCATTGGGATCGCATGTGTAGTGGCAGAGTGTTTTGATGTGCCCGTGGTGTTTGCGAAGAAGACACAGACGAAGAACATTGACGGCGATGTGTACACTACAAAGGTAGAATCCTTTACCCATGGCCGTGTCTATGACATTATCGTTTCTAAAGAATACTTGAGGCCAGAGGACAAAGTGCTGCTGATTGATGATTTTCTGGCGAACGGGAAGGCGCTGCAGGGCCTTGCGAGTCTGGTGCGGGATTCCGGTGCGACTCTGGTGGGAGCCGGTATTGTGATAGAAAAAGGATTTCAGACAGGAGGAGATATCCTCAGGGCAGAGGGCGTGCATTTGGAGTCCCTTGCGATCGTAGAGAGTATGGATCCGGCTACAGGTGAGATCGTATTTCGTGGTGAATAATAAACGTAGTGATAAAAAGGCCAGGATAAGCAAGCATGTCTTATCCTGACCTTTTTATATATTTGATCCAGTTTTCGATCATGACTTCTTTAGCTGCTCAGGCAAGCCTTATTCCACTCCCCAGGCAAACTGCGAATTATACAGTCTGCTGTAGCTTCCATTCTGAGCCATAAGGCTTTCGTGGGTACCCATCTCGGCGATGTCTCCATTTTCCAATACCAGAATCAGATCGGCATTCCGGATCGTAGACAGGCGGTGGGCGATTACGAAGCTGGTCCGGTCCTTCAGTACAGTGTACATGGCGTTCTGGAGCATTTTTTCCAGGCGGGTGTCCACAGAAGAGGTAGCCTCGTCCAGGATCATGATACGCGGGTTTTTGAGGATTGCCCTGGCGATGGTTAAAAGCTGTTTCTCACCCTGGGAAATATTGCTGCCTTCCTCGTTGATCTCCATATTATAACCCTGGGGGAGCGTGCGGATAAAGTGGTGGACGCCGGCCATTCTGGCAGCGTCGATCACCTCATCCTTTCTGGCGGACAGATTCCCGTACCGGATGTTATCGAAGATCGTGCCTGAGAACAGCCAGGTGTCCTGCAGCACCATGCCGAACATGGACCGCAGCTCCTCCCGGTTTAAGTCCCGGATGTCCACTCCGTCGATGAGGATACGGCCGCCGCTCACGTCATAGAACCGTAAAAGCAGGTTGATGAGAGTGGTTTTCCCTGCGCCGGTAGCTCCTACGATCGCAACCATCTGCCCGCTTTTTACTGTGATGTTGAAATCCCGGATGACGGGGGCGCTGTCATAAGCAAAGCTGACGTGCTCAAAGGTGACCTCGCCCCTGGCTGGTCCGGGAAGCCGTTTGTGTGCAGGAACCTCTATTTCTTCCGGTTCATCTAAAAACTCCACGATGCGTTTCATGCCTGCAAATGCTGCCTGGATCTGGGAGGAGAGCTGGGAGACCTGGGTCAGCGGATCATTGACCTGCCAGATATATCGGATAAAGGCCTGTAAGTTGCCCACAGTCAGGGAACCGGCAAGGATCAGAAAACAGCCGGTCACTGCAGCAACGCCGATACTTAAGTATGCAGTCAGTGAGATCAGCGGGCTCATCATGGAAGACAGGAACTGGGCCTTAAATGCATGTTTCTGAAGTTTTCCGTTGATCTCCTCGAACCGGGCCTCCGCCTGCTCCTGCTGTCCAAACAGCAGGATCTCATTGTAACCGGTGTAAAGCTCCGTGATGGTACCGTTCATATCACCAAGGGCGTCCTGCTGCGCCTTGAACTGTCCCTGGCTGATGCGCACCACGCCCCGGCTGATCAGGATACTGAACGGGATGATCAGGAATGCCACCAGCGCCATCCATGGATTGATGGAGACCATCATGGACATGGCAAGGATCAGTGTCAATACTCCGGTCACCACCTGGGTAAAGCTCTGCTGCAGGGCATTGGACACAGCCTCCACATCATTGGTCACCCGGCTCAGCACATCACCGAAGGTCTCGTTGTCAAAATACCGGACTGGAAGGCGGCGTATCTTGTCCTGTACTGCGCCCCGGAGATCATGCATGGAGCTTTGGATTGAGTTGGTCAGGCAGAAAGACCCTATAATCTGGGTAAAGGTTTTTGCCAGGTAGATCGCAAGCAGTACAAGCAGGATATTGCGGATCACATCGAAGTGGATGTGTGCCCCTGCCACCCCGGAAGCCATATCCGCAAGATCGGCTGCCAGCCGGCTGGTGATCATGCCCTCGATCCTGGGAGCGGTGGTGATGGCTGCCACACTTGCCACAGACATCAGGATGGCGGTTACGAACGGAACCTGGTAGGGGGATAGAAAAGGTCTCAGCCTGCCGAGAAGCTTTATGATATCTTTTATATTTTTACGCATGAGCCAATTCCTCCTCGCTGAGCTGTGAAAGAGCGATCTCGTGGTAGATCTGACAACGGTCGAGCAGCTCTTTATGTGTCCCGCTCCCCACAATGCTCCCTTCATTTAATACAATGATCTGATCTGCATCCATAATGCTGGAAATGCGCTGCGCCACGATCATGACAATGGCGTTTGCGGTCTCTTTTTTCAGCATTTTTCTGAGCCGGGCATCCGTCTTAAAGTCCAGAGCGGAAAAGGAATCGTCAAACACATAGACGTCTGGCCTTCGGACCAGCGCCCGGGCGATCGAAAGACGCTGTCTTTGACCGCCGGAAACATTGGTGGCATTTTCCGTGATGCGCTCGTCAAAGCCTCCTTTTTCCATGATGAAATCATAGGCCTGGGCAGTTTTTGCCGCCTGGACCAGCTCTTCGTCTGTGGCGTCCGGTTTCCCGTAGCGCAGGTTTTCTGCAATGGTGCCGGAAAACAGCATGGCTTTCTGTGGAATGAAACCGATGGCATTCCGCAGGCTTTTTAAGTCATATTCCCGGATATCCCTGCCATTGATCAGCACCTGTCCGCTGCTGACGTCATAAGACCTGGGGATCAGGTTGATGAGCGTGCTCTTCCCGGAACCGGTGCTGCCGATGAATGCAATGGTTTCCCCGCGTTTTACGGAGAAGGATACATTCTTAAGCACGGCCTCCTCGCCGTCCGGATAGGCAAAGTCCACGTGGTCGAAAGCAATCTCTTCAATGTGATCCATAGAACTGTAATCCGCAGAATGGTGATCCGCAGGGCTGTGATCCGCAGAATTGTGGTCTGCAGGACAGTGTTTTGCAGCAGTATATCCTGTGAGCCGGATTCCACGCTCAGGGTTTTTTACATCCGGGTCGGCGTCAAAGATCTTCTGGATGCGCCCGGCGCTGACGGCGGCTTTCGGGTACATCATGAAGACCAGGCAGAACAGCATGATGGAGAACATCATATGGAACATATAATCCATAAATGCCACCAGTTCCCCGATCTGGAGGGTTCCCCGGCTCAACATAATGCTGGCGATCCAGTAGATGCCCATCCCGGCAAAGTTCATCACAAGAAAGAAGATGGGCTGAGTCACGCTCATGAGCTTAAACAGCTTTTTTGAGTATCCCATATAGCTTACGTTGGCACCGTCAAACCGCATTTTCTCATAGTTGTCGTTGGTGAAAGCACGGATCACCCGGATCCCGGTCAGATTCTCCTTGGAGATCCGGTTGATGTCCTCCAAGGACGCCTGCTGCTTCTCGCTTAAAGGTTCTGAGATCCTGGTCACCACGATCACACCGATCACGATCAGGGGCACTGTGGACAGAATGACTGCGGACAGGCTCAAGGAGGCGCGCAGCACTAAAAAAATACTTCCAGCCATCATCACAGGCGTCATAAGCGCAGTCCGGAGCAGAACGTTCATGAACATCTGGATCTGAAATGCGTCGTTGCCCGTCCGGGTGATCAGGGACGAAATACCAAAATCATGGAATTCGCTGTGGGAGAATTCCTGGGTCTTCCGGAAGATATCGTTGCGGATATCCCGGGTCACGGAGGTGGAAAGATAGGCGCAGCAGTAGCCAAGGAGGATAGTGCCCGCCACCCCTGTAAGGGAGATCACGACAATCAGGATTCCCATTTTCCAGATATAGTCTGTGTTCCCACGGTTCACTCCGTTGTCGATCATCAGCGCCACGATGGTCGGAATCCCCAGCTCCACGAGAGCGAAGCCCAGCACCGAGAAGGCGTTGAGCAAAAACATCTTTTTATAGTTTTTCAGATAATGAATGATCAATTTCATAAGTAAATAAATTCCTCCGATCAAACGCATTTTAAATCCATTGCGTTCATATTATAAACGTGTTTCACCAGCATACCTGTAATATAACCATATAGTCAAGTGAAATTTCGGAAATTAGCGATATTTTTATGATATAAAGTGTCAGTTCAGGTGGCGATTTTTACATCGAATGAACAATTTTGATATGAAAAACGACCGGAGCAATATTGCAGCTCCGGCCATTCGCCTGATTTACGTAAGTACACCAGGTATCATACGTCATTTATATGATATAGGGTAAACATTTCTTTTCGAAACTCCAGATCCTGCTGCAGCCGTGCAATTTCCTCTGAACGTCCATCTGCTATCATGGCGTTGACCAGCTTCAGCATGGACTCCTGGCCTTCTCCAAACCGCACTTCCAGTGCGTCCTCCACATTAAATTCCGTAAACAGCATATTCACCGCCTCCGTTCCATGCTCTCTCAGGAATTCTGCCATGATCCCTTCCTGTTCGCAGTCCTTCATTGCCTGGATGATCGCCTCGTCGCGGCTCTTTCCGCTGTCTATGTAATCCCTGATCTTCTGGATAAAGAAGGAATACTCATAAAGCGGCCTGCACCGTTCCAAAATCGGGTGATTCACCGGCAGATTGATGTTTATGATTCTTACTTTTAATTCTAACATAGGCGAGTCTGTTTTTTCAAGGTATGCATCAGAAAGTTTCAGGATTTTTTCAGCAGGGAAATTATCAGTCCCGTTATAGAAAACAAAGAATTCCGGAGTCGGTATGGGGATCTGCCCGGTCCGGTACAGCGCTCTTGGCTCGATCAGCTTTTCCATGGTCCGCCCATAGTAGATGGCATCCCGGAGCGGCATATTTGCATTAAGGGTTGACTGATGCTCGCTGATCACCAGTACCTTGTTATTTACCGTGAACGCCATGTCATTCTTGCGGGCCATGAAGAGCACGCCGTTTAAGGTTTGGAAAATAATATCTTCCGCTGAAACCGCCTTCTGGTCATCCAGGGCGGCGTAGAGCTTTGCCGCATTCGCCGGGTCGCTGAAAAATGCAGTAAACGCGCTGGATTTTACCTCCCGGTTTGTTGCTGGTGTGGTTGCATTGGTCATAAAGATACCTCCTCAGTATAGAATGGATCGATTGAGAAATGTTTTGCAGAACCTGCAAGAAATTGGATTAACCGGATCTCACTCGAAATGTTCTTTTATACTAGCAGATATTTTTTGCAATGTCCATTGGTTTCTAAAATTTCTCGCAATAAATTTCCGGCAATAAAAAGACGGATTGCAGACCTTTAAAATCCAAAGTCCGGCAATCCGTCTACTGTCCGCATGCATGGCATCGGGAACAGAGTTTACTTTCTATTTCTCTTTTTTCTCTTTCTTGTCCTTCTTAAATCTTGCAAAGAACCCCTTTTTCTTCGGAGCCTGCGGTACTGCGCCGCCGCGGATACTCTTGATCTCGCTGATATAGATGCCGCTGACCACAACCTTTGCCTCGGTCTTCACCGGAAGAGCTGCGAAAACGCGCTCATCTGCCATCAGGGTCATCACCTTGGGGCCGACTTTCGCCTTTACTACGGGGACCTTTGCCCAACGCATGTACTTGGGGGTCTGCTCATATACGATCTTCGGCAGGCCGGCCTCCTTGATCTTCATCTTTTTCTTGTCGATCACCAGCATGGAAACGGTCTGCTTGGATGCTTCCAGGAGCTGCTGCTGCTCTACCTGACGCTTCTCAAGCTTTCTTCCCAGGAAATAGAGAACCGCCAACCCTGCCGCTACAATAACCAAAATCACCAGCAATACGTTTAAAAAAGTCTGCATGGGGAATACCTCCATTAAGTTCTTTTATGTAACAGGACAAACCTGCGCAAATAGTATAGCATTTTTTGTGCAAAATTGCAAGATAAAAAAACTTGACACCTTGACAGCGCTATGATATTATGGAGTGTGCACTATTGTGGCATCATGGGGTTTTTGCGCCCTAAAAATGCCAGAAAATCGATTAGAAAACAGGGGTGAAACGTCAATGGAGAAAAGCAGAATGCGCCCGGTATCAGCTGGGAAAAGCGTTAGAATGAGCTACTCGAGACAGAAAGAAGTTCTTGAGATGCCAAACCTGATTGAGATTCAAAAAGACTCCTATCAGTGGTTCCTCGATGAGGGATTGAAAGAAGTATTTGAAGATATCTCCCCAATCTCTGACTTTGCAGGTCATTTAAGCCTGGAGTTCGTGGATTTTACATTATGTAAGGATGAAGTCAAATATACCATCGAAGAATGCAAAGAACGTGACGCTACTTACGCAGCACCTTTAAAGGTAAAGGTAAGGCTTTACAATAAGGATAAAGAAGAGATCAACGAGCATGAGATCTTCATGGGAGATCTTCCGCTTATGACCGATACAGGTTCCTTCGTGATCAACGGAGCGGAGCGTGTCATCGTCAGCCAGCTGGTGCGTTCCCCGGGCATCTATTATGGCATCAGCCATGATAAGATCGGTAAAGAGCTTTACAGCTGTACCGTGATCCCGAACCGCGGCGCGTGGCTGGAGTATGAGACTGACTCCAACGATATCTTCTATGTGCGCGTGGACCGTACCCGTAAGGTGCCGGTGACTGTGCTGGTGCGTGCGCTGGGATATGGAACTAACGCTGAGATCATTGACCTGTTTGGTGAGGAGCCAAAGCTTCTGGCGAGCATTGGCAAGGACACCTCCGACAATTACCAGGATGGTCTTTTAGAGCTGTACAGAAAGATCCGTCCGGGCGAGCCTTTATCCGTTGATAGTGCAGAAAGCCTGTTGAACAGCATGTTCTTTGACCCGCGTCGTTATGACCTGGCCAAAGTCGGCAGATATAAATTTAATAAGAAGCTTCACTTCAAAAACCGCATCAAGGGCCATGTCCTTGCTGAGGATGTAGTAGATACGAATACGGGTGAGGTCCTGGCTGAGGCTGGGACAACTGTCTCGAAAGAGCTGGCAACCACCCTGCAGGATGCAGCTGTGCCGTATGTGATGATCCAGGGGCCGGAGCACAACTACAAGGTCCTGTCCAACATGATGGTGGATCTGGCTTCCTATGTGGATTTCGATCCGAAGGAAGCGGGGATTACGGAGTTAGTATATTACCCGGTACTCAAAACTATTCTGGAAGAAGCTGGCGACGATAAGGATGCGCTGAAGGATAAGATCCACAGGAATGTGAGTGAGCTGGTTCCGAAGCACATCACGAAGGAAGACATCATCGCTTCCATCAATTACAACATGCACTTGGAGGGTGAGATCGGCAATGCAGACGATATCGACCATCTGGGTAACCGCCGGATCCGTGCGGTGGGCGAGCTTTTACAGAACCAGTACCGCATCGGTCTGTCCCGTATGGAGCGTGTGGTAAGAGAGCGTATGACAACACAGGATATGGACGGTATCACGCCCCAGTCCCTGATCAATATTAAACCTGTGACCGCGGCGGTGAAGGAGTTCTTCGGAAGCTCCCAGCTGTCCCAGTTCATGGACCAGAACAACCCCCTTGCGGAGCTGACCCACAAGAGACGTCTGTCTGCGCTGGGGCCTGGCGGTCTGTCCAGAGACCGTGCCGGATTTGAGGTCCGAGACGTACATTACACCCACTATGGACGTATGTGCCCGATCGAGACCCCTGAGGGACCGAACATCGGTCTGATCAACTCCCTGGCGACCTATGCAAGGGTGAACCAGTATGGATTTATCGAGGCGCCGTACCGTATTGTGGACAAGACGGACCCGATGAACCCGATCGTAACCGACGAGGTGGTCTATCTGACTGCTGACGAGGAGGATAATTTCGTCGTCGCTCAGGCGAATGAGCCGTTGGACGACGAAGGCCATTTCGTTCACAATAACGTATCCGGACGTTTCCGCGAGGAGACTTCCGAGTTCCAGAAAAAAGCGATCGATCTGATGGACGTATCCCCGAAGATGGTATTCTCCGTGGCGACCTCCATGATCCCGTTCCTGGAGAACGACGATGCGAACCGTGCGCTGATGGGTTCCAACATGCAGCGTCAGGCCGTTCCGCTTTTAAATACCGAAGCACCTGTGGTGGGTACCGGTATCGAGGCGAAGGCGGCGGTAGACTCCGGTGTCTGCATGGTAGCAAGGCATGCCGGTGTCGTGGAGCGTTCCGCGTCCAATGAGATCATCATCAAGCGGGATGACAACGGCGCGAAGGATGTTTACCATCTGACCAAGTTTAAGAGAAGCAACCAGTCCAACTGCTACAACCAGAAGCCTATTGTTTACAAGAACGACCATGTAGAGGCAGGAGAGGTGATCGCGGACGGTCCGTCCACCCAGAACGGTGAGATCGCCCTCGGCAAGAACCCGCTCATCGGCTTTATGACCTGGGAGGGTTATAACTACGAGGATGCGGTTCTGCTCTCTGAGCGTCTGGTGCAGGAGGATGTCTATACCTCGGTCCATATTGAGGAGTACGAGGCAGAGGCCCGTGACACCAAGCTGGGGCCGGAAGAGATCACCCGCGATGTTCCGGGCGTCGGCGACGATGCTTTAAAGGATCTGGATGAGAGAGGAATCATCCGTATCGGCGCTGAAGTGCGTGCCGGAGATATCCTGGTCGGCAAGGTAACCCCGAAGGGCGAGACCGAGCTGACTGCCGAGGAGCGCCTGCTGCGCGCTATCTTCGGTGAGAAGGCGAGAGAGGTGAGAGACACCTCCTTAAAAGTGCCTCACGGCGCTTACGGCATCATTGTGGATGCCAAGGTGTTTACCAGAGAGAACGGCGATGAGCTGGCTCCCGGTGTGAACCAGACTGTCCGCATCTATATCGCTCAGAAGCGTAAGATCTCCGTAGGCGATAAGATGGCAGGCCGTCATGGTAACAAGGGTGTTGTTTCCCGCGTGCTTCCGGTGGAGGATATGCCGTTTTTGCCGAACGGACGTCCGCTCGACATCGTTTTGAACCCGCTGGGTGTACCTTCCCGTATGAATATCGGACAGGTGCTGGAGATCCATTTAAGCCTGGCAGCAAAGGCCCTCGGCTTCAACATTGCAACTCCGGTATTTGACGGCGCCAATGAGATCGACATCATGGATACGCTGGAGGTTGCCAATGATTACGTGAACTTCTCCTGGGAGGAGTTTGTGGATAAATACAAAGACATTTTAAAACCAGACGTGATAGAGTATCTGGAGGAGCATTTGGATCACCGCGAGCTGTGGAAGGGCGTGCCCTTAAGCCGTGACGGTAAGGTAAGGCTCCGCGATGGGCGTACCGGCGAGTATTTTGACAGCCCGGTTACCATTGGCCACATGCATTATCTGAAGCTCCATCACCTGGTTGACGATAAGATCCATGCCCGTTCTACAGGCCCATACTCCCTGGTTACCCAGCAGCCGCTGGGCGGCAAGGCGCAGTTCGGCGGACAGCGTTTTGGTGAGATGGAGGTTTGGGCGCTGGAAGCATACGGCGCATCCTACACCCTGCAGGAGATCCTGACAGTCAAGTCCGATGACGTGGTGGGCCGTGTGAAAACTTATGAGGCGATCATCAAGGGCGAGAATATCCCTGAGCCGGGTATTCCGGAGTCCTTCAAGGTGCTGCTCAAAGAGCTGCAGTCCTTAGGCCTGGATGTGCGCGTGCTGCGTGATGATAATACTGAGGTGGAGATCGGCGAGAACATCGATTACGGTGAGACCGACCTGCGTTCCATCATTGAGGGAGACCGCCGCTTTAACCAGGAAGAATCCTTTGGGGAATTCGGCTATCAGCAGCAGGAGCTTCAGGGAGAAGAACTGGTTGACGTGGAAGAAGACAGCAGCGAGGATTTCGATGAGGATGTGGATTTTATCGACCTGGATACCGAAGCCTCTGAGGAAGAATAATAGAAGGGAGTATCGCTCATGCCTGAGACAAATGAAACTTATCAGCCATTGACATTTGATGCCATCAAGATTGGCCTGGCATCCCCGGAGAAGATCCTGGAGTGGTCCCACGGTGAAGTAAAGAAACCGGAGACCATCAACTACAGGACCTTAAAGCCGGAGCGCGACGGCCTGTTCTGTGAGCGGATCTTCGGACCGAGCAAGGACTGGGAATGTCATTGTGGTAAATACAAGAAAATCAGATACAAAGGCGTTATCTGTGACCGGTGCGGTGTTGAAGTGACCAAGGCAAGCGTCCGGAGAGAACGGATCGGACATATCCAGCTGGCGGCTCCTGTATCTCATATCTGGTACTTTAAGGGGATTCCGAGCCGGATGGGCCTGATCCTGGATATCTCTCCGAGGATCCTGGAGAAGGTGCTGTACTTCGCCTCCTACATTGTTCTGGATCAGGGGCAGACCAGCCTGCAGTACAAGCAGGTCCTGTCTGAGAAGGAATACCGCGAGGAAGTGGAGAAATGGGGCTACGGCGCATTCCGTGTTGGAATGGGCGCTGAGGCAGTATTAGAGCTTCTGCAGTCGATCAATCTGGAGAAAGAGTCTGAGCAGCTCAAAAAAGAGCTGAAGGATTCCAGCGGACAGAAGCGTGCCCGCATCATCAAGAGACTGGAAGTGGTGGAAGCATTCCGCAATTCCGGCAACAAGCCGGAGTGGATGATCATGACCGTGATCCCGGTGATCCCGCCGGATATCCGTCCGATGGTACAGTTGGACGGCGGCCGTTTTGCAACTTCCGATCTGAATGATCTGTATAGAAGGATCATCAACAGAAACAACCGTCTGGCCCGCCTTTTGGAGCTGGGCGCGCCGGATATCATTGTCCGCAACGAGAAGCGTATGCTGCAGGAGGCTGTGGACGCGCTGATCGACAACGGCAGACGCGGAAGACCGGTTACCGGTCCTGGCAACCGTGCTCTTAAGTCCCTTTCTGATATGCTGAAAGGTAAACAGGGCCGTTTCCGTCAGAACCTGCTTGGTAAGCGTGTTGACTATTCCGGACGTTCCGTTATCGTCGTTGGACCGGAGCTTAAGATCTATCAGTGCGGTCTGCCCAAGGAGATGGCGATCGAGCTGTTCAAGCCTTTCGTTATGAAAGAACTGGTACAGAATGGTACCGCCCACAATATCAAGAGTGCAAAGAAGATGGTAGAGCGTCTTCAGCCGGAGGTGTGGGATGTGCTGGAGGATGTGATCAAAGAGCATCCTGTTATGCTGAACCGTGCACCTACCCTGCACAGACTGGGTATTCAGGCATTTGAGCCGATCCTGGTAGAGGGTAAAGCGATCAAGCTGCATCCGCTCGTATGTACCGCATTTAACGCGGACTTCGACGGTGACCAGATGGCAGTGCATCTGCCCCTTTCCGTGGAGGCTCAGGCAGAGTGCCGTTTCCTGCTGCTGTCTCCGAACAACCTGTTAAAGCCTTCCGATGGTGGACCGGTAGCCGTTCCTTCTCAGGATATGGTGCTTGGTATCTACTATCTGACCCAGGAGCGCCCGGGCGCAATGGGTGAGGGGAAGGTATTCAGAAGTATCAATGAAGCAATCCTGGCTTATGAGAACGGAGCAGTGACTTTGCACTCCCGGATCAAGGCAAGGGTGAGCAGGAATATGCCGGACGGTACAGTGAAGACAGGCGTTGTAGAGTCTACTGTAGGCCGTTTCATTTTCAATGAGATCATTCCGCAGGATCTGGGATTTGTGGACAGAAGCGTGGAAGGCAATGAGCTTTTGATGGAGGTTGACTTCCATGTGGGTAAGAAACAGCTGAAACAGATTCTGGAGAAGGTCATCAATGTGCATGGCGCGACTCAGACTGCAGTGACCTTAGACGATATCAAGGCCATCGGTTATAAGTATTCCACAAGAGCTGCCATGACCGTATCGATCTCCGATATGACCGTGCCGGAATCCAAACCGAAGCTGATCGCTGACGCACAGGCGACGGTTGACCGGATCGCCAAGAACTACCGCCGTGGTCTGATCACGGAGGAAGAGCGTTATAAAGAGGTTATTGAGACCTGGAAGAATACGGATGACCAGCTGACCCATGATCTGCTGACCGGACTGGATAAATACAACAACATTTACATGATGGCGGACTCTGGTGCGCGTGGTTCTGACAAGCAGATCAAGCAGCTTGCAGGTATGCGTGGCCTGATGGCGGATACTACCGGCCATACCATCGAGTTGCCGATCAAGTCCAATTTCCGTGAGGGTCTGGACGTACTGGAGTACTTTATCTCCGCGCACGGTGCTCGTAAAGGTCTGTCCGATACGGCGCTGCGTACCGCAGACTCCGGTTATCTGACCCGCCGTCTGGTAGACGTTTCCCAGGATTTGATCGTCCGTGAGGTGGACTGCTGTGAGGGCAGAGATATTCCGTTTATGGAGATCAAGGCATTTACCGATGGAAAAGAGACCATCGAGGGCCTGCAGGAGCGTATTACAGGACGTTATATTGCGGAGACTATCACCGACCCGGATACGGGAGAAGTGATTGTCAAGGCAAACCATATGTGTACCCCGAAGCGTGCGGCTGCGGTCATGAAGGTACTTGAGAAGCAGGGACGTGATTCCGTGAAGATCCGTACCGTTCTGACCTGTAAGTCCCATATCGGAGTATGTTCCAAGTGCTACGGCGCCAACATGGCAACCGGGCAGCCGGTTCAGGTGGGCGAGGCTGTCGGTATTATCGCGGCACAGTCTATCGGTGAGCCGGGTACCCAGCTGACGATGCGTACCTTCCATACCGGCGGCGTTGCAGGCGGCGATATCACACAGGGTCTTCCCCGTGTCGAGGAGCTGTTTGAGGCACGTAAGCCGAAGGGTCTTGCGATCATCTCTGAGTTTGGAGGCGTGGTTGCACTTAAGGATACCAAAAAGAAGCGTGAGATCGTGGTGACCGATACGGAAACCGGCAATTCCAAGACTTATCTGATCCCATATGGTTCCAGGATCAAGGTACAGGATGAGCAGGTGATCGAGGCCGGCGATGAGCTGACCGAGGGAAGTGTCAATCCGCATGATATCTTAAAGATCAAAGGCGTCCGCGCAGTGCAGGACTATATGATCCAGGAGGTTCAGCGTGTATATCGTCTGCAGGGCGTAGAGATCAACGATAAGCACGTTGAGATGATCGTGCGCCAGATGCTTAAGAAGATCAAGATCGAGGAGAGCGGCGACAGCGATGTGCTTCCGGGCGTATCCATGGATGTACTGGACTACAATGAGATGAACGAGAAACTGATCGCAGAGGGCAAAGAGCCGGCGGACGGCAAACAGGTTATGCTTGGTATCACCAAGGCATCCTTAGCGACAGACTCCTTCCTGTCAGCGGCATCCTTCCAGGAGACCACCAAGGTCCTGACAGAGGCTGCTATCAACGGTAAGGTGGATCATCTGATCGGTCTGAAAGAGAATGTTATCATTGGTAAACTGATACCGGCAGGTACCGGTATGAAGCGTTACCGTTCCGTAAAACTGGATACCGAGATCGCCATGGAGGATGAGATCCTGCTGGCAGATGAAGATGAGCTTCTGTTGATGGAGGAAGAGGATGCGATGGAGGAAGCTCCGGAGGTATTCGACATCGATGAGAGTGAAGAAGGTATTGAAGATTAATTGAACCAGGGCTCCGGAGTACAACACCGGAGCCTTGATTTTCGTTTTGTTATATAGATTTGTATGGGCGCTTTTGTGGTGATGAGATTAAGAGAGTGAGGCAGTTGGAATATGAGGAGCTTGAGTCAAGGGCAGGAGAAGGAAAACGTGTGCCGAAAGGTATCCATGGAATGTCCCGTGGCGTTGGATGCGCTGAGGGTAGGCGTGATCTGCTGCCTTCCTGATGAGAACCTGACCTTTTTGTGGGGGAACCGGTGCTTTTATGACAGCATTGGCTGCAGCAGAGAGGAATACCAAAGCAGCTTCTGTGACCTTTATCAATATTATGCGGACTATCCGGAGGATTTTGCTGCGATCCGCTGCGGGATCTCTGAGGCGAGGGCAGATGGCAGGACCGATGTGGATCTGACGGTCAGGCTGCCGCTGCGGGCAGGCGGAGCTTCCTGGGTGCGGCTTTTAGGGAGTTTTATGGAGAGTCAGGAGACGGGGGAGACCGTGCTTATGCTGAATCTTGCCGACGTGAGCGCACTGGTCGCGGAAAAAGAGGAGCAGGCCCGGCTTCATCAGCAGAAAATGCAGTATTTCCACTGGATGTTAGATTCTTATGAGGGAAACGTTTATGTTTCTGATATGGATACCTATGAGCTTCTGTATTTAAACCAGGCTTCCTGTAATGTGCTCGGAGCTCATGCAGAAAATTTGGTTGGGCGGAAATGCTATGAAGTGATCCAGGGCCTTGATTCGCCATGCTCATTTTGTACCAACAGCAAGCTGTGCGAGGAGTCGTTTTATGAGTGGGAGTTCGATAATTCCAATCTGGGCCGCACCTTTATGATCAAAAACCGGATCATAGACTGGGATGGGCGCCGGGCAAGGCTTGAGCTGTCTCATGATATGTACAGCACGGAATATAAGCTGGCAAAGAAGGACAGGGAGAGGAATGCGCTTACCCAATCCATTCCGGGAGGATTTGCGCGTCTGGATGCCAGGGATTTGAGTACGATCCTCTGGTACGGCGCAGGTTTCCTGGATATGATCGAATATACGGCGGAGCAGTTTGAACAGGAACTGCATTCTCAGTGTACCTATGTCCCTCAGGAGGATCTTGAATATATTCTGCCTGCTTTAAAAAAAGTGATAGAGACTGGGGAAGATACGGTTATAGAGACCCATATCCAGACCCGGACAGGCAGAAAGAAAATCGTTACCATGACCTTTCATTACGCCAGTGCGGAGGAGAGCTGGGATGGCATTCCATCTTTCTACAGCATTGGCATCGACGTGACGAAGGACAGGGAGGAACAGGTCCGCCAGCGCAGGATGCTGGAGGATGCCTATGAGGTGGCTCGTGTATCCAGTGATGCAAAGACCAACTTTTTATCTTCCATGTCTCATGATATCAGGACTCCAATGAATGCGATAATTGGAATGACTGCGATCGCACAGGTGAATTTGAACACACCTGAGAAGGTTCAGGAATGTCTTGGGAAGATCGCAACCTCCAGCCGCCATCTGCTCAGTCTGATCAATGAGGTCCTGGATATGTCCAAGATTGAGAGTGGAAAGATTGACCTGGTATCTGAAGAGGTATCGCTCCCTGCGTTGTTCCAGGATGTGATGGATATGTGCCGTCCCCTGGCAGCGGAAAGAGGTCAGGAGCTTCAGATGTCGGCGGACCATGTGAGACATGAGAATATTGTGACTGACAAAGACCGGCTGCAGCAGGTGCTTGTGAATCTCCTGTCCAACGCGGTCAAATATACCGGTCCGGGCGGGAATATCAGCCTGCGTGTCAGAGAATTGCCGTCCACAATGAAAACCCGGGGGCAATATGAGTTTATTGTCTCCGATAACGGGATTGGTATGTCCGAGGAATACATACCTCACATTTTTGAACCATTTTCCAGAGCGGAAGATTCCCGGATCAGCAAGATACAGGGGACGGGACTCGGCATGGCGATCACGGAGAATATTGTCCGCATGATGAACGGCACCATAGACGTGAAGAGCAGGCTGGGAGAGGGCAGCCAGTTTACTGTTTCAGTTTCCTTTGAGCTGTGTGAGGGAGAGGAGCTGAGCGACGAAGAGCTGACTGGACTTTCTGTGCTGGTTGTAGATGATGATCCCATCGTATGTGAAAGTGCCGCCAGCCTGCTGACCGAACTCAAGATGCGGGGCTGCTGGGTCCTGTCCGGCGCTGATGCGGTGAGGTCTCTGGTAGAAGCCCATGAGC
Source organism: Clostridium sp. AN503 (assembly GCF_040719375.1). Lineage (NCBI taxonomy): Bacteria > Bacillati > Bacillota > Clostridia > Eubacteriales > Clostridiaceae > Clostridium > Clostridium sp. AN503. Next base: position 42,456 of record NZ_JBFDTP010000001.1, on the reverse strand, counting down.
GGGCAGACGACTTTTTTGCAGTGGTGCTGGACTGGAAGATGCCGGATATGGATGGGCTGGAAACCGTGAAGGTTATCCGGGAAAAGCTGGGTATGGATGTACCGATCATCATTATTTCGGCATATGATTATTCTGAAATTGAAGAAGAATTCAAGCATGCAGGAGCGGATGCTTTTATCACAAAGCCGCTTTTCAGATCGAAGATGGTACATACGCTACGCCAGTTCCGCCAGAGTATGCATATAGAAGCAGCTTCGACTGGGGAAACGAATGTATATTCTGATATGACAGGCAAGCGCATCCTTTTGGTCGAAGATAATGATCTGAACCGGGAGATCGCAGTTGAACTGCTTTCCATGCAGGGCTTCGTGATCGATGAAGCAGAGAACGGAATGTATGCAGTTGAGAAGTTCCGGGCATCAGCACAGGGAACCTATGACTGCATTTTGATGGATATACAGATGCCGGTCATGAATGGTTATGAGGCAACAAGGGCGATCCGGGACATGGAACGGGAGGACGCCAAAAAGATACCGATCCTTGCGCTGACAGCCAATGTCTTTGCATCGGATCTTGGAAAAGCCTACCATGCAGGTATGAATGAGCACATTGCAAAACCCCTTGATATTGCAAAGCTTTTAGAGGCGATACAGCGTTGGATCCGATAAGCTTGATACCCCGGTGTTTTTTGCGCAAACCGCCGCCTTTCCAGTGATTGCTATTGACAGGGGATATGGGCTGTTATACTATATATAGTAGACGGTTCAAGTGATGAACAATATTTATAGTAGCTCAAAGCAGAGAAACAAAAGGGGAATGGTTACATATGGGAGAAGGAATGAAGGAACAGGAGATGTCGGAGAGGAGAGAACGCCGCCGTATCCGGATGGAGCAGAGGAGACGGAAGGTCCGCATTATGCGGGCCACCATCTGCTTTTTTATTCTGGCAGTCTGTGTAACGGCAGGGATCCTGGCGGCAAAGCTTGGCAGAAAGAAGGACTCTTCAGCGGGAGCTGCGGCAAAAGCATCCATGGAGGATGTACTGGTCCAGGCAAATGCAGCACATCCGGAGGAGACCGGGCAGACGGTCCAGACAGAACCGGAGACAGAGCCAGAGCCTCCCAAGAGCTGGGAGGGGAATCTCCCTGATATTGGTGCGATTTATGGTATCAGTGTGAACGGTGTGGGCTGGAGCCATTTTTTTGCGGATGATTCCTACTGTATGGCGCCTGCGGGGAGTTATGTAACTGCGTTCCGTGCCACAATACATAACCAACCCAAAGACATGACTGGTACGATCGCATACCGGGTGAATCTAAGCGGAAGCGGCTGGCTGGACTGGAAGGAAGACGCTGCAGAAGCAGGAAAGTCTGATGGTGAGATGCCCCTGGAAGCAGTCAGCATGCAGCTGACCGGAGAACTGGGGGAGAACTATGATATTCTGTACAGTGTACTTCAGAACCAGGCATGGACTTCCTGGGCACAGAACGGGGAAGAAGCCGGTGTATCAGGCGCAGGCCTGCGTGTGGATGGGATCCGGGTCTCTGTAGTGAAAAAGCGCGAGGGACAGCCATCCTACGCCGGCAATATCGATCCTAATAAACCCATGGTGGCGCTGACCTATGATGATGGTCCATCAGCCAGTGCGACGCCGCGGATCCTTGCCCGGCTGCAGGAATATGGAGCCAGGGCAACCTTCTTTATGGTCGGAAAGCAGGCAGAACGCAATATGGGCATCGTGAAACAGATGGTAGAGCAGGGCTGTGAGGTGGCGAACCACACCTATGACCATACCCTGATGACCAAGGTGCCGCCGGAAGAGCTTGCCAGCCAGCTGGCCCGTACCAATCAGGTAGTATCCGACGCCAGCGGCGTTTCACCGGTTTTGATGCGTCCCTGTGGGGGTGCGCGCAGCGACGCTGGCATGAATGTGGTGGGAGCGATCTCCATGCCTGCAGTCCTTTGGTCGATCGATACGCTGGACTGGAAGACCAGGGATGCCCAGAGCACGATCAATACGGTGCTTGAGAATGTGAAGGACGGGGACATTATCTTGATGCATGACCTGTATGACGCGACTGCAGAGGCCAGCCAGACCATCATACCGGAGCTGATCAACCGTGGGTTCCAGCTTGTAACAGTCAGCGAGCTGTCCGCTTACCGGGGCGGGATGCTTCCGGGAAAGACATATTCGAGATTCAGGCCGATTTCACAGTAATACTGGAGAAAATCTTGAAATGAAATACAATTTGCTATTGTCATAAAAGAAATAGAATAGAAGTATTCTCAGTCATATAAAAAAGTTATATAGAAAAGGGCAGCCGCCCGGACACATCACAAAGGTGTGTCCGGGCGGCTTTTTGCGCTGAAAGTGCTGTCTGATTTGTATAAACTTCAGCTTTATAATGTATAAGCACTTGAAATTAGGGGGGGGGGTAAAATTCTGATAATATTAATTATGAACCGAAATTATGCAAAAAATTGTCTTGCTGTTCCTTAGGTTATCACTTATCTCAAAAGATGTCAATGTTTTTCCTGTAAACATAATCCAGTAAATGTTTAAAATTTGGTATAAGAAAACAGAAAAATCACTCTTTTGTAAGGGGTCAGAAAACTCCTTTTTTTGCATTGGATTTTCTGTTTTTTCGACATATCATTCCAGTAATTAATATTATCGGAAGCAACAAAGACAGACAGGGGAAATGAGCATGGTAAAGAAAACGGCAGCGATCATTGATATGCACACGCATATCCTGCCGGGAGTTGACGATGGTTCCCGGTCATTGGAAGAATCCTGCCGGATGCTTGAGCACGCGGCAGAGCAGGGCGTCCAGGCCGTTATAGCTACACCACACTATTCCAGGAGACAGGGTACGGATGGTTTGCAGGAGCTTGCAGAGCTGCTGCAGGAAAAAATCCGAAAAACCCTGCCCCATTTTTGTGTCTATCTGGGACAGGAAACCTACTATCATGATGATCTCACAGAGCGTTTGAGATCAGGACAGGCCCTGAGCCTGGCGGGCAGCCGCTATGTGCTGGTGGAGTTCGATCCGATGGTCTCTTATGCAAAGCTGTTCCAGGGAGTGCGCAGACTGCTCCAGGCCGGCTATGTGCCTGTGCTCGCGCATATGGAACGATACCTTTGCCTTCGCCAGGGGGAGAATTTAGAGGACCTGGCTGGGAGCGGATGCCTTTTTCAGATGAATTATGAGAGCCTGAAGGGCAGCCGGTTCAACCGGGAAACCGGATGGTGCCGGAAGCAGGTAGGTCAGGGAAGAATCCAGTTTTTGGGAACCGATATGCACCGTCTGGATCACAGGCCGCCGGATATCGACGGGGCATGGCGGTGGCTGGAGAGGCATGTGGCGCCGGAAGTTTTAGAGGCGATCGCACATGGAAATCCTATGCGCTTGATCCGGGATGAAAAGATTGGTTGAATGTAATTAAAAATTTACTTAGGGAAATGGGAAGATGAAAAACACAACGATGGCAAACACGAATATCAAAGATGACAACATCCGCAATGCGGCATATGAAAACGATGAGATAGAGATTGATCTGCTGGAGCTGCTGTCAGCATTCCGGCGGCGGTTCTGGATGATACTTTTGGCACTGGTGATCGGAGGCGGACTGGCAGGGGCATTTTCATACTTTGTCCTGACGCCCCAATATACATCTACTGCAATGGTATACATACTTTCCAAGGAGACAACGCTGACATCTCTTGCGGATCTTCAGATCGGAAGCCAGCTGACCAAAGACTACAAGATCATTGTGACCAGCCGTCCGGTCCTGGAGGATGTAGCCCAGGATTTGGGCCTTGGCCTGACTTATAAAGAATTGAAAGAAAAAATAAAGATTGATAATCCGTCAGACACCCGTATCCTTTCCATCACGGCAGAGGACCCGGATCCGTTTCTGGCAAAACAGATCGCGGATAATGTAGCGCGCACTTCCTCAGAGTATATCGGGGATATCATGGAGATGGTCCCGCCAAAACTTATCGAGGACGGTCAGATACCAGTTGAAAAAACAAGCCCCAGCAATACCAGGAACGCACTGTTAGGAGCGCTTGCCGCGGTGGTTCTGGTGTGCGGCGTGATCACCATAGAAGTGATCATGAATGATACGGTGCGTTCTGAGGAAGATGTGACGAAATATTTAGGCCTCACAGTGCTGGCATCTGTGCCTGCGCGGGAGGGCGAGGTAGCAGAAGACAAGGAAGCCATGGCAAAAAATAAGCCTGTAAAACCAGCGGCGCGTTCACGGAAAAAGAGGAAGGGGAATTAGAAGATGAGTCATTCGGTAATAGATCTGAAGCGGGAGATGAAGGATGATTACAATTACAACGAATCCATCAAGACCCTGCGCACTAACATCCAGTTCTGCGGGAGCAGCATCCGGACGATCATGTTCACCAGCGCCCTGCCGGATGAAGGCAAAAGCGATGTGTCGTTTGCCCTGGCGGAATCCCTGGCGCAGATTGGGAAAAAGACGATCGTGATCGATGCGGATATCCGCAAGTCGATCTTAATCTCCCGTTATCAGCTCCGTCAGGAGGTGTTCGGACTGTCACAGTATTTAAGCGGTCAGAAGGTTTTAGATGATGTGATCTACGACACCAATGTGGAGAACTTGAGCGTTGTTTTTGCAGGGCCGTACTCTCCCAATCCGGCAGAGCTGCTGGAAGAGGACCTCTTTGGGAAGCTGATCGAGAACCTGCGCAGTTATTATGATTATATCATCATAGATACGCCGCCAATGGCAAATCTGATCGATGGAGCCATTATAGCCACTCACTGCGACGGCGCGGTGATGGTGGTTGAGAGCGGTGCCATCAGCTACCGCTTGGAACAGAAGGTAAAGGGGCAGATTGAGAAGTCAGGCTGCCGCATACTGGGAGTGGTGCTCAATAAGGTGGATATTTACAGCGAAGGATATTATAACCGCTATGGAAAATATGGCAAATACAGCCGTTACGGCAAGTATGGTAAATATAAAAAATACAGCCGGTATGCGAAGTATGGCGGGGACGGCGAGAGCAGGATGGATAGCAGGGCAGAACACCAGAAAGGCAGTTGAGATCATACATGGACTGGGTCAAGGCACACCGGGCAGCGCTCCGGAAGTTCTTTATCGGGGCAGCGCTCATAGGACTGACATTTTTCATATGGATGAGTGTCGGGCTGTACCGCCAGAGAAAAGCGACAGAAGCTATGATCGCGGCGCGGGAACATGCGGATACCGCTGGGAACAGCCAGGAGGCAGGCGAAGCAGGAACTGAGGAGTCCTCTTTCATCCTGGGGGAAGAAACTGTATATCAGGGGAAAACCTACCGGAGGAACAACTATGTAAAGGCGATCCTCTGCATCGGAGTGGACCGCAGTGGGACCATGGTGGAAACCACCACAGCCGGCTGGGGCGGACAGGCAGACGGAGTATTCCTTGTAGCGCAGGATACGGCCCGCAACACCCTGAAGATCCTGATGATCCCACGAGATACGATGACAGAGATCACATTAACGGACTTAAGCGGCAATGTGCTGGGAACAGACACACAGCACCTTCTCCTTGCCTATGCCTATGGGGATGGGCGGGAGAAAGCTGCGGATACATGACAGAAGCGGTTTCTAATCTGCTCGGTGGACTGAAGATCGATCATTACATGGCAGCCGATATGGATGTGATCTCTATACTGAATGATGCGGTAGGCGGTGTCACAGTGACGGTGCCGACGGAAGGAATGGAAGAAAGAGATCCGTCTTTTGTAAAGGGCAGTACAGTTACACTGCACGGAAAGCAGGCAGAGATGTTTGTCCGTTTCCGTGATACAAAAAGGGACAACTCAGCCCTGTACCGGATGGACCAGCAGCAGGAATACATCCTGCAGTTCTTTGGGGCGGTCCAGAAAAAGTCCACAGAGGACAGCCAGATCGTGCCTCATCTGTTTGATCAGATGCAGGAACATATGGTGACGGACATGGGAAAAGAGCAGTATTTGAAGATGGCCATGGATGGCCTTGGCAGTGGTCTGGCATCGGGGGATTTCTATACGGTGCCGGGAGTGGGCATGGCCACGGACTGGTATGACGAGTTCCATGTAGATGAAGCGGCTTTAGAGCCTCTCCTCCTGGAGCTGTTTTACCGGGAGGCCGGATAAGTCCCAACAAATGAAGCTGCAATAACCAGTGTGGAAACATGCTGTTTATTGAATAAAAATCCCAAGAGGGAAGGAAGGTGAAAGAAATGAAAAAGAAATGCGTAACAGCACTGGTACTGGCAGCCGCACTGGCGTGCGTACCGGCAACCGCATTCGGCGCGAACTCCCTGAGACCCAGCGGCGGTGGCGGCGGCGGTTCAAGCCATGGCTCCAGCACGTCTTCGGGCGTGACGATCGTAGCTGGAAGTGGTCAGAAAGCTGAGAGCGGTCCGACAGTGACCGTGGGCGGCGGAAGCAGCACAGTGGTAGGGAATACCGCAGTGTCCTATGCAACTGGCGTAGCAGCAACGGCAGGTCTTCCGGAGGCAGCAGTAGCAGCCATCAACGGCATCAATGAAGGCAAGTCCTTGAGCGATGTTGTGAAGGATGTGGACGTGACCGGTTATAAGGCACTGACCGCAACCAACGCGATCGTTACTAAGGATGTAACGACCGGTGAGGTGAAGACAGGCGCAGTAGAGGTAACTCTGTATGTGCCGAACCTGGTAGACGGTCTGCAGAACGTATCCGTACTGTTCTACGACAACGTGACCGGCAAGTGGACTCTGCTCCCGGTTACTAAGGTAGACCCGGCAACCAAGACGGTTGTAACAACCATCACTGGTTCCGGTACTTATACCGTAGTTTACAAATAGGTTGTGGAATTGGAGAGTCAAGGGGGCGGAGGGGGACTCCCCTCCCTTGATTTTTAGAGAAGCAGGGAAGGATACAGGCGAATAAAACGGTCTGTATTCAGGTGGGAAACTAAGGATAAGTTCCAGGGAGTGGTGAGAGTATGTATCGGAAAGCAAATAAAGGCTGGGCAAAGCATTTGGATTTTATGCTGCTGGACGTACTGTGCCTGTTTGTGGCGTTTGTGGCGGCATATGGGATTCGCCACGGGAATGTGGGACATATGATAGAAAATCCACTGTACCGGAGAATGTTTCTGGTACTGGAATGTTCCTGGCTTTTAGTAACTTTTTTCAGCAACAGTTTTAAAAATATCTTAAAAAGAGGATTTTACCAGGAATTTGCAGCCACAGTAAAACATGTGGGACTGATTGTGTTAATATCTTCTTTTTATCTTTTTATTGTACAGGAAGGCGATGCATATTCCAGGCTTACCATGGTGTTCATGGGAGCCATTTACATCTTGTTCAGTTATGTGGGCAGGATTATCTGGAAGAAATGTTTAAAGAAATGGGGTATTGACGGGAAAAATGGCAGGTCGCTGCTGATCCTGACGTCTGACGCGATGGTAGACACCGTGGTTGAGAATATCCGCAGCAGCCAGTATAGAAGCTTCCGGGTGACCGGGATCGCTCTGATCGATGGGGATGGCAGCCGGACAGGAACTGAAGTGAGTGGAGTAAAGATCGTTGCTGACCGCAGCACGGTATTAGAATATGTTTGCCGGGAATGGGTGGACGAGGTGTTTGTCAATCTGCCGAAGGAAATCGAATTGCCGGAAGAACTGATGAATGAATTTATACAGATGGGTGTCACAGTCCATCTGAAGCTATTATTGATGTCGGAACTGAGTGGGCAAAAACAAGCGGTGGAGCGGTTAGGACCCTATACGGTGTTGACCAGCTGCGTAAATATGGCTTCTTTAAAGGAAGTGTTTTACAAGCGGACATTGGACATCCTGGGTGGAATCGTTGGATGCCTGATCACGGCAGGGCTGTTTCTTTTTGTAGCGCCAATGATATACATACAGTCACCAGGACCGATTTTTTTCTCACAGATACGAGTTGGAAAAAATGGGAGAAAATTTAAGCTTTATAAGTTCCGAAGCATGTATCTGGATGCAGAAGAACGAAAAAAAGAACTGATGGAACAGAACCGGGTGAGCGACGGCATGATGTTTAAACTGGATCATGACCCGCGTATCATCGGCGGAGACCATGGGATCGGAGCATTGATCCGCAAGACTTCCATTGACGAGTTTCCGCAGTTCTGGAATGTGTTAAAAGGCGATATGAGTCTGGTAGGCACCAGACCGCCGACAGTAGATGAATGGGAAAAATATGATCTGCACCACAGGGTGCGGCTTGCCATCAAACCCGGTATCACCGGAATGTGGCAGGTGAGCGGACGTAGCCAGATCACGGACTTTGAGGAAGTGGTGCGGCTGGATAAGGAGTATATTACCAGTTGGAGCTTCGGGCTGGATCTGAAGATACTTTGTAAGACGGTGTTAGTTGTGGCGGGGAGAGATGGGGCAGTGTGAAAAAGTATAGAGGGGGAGAGAAAAGATATGCAGCATGTATTTTGCATCGGAAGTAAGGGATGCGGAAATTATGGTGGTTATGAAACTTTTTTGGATAAATTAACTGAATACCATCAGAATAATAAAAATATTAAATACCATATAGCCTGGAAAGGATCTGTTTCAAAAGAGTTTGAATATCATAAAGCTCATTGTTTTCAGATTAAGGTGCCAGAGATTGGTCCAGCGCAAGCTATTTTTTATGACATAGAAGCAATAAACTATTGTGTGAAATATATAAAAAGAAATAATATAGAAAACCCAATAGTTTATATTTTAGCGTGTCGTATTGGACCATTTATAGGCTGTTTTCAGAAAAAGATACATGAATTGGGTGGGAAAATATATGTGAATCCAGATGGTCATGAATGGATGAGAACAAAGTGGAGTTTGCCAGTGAGAAGATACTGGAAATTTTCAGAACGACTTATGGTAAAGCATGCAGATTTAATTATTTGCGACAGTAAAAATATTGAAAAATATATTCAACAAACATACAAAGATCTTAAACCAAGAACAATTTTCATTGCATATGGAGCAGAAATAGAGCAGAGTGCTTTAGCAGATGATGATAAAAAGATAGTAGATTGGTATGTAGAAAAAGAAATTAAACCCAAGACATATTATTTGGTTGTTGGTAGATTTGTTCCAGAGAATAATTTTGAAACTATGATTCGCGAATTTATGCAAAGCAGAAGCGCAAAAGATTTTGTTATTATTACTACAGCCAATAATAAGTTTTTGGAGAAATTGGAGCAGAATTTGCATTTTAAAAAAGATAAACGTATCAAATTTGTGGGCGCGGTTTATGATCAAGAGTTGTTGAAAAAAATCAGAGAAAATGCTTATGGATATTTTCATGGACATGAAGTGGGAGGAACCAATCCTTCATTGCTTGAGGCTTTAGGGAGTACGAATTTGAATTTATTACTTGATGTTGGGTTTAACCGAGAAGTTGCAGGCGATGCAGCATTGTATTGGAATAAGAATAATGGAAATCTTGCTAGACTGATTGATAATGTAGAAGCAATGGGAGCAAATGATATATTAATGTTAGGGAAAAAAGCACGAAAAAGAATTGAAGATAAATATACGTGGGAGTATATTGCAGATTTGTATGAGAAAGTATTCCGAATTGTAGAAGGAGAGTAGTAAAAAGAAAAGTATGTTGAGTTGTTGTTAGGCATGTTGCATTATCCATTGTAATGTTTTTTGTTAGAGATTAATGGTTGATATATCCAGGAAAGTTTAAAAATTATACAGGTGATAGGTTATGGAAAATATAGAATTATTACATAAAGTGGATTTAAATATTGTAAAAGAAGTTATAAAAGTATGTGATGATAATAATTTAATTTATTATATGTCAGGCGGAACTTTACTTGGTGCAGTCAGGCATCAAGGATTTATCCCCTGGGATGATGATATTGATTTAGCAATGCCAAGAGATGATTATGAAAAATTTTTGGAAATTGCACCTGACTTGTTACCAGAATATTTGCAAATCATCAACTATAGAACAGACAAGTCATACCATTATTACATTACTAGAATAAGAAATATTAATACAAAAGTAGTAGAAATTCGAATAGATGATGAGAGCAAATATACTAATGCGTCTATTGATATATTCCCTTTAGATGGAACACCTAATTATGTATGGCTGCGTAACTTGTATTTTTTAAGAATTATGTATCATCGTGCGATAATGTCGCTGTGTTATAAAAACTCTATAGATCGTTCTAGAAAAAGAGAAATTTGTGAGAAAATATTTCTGAACTTTATGGAAAAGTTACCTATAGAAAAAATATTTGATCCATATAAGCAAAAATGTAAAATTGACAAATTAATGAGAAAGTATAAAGTAGAAAACTCAAATAATATTGGTTGCCTAATGGGGGCATATAGAACGAAGCAGATTGTTCCTAAAAGTTATTTTGGGCATGGTGCAATGTATGCCTTTGAAGATATCCAGTTACGTGGACCTGAAAAATATGATGATTATCTTAGACAAATGTATGGAGACTATTTAGAGCTTCCACCAGAAAAATCAAGAAAAATCCATTTTAGGATTATTGAATTAAATGGGCATAAAGTAATTAATAACTAATGGAAAGATTATGTGAGGAATATTAAAGATTCGGCATATAGTTTTATTTGCGGCTATGTGTGAAGGGGAGAAGATGAAAAAGTATAAAGTCGGATATACACAAGGTGTTTATGACATGTTTCATGTTGGTCATTTAAATTTAATAAATAATGCAAAAAAGTATTGTGAGTACCTAATTGTGGGAATTAATTCTGACAGGCTTGTCAGAGAATATAAAAATAAAACTCCTGTTATAAGTGAGAACAATCGTTGCAAAATTGTGGAAAATATACGTTCTGTAGATCAAGCTATTATTGTGGATACACTCGACAAGACTGTGGTTTATAAAGAATTAGGGTTTGATGTAATATTTATTGGAAGTGATTGGAAAGGAAATCTCAGATGGGAAAGAACAAGAATTGAGTTAGAAAAATTAGGAGTAGATTTAATTTTTCTTCCCCATACAGACGGTATAACTTCAACAGATTTACGTGGAAAAGAAAAATTAAAAGTGAAAGAATAGATGATTATGAATGTAATGAAATTGGAAAGGTGAGAGACTATTATATGAACTACGTAATTATTTATTCAGAAGCACATGAGCATATGGGGCTTTTTAATGATTTAAAAGGTAATCAGAATGTTGAATTGATAGTAGCAAAAAAAAAATCTTTAAAAAATAAGCTGGTTAAAGGCTTTTCTCGTCTATATCAAAGTTGGACCCTTAATCGGTTTTTGCATATTCCTGGACAAAGCAAATGGTTTATGCCCATATGTATGTCAATAGATAAAAATAAAGAATATTGCATTATAATAATTGATTCGGCACTAAAAGCTATTAATATAAATACTATGAATGACCTTTTTTCAAAACCTAATGTTAGAGGAGTACTGGTACTTATAAATTCAATGAATGCCCAGTCGATTTCGATGATGGAAGCTAAACCTCTTATAAAAAAATTACATTGGGATGACATTTATACATTTGATCCATTGGATGCAGAAAAATTTAATTTTAAATATTTAGGATGCTGCTATTACTCAAAATTTAAAATGCGATCAAAAGAAAATAGAAACATTTCAGATGTTTATTTTGTTGGAAGCATAAAAGGAAATAGAGGGGAACTGATTATATCTGTTTTTAATAAATTACTTTATGCAAGTGTTAATACAGAATTTATAGTGCGTATAACAGGTATCAGGAAATTAATGCGGAAAATCCATAGTGACAAAATTCGTTATATTTCAGGTGAACTTTTACCATACGATAAAATTATAGCTGGTGTTTTAGGAACAAAGGTAATTCTTGAAATTCTTCAAAAAGAGCAGTATGGTCCTAGCCTTAGGTATTATGAGGCTGTATGCTATAATAAGAAATTATTATCAAATAATCCTTATATAAGGAATTTCCCATTTTTTGATGAAAGATATATGCGAGTATTTCAAAATGTTAGAGATATTGACATTGAATGGATTTTAGAAAGTGTGGATGTAGATTATCATTATAATGAAGAATTTAGTCCTGTAAATATGTTGGATGTGGTATTGAAATAAAAATGGATAATTTGTAGGTTTATTTTCAAAGGGAGATTGCCAGATGTTAATGGGATTATTTTTGTGCTTAATATTATTAATATTGTTGGGGATTAATTATATTATATTTAACAGGGATTATATTGCTCCATCATTTATTTTTAATGCAGCCCTTTGTGTAGCTGCTATGGATTGTACTTTTAATCTCTATAAGTGGGATACTGGTTTATCTGGCAATACGGTTTTTGTAATATGCTTAAGTGTATTTTCTTTTTTGCTTTTTTCCGTTTTGGCGCAGTGGCTATATAAAAATTCAAGGACAAAAGTCCGGTTTAATAAATATGCAAAAAAAATGGAAGAAATTAGGCCATCATATTATAAATGTTCAAAAATATTTTGTAGCGTTTTTTTAGTTATACAAATTATAGTTGCACTATTGGTTATAAATCAAATATATTTTTTAACTACAAAATATGTATCTAATGGAAATATTGCGGCATCAATAGCAATGTATCAACATCTAATAAAAAACACAACATTGGAATTGAAATTTCCAAAATTAATTACTTATTTCTTTTTATTTACGACTGCAAGCGGATATATCTGGGGTTATATAATAGTTTATAATTTCTGTTACTTTAAGAAAATTGATAGACTAGTTGTAATGAATTTTGTGGTTAGTTGCGCGTCTGGCATATTAACAGGTTCACGTGGCAATAGTCTGCAAATGTTTGTTTCAATCATAATTATTTATATTATTATACTTAATAAGAATCAATTATCTAAAGCCAAGAAATTTAAAACTTTAGTAAAAATCCTTTTGATTTTAGTAGTGTTACTGCTGTTGTTTGAAACAATAGCAGGTTTAATTGGTAGAGACAATTCTTTGGCTTTAAATGATTATCTGTCTGTTTATATAGGTGCACCTATAAAAAATTTAGATATATTTTTGGAGACTGGATATAAAAGAAACGATTTGTGGGGAGGAGATACTTTTCAAACACAGATCCAATGGGTGTCAGAAAAAGTGGGTTGGATAATAGAAAAGAAAACGATCAATGTTGAATACACGTATTTGAATGGATATAATTTAGGAAATGTTTATACAGCTTTTAAAGACTATTATAATGATTTTGGTTATGTAGGAATCATTTTTTGTAATGGGTTTATAGCTTTTTTCCTCCAATACTTATATGAAAAAATAAAAATGAAAAAGTTTATATATAGAAATACAATGAGTGTTTCTTTTGAATTATTAATATATGCCTATTTGTTTTTTGCAATGGCATTTACTTTTTTTTCAAATAAATTTTATGAAGCTATTACAATCACTTTTGTTGAACGAATTTTCTTTTGGTGGGTCTTGGTAAAAGCAATGAGTATACTTAAGAAGATACATTTTAGACTGTAGAGCAAGTATTAGAAAGATTGAGGTAATGTGTATATGGCAAAAAATAAATTTATCACTGACTTCATTAGAATTCTGGATAATGGGAGTATTAAGATAGTAGCTTTTGATTATTTTGATACAATAGTTCATCGAGATTGTAATCCTGAACTTATTTTATGTGAGTGGGCAAAATATTGCGCATGTTATTTGAAATATCAAATTTCACCTTCTGAGCTTTATATAGCAAGAAAGCAAGTTGAGAGGGATGAAAAACAGAAATCTGGAAAGGAGGAATTACCATATGGTTTACTAATAAAAAAAACACTAGAGAAATTGTGTTTAAATGTGGATTTTTTAAGCTTTTTAGATATTTCAATACAAGCTGAAATTAGTATAGAGTGTTCACATATATCTTTGGATGAGAATATAATGTCCGTTTTTAAAGAAGTTCTTAAACATAATAAAAGGATTATTATAATTTCAGATTTTTACTCAGATAAAATTATAGTTGAGAAATTATGCGCTTTTCTTGATATCGAACAGTATATTTCAGATATATTTATATCAAGTGAAATAGGCTTAAGAAAATCAACGGGGAATCTATATGAGTATATTTGTAGTAATTTGAAAATTAGCCCGGATGAGCTTTTAATGGTAGGAGATAATAAGAAATCAGACTTTGAAATTCCTAAAAAGATGGGAATATATTCTGTTTGGAAGCAATGTGATAGGTATATTCCACAAATGCTGGACACCAAAGAATTGAAAAAAAAATATTTTAAACTTGCCTTTTCAAATCCTGTGTGGTCTCCTCTGAGTGGATATGTACCAGAAATTCTGTATTTTATTAGTAAGCTTTACTTAGAGTTAATTGCTTTGGATATACCTAAAGTTTTTTTCTTTTCACGAGAAGGGCAGTTAATAAAAATGCTATTTGATATTTATCAAAGTTCACTAAATGGTAAAAAAATTGAAACAGAATATTTGTATATTTCACGTAAATCTATTTTATTACCATCTCTTAATGATATTGAGATAGAAACATTTCAAAGTATCTTCCGTCAGTTTCAGCATCTTACTGTAAGCGATTTTTTAAATAATTTATCATTTAGTAATGATGAGGCTGCAGAAATTTACTCTGAATGTGGAATTGGAACAAATGAAATTCTTTCAGAGAAAACACGGAATGTTATATTAGGAAAATTAAAAAAATGTGAGCGGTTTATCACATTATATGATACAAAACGTAATGAACAGAAAAAAATTTTTCTTGATTATTTGAGAAGCTTTGGGACAGTTGCAGATTCACAAAATACAATTACCATTGTTGATATTGGTTGGAAAGGAACTATTCAAGATTGTCTCCAAAAAGTTGTGAATGGTAAATACCAGATTAGAGGATATTATTTGGGGATTGTTGGGAAGAGATTTGGTATTGATAATATACATGAAAAGTGCGGAATACTTTTTACGGATACTCCTAAAAAAAGTTTGAATTATGATTTGTTTAGTCGTTCATATATGTTCTATGAACGTATTTTTGTGGCGGATCATGGGCCGGTTTTACGTTATGAATATAACCATGAAAATATAGCTGAGGCAGTTATTGATAATATAGAAGAAGAGTTGAATTTGTATAATTATATGCGTGAATATCAACAGAGATTAATTGATTGCTTTAAAAAAATGTTGAAATTATATGATAATACAATGTGGCTGCCATATGAGCAGTATGGTATTTTGGTTGATTGTTTATTGAGAAAGCAGTGTATACACTTTCCAAAAGTATGGAAGGTTGAAAAAATAGCTAGAGAGAAAACCAGAGAAAATTTTGGAGAAGTATCACGAAATGAAAAAAAAGAACGGGAGCGTATAGGGGCTGAGCAATTAAAAAAGGTAGACTTCTATTTTGTTGATTATGCATATAGGCTGCCAGAAATCTATAATTTGCAATTTTTAAAACCGTTATCTGCTATGTATTGCAGAATAGTATATTGGATAAAAAAAATCCAATATACTATAAATAGTTTATATAAGGATGATATGCAATGAAAGTTAAATCTATAAAAGTAAATGCTATTTTAAATATTATTTATACTATAACTAATATGATATTTCCCTTAGTGACTTTTCCGTATGTGTCTAGAATCCTTTTGGCAGAAGGAATGGGAAAAGTATCATTTTTTACGTCTGTATCAAATTATGCAATTATGGTAGGGGCATTAGGAATATCGACTTATGGAATCAGAACTGTTGCCAAAGCTCGAGCAGATGAGGATGAGTTGAATCGAGTTACAATGGAATTACTTATTATAAATACTTTGGCTACGTTAAGTGTTGTGATTGCATTATTACTTCTCATACCTGTGGTTGAAAAATTTAGAATAGATTTTATATTGTATATAATCAATATTATAATAATTATTACAGCGCCTATAGGCTTAAACTGGTTATATTCTGGTTTGGAGCAATATGAATATATTACAAAACGGACCATTGTTTTTAAGACTATTTCTATAATGTTAGTGTTTATTCTTGTCAAAGAAAAAAAAGACTATCCCATGTATGCAGCTATTACTGCATTTTCAACAATAGGTGCATATGTATGTAATTTTTTGTATGCGCGGAAATTTGTCACTTTTCATTTTTATAAAGGGCTTAGGTACAAAAGACATTACAAACCAATGCTATTACTATTTGCTTCCATTTTAGCTGTGCATGTTTATACCAATTTAGACACAATCATGTTAGGTTTTTTATGTGGTGATATAGAAGTCGGATTGTATACTATTGCAGTAAAAATTAAGTGGTTGTTATTATCAGTAGTAAATGCTATTAGTGCAGTATTGTTGCCGAGGCTATCTTTTTATCTAAGTGAAAAGAATACGGATGAATATAAAAGAATTTTAAAAAAATCTGTATCAATAATTTTTTTTATTTCAATTCCACTTACAATATTTTTTATTATAGAAGCAAGGGATAGTATATTGCTTTTAGGTGGAGCAGATTACATAGATGCGGTAATGTGCATGAAAATAATAATGCCTATTTTAGTGATATCAGGATTTTCAAATATAACAGGGAATCAAATCCTTGTTCCACATGGGAAAGATTCGGCTTTTATGACAGCTGTGGTTATAGGAGCTATAGTTGATATTTTTTTAAATGCATTTTTAATGCCTGTTTGGGGATGTACAGGAGCAGCAGTTGCAACTTTACTGGCAGAAATGACTCAAATGAGTATTCAACTATATTATGCAAAGGCAATGATAGTCAAAAGTATTAATTTTAAGACTATTTATAAATTTATTTTATCAGCGCTTGTTGCTTGTTTTATAGTTATTGTAGTTCGTAAAATAATTGATATTAATGCTTTTGTGAATTTGGCTATAACATTTACAATATATTTTGGAGTTTATGTGGGGATTATTGCATTGTTTAATTTGCAAGCAAAATCTTAGAGGTGAGATTAGGTTTGTTTAATCATTCATAAAATAGAAGGAAGAATGGAACACAACAATATGATTTTACAGCTAGGCTATCCAATCATGTGGAAATATATAATACAAGATATTGGAGATACACTGCAGCATTTACCTTTGGCTGCAGGCATAGGTTTGGTTTTATATTTAATCTGGTCATGGCTATTTTGCAGCAATATTTTAACGCGAAAGCATCAATTCGAAAAAATACTGTTTTTGACATATTTACTGGTTTTGATTCAGATCACATTATTAACCCGGGAACCCGGCTCCAGGACCACCATGAATTTACATCTTTTCGGAACCGTTGGCAGTCCACGAGCCAATGCCTATGTAGTGGAAAACCTGTTCTTGTTTATGCCATACGGTGTATTACTTCCTCTTATTTGGAAAAGAGCACGCCAGGGTCTGGTTTGTATTCTGGCTGGAGCTATGACCAGTGTGGTGATTGAGTTTACTCAGCTGCTGACACAGCGAGGGTACTTTCAGATAGATGATATGGTTATGAACACATTGGGAATGGCTTGTGGTTATCTGTTTTACCAAATAATAAACTGGATTAGACAACAAATTCATAGATAGCGTTGTTTACGCACTCAGAGGCAGACTTCAGAGATCAATCCTGAATTGTATGCCTCTTTTTTGTGTTGCAAATCCTTCGCAAAGCGACAAAGCTGTTGTATAATAAACGTAAAAGAAGAAAAAGCATGGCAAAAAAATATAAATACACTTGTCAAATATCCCCCAATTAGTTTAGAAGGTGAAAAAATGAACACTCCCCCATCCTACTGTTACAAGAAGAAATATATAATGATTGGCCCGTCTGCAGTTTTACAAAATGATGTTCCGGCAAAAGCCTATGTAGAAGAGAAAATCAACAAACTTCTTTCAGCAGAGTCAAGCACAGAAACAGAAAAGAAGCAGGTTAAAAGGCAGATCCTGCGAGAGTTTCGAGAAATTTATGAATACGACTGCCAGAATGCAGAATACCCCGAACCTTTTGGAGAATTTAGCAGTGATCGGGAAAAGGAATCATTTATACTTCGTAAAAAATTGATCGCAGATTTTAACTTATATCTGGGAAATATATTCTGTAATTTTCATTACAATTTATATCTGCAGAAAAAACCGATACCTATTTTAACGTCCCCAAGACTGGTGGTAGATTACGATGAATTGTATCTTAGGGCAGCGCGGGAATACTTTGGGATTTTGATGGATGTGGAGTATCCGCTCCAATTACGGCCGGTTGGAGAACCTGCTAAAGAGAAAAGTATGCATGCCTGTGGAACTACGTTTATTTTACCTGCGCTGATCGATCATTTTCTGATTATGTATCTACAGAACCGGCTTTTGTTTTCAGGGCTGTCCAAGATTGGTTCAGGCGGGAAAGTAGATGTTTCCGAACTTAGCCAGGAGGAAGTGTGGCTGTATCAGGCATTTACGTTTGGAAAGTTAAACGGTTCAGCGGTATTTGGAGGAACTCAGCATCAAACCATGAATAAGGTTTATCAGATGTTCGTGAGCCATGCTCTTATAGATGATACGAAAGATAAGCGGGCAATTTTAACAGGAATGGACAGAAATAAGCCTATTACGATCGGGACTATACTGCACTCGGATTATGCGGAAAAAGAAATCGTACCGGAATATTTTGAACTTTTGAAGGATCTGTTTGATGTAAAACGGATGAATATCCGTAATTGCATTATGCATGGGAATAGCACCACATTCGATTATCTCTCTATAAATATTGCCGCGGTAATGCTGCAGCTTTTATGGGATATTGCCAGTGGGGATATTTTTGAGTGAAGATGTATAAATTTTATTTTGTATCGGATTATGCAGGCAATAGTCGCCATACTACCATAAACGCTTCCTTCCCAACCCCCCATGCCTATGGTACAATTACCATAACACATGTCAGTGAAGGGGGCAAAACCAATTGAAAACAATCCCAACCAATATTTTTTTCTTCCCTCCCCGCTTAAAAAACGCGTTGAAATCGATCTTATCTCTTCCGTTAACGCTGATTACGGCTGGATCGGGATTTGGCAAAACGACCGCAGTATCCTGCTTTCTGGACAAACACCGGCAGGATAAGGTTTGCCGCTGGTATACCTGTTTCGGGGAGCCGCCGGAACGTGCATGGTCCGGGATTTGCACGCTTTTGTCTTCTGCCGATGCGCATACAGGTGATTTTCTGTCTAAGATCACTTCCCCTACGTTGGACAATATTGGAAGTATTGCACTCCTGATGGATGGTTTATCCTGTGACACGGAAACGATTTTAGTCATTGATAACTATCAGTTGGCAGGGTTTCCGGCACCCTACCGTTTGTTGGATGCGCTGGCGGCACACCATTGCAGGAGGCTTCATCTGGTTGTCCTGACTCAACCCATATGCACAGAAACGGTAAGCTCTATTTCTAACCCGCATATTGGTCAGATTTTTCAGGATGTATTTTGTTTTCAAACAGAAGACATTCGGAAGTTATTTGGAAAAAATGGCGTGGAGATCCGAGCGGAGGAAGCGGAGCGGCTGTATGAACTGACAGGAGGATGGGCAGCAGCCCTGCGGCTTCATCTCACACAATATCTGGCAAGCGGCAGAATGAGTGAACAGGTGGGAATTGATGAACTGATGGAACGGTCCTTTTGGGGAGCGCTGGATGCCGGCCAGCGCTCGTTTTTCCTGGGCCTGTCTCTGCTGGATACGTTTACAGAGGCGCAGGCGGCGCGCATTTCAGGACACAAAACAGTTCCGGATGCATTGTGGAACATTGTGCGGCGCAATCCGCTTGTTCACCGGGAGGGAGCGGAGTATATTTTACACGGGCTTCTGAAAGAATACCTGTCTGCAAAGATGTCGGCGCGGGATGACGATTTCCGTAAAATGATGTGGGGCCGGGCGGGGGAGGCTTGTTTGACCCAGAGGAAAAACGTGGAAGCTATCCTGTTTTTTGTTCAGTCCGGAAATGATGAGGCGGCTCTTGCCGTGACACTGAACAGCCTGCAGCTTGCCGAGCTGGTGCGGACGAAAACGGATCAGCTGAATGCTCTGTTTTTCCGGTGTTCCAAGGAGTTGTTGGTGGATAAATGGCAGCTTTTGCTTGGTTCAGCTATCAAGGCCAGTCTCAACGGCAAAATCACATTGGCCCGGACTGCAATCACCCGGTTGATGCAGCTTCGGGAGATGCCGGAGGTCCGGCAGCAGAAGTTCGTGGAAGCGGCGCTTGAGCTGATTGCATCTTTTCAGGCGTTTAATGATGTGGCTGGCATGTGCCGCCATCACGATGCGGTATATGAATTGCTGGATGATCCGAGGGATTTCTATCTGACTAATGATTCCTGGACCTTTGAGATTCCCAGCGTGGTGTATATGTTCTGGCGGGAGCCGGGAAAGCTTGCGGAAACGATTCAACTGGTGCGGGAGGGAGTACCGCGCTATGCGGTTATTGGCGGAGGAAAAGGACTTGGTGCGCCGGAGGTAATGTATGCGGAGGCGCGCCTTCTCTCAGGAGATGAAAATGAGTGTAAGATGTTTACCAGTCAGGCAAAATTTATTGCTGCCGAACATGGTCAGGACAGCATCTATTTTTGTACTCTGACCTTAACGGCCCGGCGGGCATTGCTGCAAGGCGATGCAGAGTGTTTTTCAGCGGCAGTAAGCGCTATTGAGCGGCATGCGTTTAAGGGGAAAGAGTTTCGCTGTGTGACAGCTGCGGAGGTCTGTCTGGCTTATCTTTATTTTTTACTGGACATAGAAGAGCAGATTCCCCAGTGGTTATTCCGTAAGGAAGCGGTCAGGCAGCAGCTTTACCCGATCAGCATTCCCTTTGCCCATATTATCACTCTACGGGGGCTGCGTCGGCATAAACGGGAAGAATTTACCGGGGCGGCGGCAGCTTTTATTCAGGAAAGTAAAGAATTTCACCATTTGCTTCCCATACTTTATATCTGGTTGGAGCAGGCAGCCTACTATGAGGAAGCAGGCGATCGGACTATGGCGCGGGAGTGCGTTGAGCGTGCGCTGGCCCTGGCGATTCCCGATAAGGTTTATCTGCCAATTGCAGAATATTATGCCAATCTGTCTGGAATTCTGGGGGATTGTGCGCTTTCCTGCCAGGATGAGACCGCTCTGGAGCAGGTACGTCTCCTGGGAAGGCGGTTTGCTTTTGGCGCTGCAGCGGTGCGGGCTGAACTTTTGGGGTATTCTCCTTTGACGTCGAGGGAGCGGGAAATTGCCTTGCTTGCGAAAGAACGGCTTACTACACAGGAAATTGCCCTCAGGCTGGTCATTTCTCCGGCTACCGTTAAAAATACGCTGAACAAGATCTACAGCAAGCTGAATATCCGTGGGAAATCAGATCTCCAGAGTATCCATTTTTAGAAATAGGCTGTTTTGGCCCATGCACATAGTGGAAATCTGTTATATGATAAAAGTGTTACTAGTAACGCCCACACAATGATGCTCAATCCGGACAGACAAAGGAGATTATTATATGAGTAAAATTAATACAGCGATTGACCAGATCCTTAGCGATGACGAACTTATGAAAAAACTGCAGGCAACAAAAACAGTTGAAGATGTTGTTACATTGGCAAAGCAGGAGCATATCGATGTGTCCGAAGAGGAAATCAGAGAATATTTTGCTAAGGGGGACATTGATCCCCGCCTGCTTCCGGTTACCGGCTCTTGCGGCAAAAACACCTGTACGACACATATGTAACTAATTAAAATCAACCTGTCCGGATTGACATTTTTAGGAAAGAGTGAAAACAGATGATAGATCTGACTGCGCACCTGTATGACTGCGGCAATCTTCGCCATGTGGACTTTTTGCTGGAATGCCTGAGTGACAAAGCATGGCGTAATTTATGTACGATTCCAACCCGGACGGGCATTCCTTCCGTCTTTACAGATCTGCATTATGCATATACCCGGAAACAGTCAGGTAACACCATACATCTGGTGGTGGAGCAGGGAAACGATGTCTGGGTAACATACGCCTGTGTCTGCGTACAGGGCAGTACTGCCGAGGTGATGGGAGGCGCAGCTCCTGCATTTTCCAACCGTGGATTGGGGCTGGCCTGTTATGCGTGTCTGCTGGATAAGATTTTCTCAGTCAAACCCAATATCCAGACTATTGTGTCAAAGACAGCGGAGCGCCACCGCACCATCCAAAGAATTAACGATGCCTGCGGATTTCGCATGGTGGGCTCAGTGCCGGATGGATTTTATGACCAGGAGACGGGGAAACGGGAGAGTCTGCTGCGATATGAGCTGTCAAGAGGGCAGCACCCCACCGACTTTGTCACCCGTTTATGCACCCGGTTCAATGTACGGATCGACTGCGATGCCCTTACACAACTGAAGGAGATAAATGGATGAATCATATTGAGGTTTTTTTTATTTCAACCCAGGACCAGTCACACCAATTGGCATATATCCCGGCTGCTCAGCGTGTGGTTTTGCTGTCCGAAGAGATGTCGGCGAACCTGCAGGCAGATCCAGATGCAATGGATGAGTGGATTTCCGGGATAGTCCCCGCCGAAAGCGGGGAACTGCTGACGTTTTGTCCGGAACCCGGCGATTTCCCCGCTTACTGCATTAATTTAACGGATGGTTGTAACCTGGGATGTTTATACTGTTATCTCTCTGACAGCCGGGCGCCCATGCCGCTTATGCGCAAAGCTCAGGTGCGCTCTATTGTACATGCCATTGTTAAGAAAAAGGTTCAGTCTGAAACATTCCCAATATTGCCAGTGGCATTTTATGGCGGAGGGGAACCTACTCTTCATGAGGCACTGTTTCGCTACGCTGTAGACTATTTGAGAGACTATGCCAGCCAGCATCACATTGTGGCGCGTATGTCTATGACTACAAATGCCAACTATTCGAATCCGGAATTGACTGAGTTTATCATACAAAATTTTGCAAATGTGACCATATCCATAGACGGACCGGAAGACATCCAAAATGAGCAGCGGCCAGGGCCAAATGGGCAAGCATCGTTTGAGAGGGTAATGTATCATGCACGGCAATTACATAAATCTGATTGCACGGTCTGTTTTCGAGTCACGGTCACAGCCCAATCCCTCGTACATATAGACCGTATTGTTGATTTTTTTGCAGAGGAATTCCCGGGATGCACTGTAATCGTTTCTCCCATGTTGACAGTCGGGCATGGCAGTCATACCACTCTGGCGCCACCAGATCCCGAGATGTATACGCATGGCATTTATGCGGCCTATTGCAGGGCGAAGGAACGGGGCATCCGTCTGCTTACGCCGGAGACCAGCCGTTTATCTCCGCGGTTATTTTTTTGTGGTGCGGCACAGGGCAATCTGCTGATCATCTCGCCAGGCGGCGTGATTACCAGTTGTTCACAGGTAGAAGAAAAAAGTTGGTTCAGTACAGGGCAATTCCTGTTTGAGCAGGAGGAGATTTGCTATGAAGACAGCCATAGCAGGTCAATGAGCGTACATTGTTATGCTGAATGTGCTGACTGCTTTTGCAAGTACACCTGCTGCGGAGGGTGTCCGGAAATCAGAATGAGTAAAAGCGGGGACCTGCATTGTGAGCTGACCAGGAATATAACAGCGGATCTTTTGTATAGTCGTTTGAAATGAAAGAGATTGGACGGATAAGGCCTTACTGCTGAAAAGTAGCTGAATAAAATATGAGCCGGAAGCGATGCGTAAGCTTCCGGCTTTTTCGCTGTCTTAAAAGCATCAATTCTTCCATGCACCCACATGTAGCCGATGATCAGGTTTTCCCAGCCTCACATACCACTCTGCATCTTTTCTTACAAAACGAAATTCCGTACATCATGATATTATCTCTGCCGTCATTGCGCAGCCTCTCGTCATACCGGAGCGCACTGATCTGCTCTAAGGCTTTTGCCGCACATCCATCAAGCTTCGCCATATCGGCTGCGTATTTCACCTCGATGACAATCCCCATATCCGGGTCCTCCGGCTCGATCAGGATATCGCAGAAGCCTTCGCCGGATTCTGCATTGGACAGGATCAGCCAGTCCGGCTGGCTGCGCAAAAGCCCCAGCAGCAGACCGTGGTAAAAGTTTTCCTTTTGCTCGTCCCGTGCTTTTGTATCAAGGATGCTGATCATCTTACTCAGGATCACGTTTAAGCGTTTCTGGATCTCTACAGCATCGCCGTCCAGAAATGCCTGGCACAGCGCCTGCATGGGCCGTTCATCCTGTGCGATAGTTTTCCGGAACCATTCTTGGATCTGGAGGATAAAGACCTCCCGCACCTCGCGGTTGGGAATGACGAGCCGGTATCCGGTGTCTGTCTCCCCGGCCTGGGTCAGATAGCCGGTGGTGAACAGTACGCTCCATAGATTATCAATGCTGTTATCGATCTCATCATAGGTCAATTCCAGGCGCACGGCTTTTTCAATCGCTTCTCCGGCGACCAGACGCTCGATCTCATTCTGCGTCGTTTTATCTGCTTTATCGACAAAGCGTTTCACCAGATCATTTCCGCTGGTGTTGATCCAGTAAGCCTGTGGCCTGGCGTCCGGCTGGCTGCACAGCAGGTCAACATGGTTGATCACATCCCATGGGCAGTAAACATCCACATTGCCAAAGCGATACCCGTCGTACCACTGTTTCGTCTCGTCGAAATGTTCGTCCAATTGATAATCCGCTAAAAGCCGCTTTACCTCGTCATCCGTGAATCCGAAATGCTCATCGAACCGCGGATCTGTAATGGACAATACTTTAAAATTGTTTAGTCCTGTAAAAATACTCTCTTTCGATACCTGCAAACAGCCGGTTAGGACTGCGAAGTGCAGAAAATCATTGGTCTTAAGGGCCTGGCCGAACAGGCCGCGGATCAGAGATACCATTTCCCTGTAGTAACCGTGCTGAAAAGCCTTGTCCAGCGGCACGTCATATTCATCGATCAGCAAAATGACTTTCTGGCCATAATGCTGATAGAGTAGACGGGAAAGCATCTTCAAGCTTTCCAAAATATCATCCGGAGTTTCCTGTTCATCCCAAAAGCGCCGAAAAGATCTTTTTTCGTTTTCAGAGATCTTTTCACTATCCCCCAAAAACTTCAGCCGGAACATCTCTGTGCGTAATATCTGTCGCAGCATATTATACGCATCCTCAAATGTCAGCCCATCTACGTTTTTCAGTGACAGGAAGACCACAGGAAACTTACCCATGTACTTTTCACACAGAACAGTTTCTTTTTCTATCGCCAAGCCATCAAACAGTGTTTTATCTGTGCCAATCTCAAAAAAGCTTTTAAGCATACTCATGTTGAGCGTCTTGCCAAACCGGCGCGGCCGGGTAAACAGATTCACCTTTCCCCAATTGTTCAGCAAATCCCGGACCAGACCTGTCTTATCTATATAGTAAAAATTTTCTCTGCGAATCTCCTCAAAATTTTCGATGCCTATTGGCAATTTTGTTCTTCCCATTTACCTGCACCGTCCTTTCGCCAACCAGTTTTTTCTCTGGCAGACTATAATCTATCACCATTTTACCTTAAATCTATTACCATAGCAAGCTAATCCACAAAGGTGGTATTATATTTTCCCAGCTTTCCCAAACTGCAACCACTTAGACCACCAAACCGACCACTTAAGTAAAACTGCTTACATATCACAAAAATTCCTGCTATAGTATGTACGAATAGCACAAAGAAAAGGAAAAAGCCATGAGAAAAACAAGAAATCTGAATGACAGGTGGCGATTCACCGGACCGGACGGGACGGTATCCATGGTGGATCTGCCGCATACCTGGAACAGCGTGGATGGACAGGATGGCGGTAACGATTACTGGCGCGGTACGTGCACGTATGAGCGGGAACTGGACATGCCCGAATTTCAAAAAGGCGAGGAGCGGGTATATCTGGAGTTCTGCGGCGTCAATGCCAGCGCCAGAATCAGCCTAAACGGCAGGGAAGTGTGCACCCATGACGGCGGATACTCCACATTCCGCGTGGATATCACGGACTTTTTGGACCGGACCGGAAATCTTCTGCTGTCCGTCCAGGCAGACAACAGCATAAGCGGCCGCGTATACCCCCAGAAAGCAGACTTCACCTTCTACGGCGGGATTTACCGGGATGTGAACCTGATCGTAGTGAACCGCCTGCATTTCGACATGGAATATTACGGCGGCAACGGAATCTGGATCACGCCGGAGGTAAAAGGAAAAGACGGCTGCGTGCGGGTGCAGACCTTTACAAACTGTGGGGCGAATGCCCTTGACTTCGCAGGCGTTTCCACCTCCGCAGATGGTTCAACTTCCGTAGGCGCCGCCACCTCCGCAGGCGGCACCTCTTCCGCAGGCGGCACCACCTCCGCCAGGATCCGCATCGACATCCTTGACGCCGAAGGCGTCACAGTCGCCTCCGGTATCGGCCCGGACTGCACCATAGTCATCCCCGATGTACACCTCTGGAACGGTATAGACGACCCGTACCTCTACACCGCAGCAGCGTATCTTGAGATCCACGGAGAGGTCGTTGACGAGGTGAGCAGCAGGTTCGGTGTGCGCAGCTTCCATGTGGATCCGGAAAAGGGATTTTTCTTAAACGGCCGCAGCTACCCCCTTCAGGGCGTGTCGAGGCACCAGGACTGGAAGGGGCTGGGCAATGCCATCACAAAAGAGCATCACAGAAAAGACATGGAGCTGATCCGGGAGATCGGCGCCAACACGGTGCGGCTGGCCCATTACCAGCACGACCAGTATTTCTATGATCTGTGTGACGAGTACGGCATGGTGGTGTGGGCGGAGATTCCCTACATCTCCGAGCATATGCCGGGAGGCCGGGAGAATACGGTCAGCCAGATGAAGGAGCTGATCATCCAGAACTACAATCACCCGTCCATTGTCTGCTGGGGCGTGTCCAATGAGATCACCATTTCCACAAAGGACAAAAAGGACATGCTGGACAATCACCGGTTGTTAAATGACCTTTGCCATGAGATGGACCCGACCCGTCTGACGACCCTGGCCTGCTACGCCATGTGCGGACCGTTCAATCCGTCGGCCCATATCACGGATCTGGTGTCATGGAATCTGTACCTGGGCTGGTATGTGCCGGGGCTGTTCCTAAATGACCTGTGGATGCGGTTCTTCCATTTCCGCTATCC
Organism: Clostridium sp. AN503; assembly: GCF_040719375.1. NCBI lineage: Bacteria > Bacillati > Bacillota > Clostridia > Eubacteriales > Clostridiaceae > Clostridium > Clostridium sp. AN503. The sequence continues at coordinate 15,343 of NZ_JBFDTP010000001.1, read as the reverse complement.
CAAGCGGTGCCTGGGGTACTCGGAGTACGGCTGTGAGGGGATGCCCAACCTGCATTCTTCCAAGCCCCACAGGGGAGACCATACGGAGGAATATCAGGCGGTTTACCACGAATATATGCTGGAATGTTTCGAGAGGAACCCATATCTGTGGGCAACACACGTGTGGAACATGTTTGATTTTGCGGCGGACGCCAGGGACCAGGGCGGGGAGCCGGGCATGAACCATAAGGGTCTTGTGACCTTTGACCGGAAGGTGAAGAAGGACAGTTTCTACCTGTACAAGGCATACTGGAGCAGCGAGCCGTTTGTGCATCTATGCGGCAGCCGCTACGTGGACAGACCAGAACAGGAAACGATCATAAAAGTCTATTCCAATCAGCCGGAAGTGGCGCTCTGGTGCGACGGACGTCTGGTTGAAAAGAAAACGGGGAGCAGGGTATTTACATTCCGGCTTCCTATCTCAGGAGAGCACCGCTTAGAAGCAGTCGCCGGGGAATGCAGGGATACATCTGCCGTCCGCAGGGTGGAAACGCCCAATCCATCCTACCGGCTCGCTAAAAAGAAAGGCAAGAGTGCCAACTGGGTATAAGCAACATGAAAATAGGAGGAAAAGCAGTATGAGTAAGAAACCGAGAGTAAAAACATGGTCGGCCCTGACCGTCCTGACGGCGGCCCTGACCATCGGATCCTTTGTGGGCGGATCCATCGCAAACCGCTATACCACCACCATCAACGTGGCGTTGGGGACGGACACTTACAAGATCATCAAGGGAGATTCCACTGAGGATACCGAGTATTTTAAGAGTGATTTTGCATCCGATGAGGAGCGGGAAACATACGAGGAAGCCCTTTGTGCCACAGTCGAGGCGGAGGGCGCTACGCTTTTGAAAAATGACAACAAAGCCCTGCCCCTTGCAAAAGGAGCAAAGGTCAGCCTGTTTGCCCATGGCTCCGTGGATTTAATGTACGGCGGAACCGGCTCCGGCGCTGTGGATACAGCCAGCGCGCCGTCCTTAAAGGATGCGCTGAATGCAAATGGAGTTGAGATCAACCAGAAGCTCTGGGATTTCTATTCTTCCAAGGATATGATGGATAAGTACAGCCGCAAGACGCCGGAGTCCATCTCAGACGACCTTGGCGCTCCGGCCCAATATGGGGTCAATGAGGTGCCGTGGGATCTGGTGGAAAAAGGCGCGGCGGACTCCTTTGCCCAGTATGGCGACGCTGCCATCGTAGTTCTGGCCCGTTCCGGCGGGGAGGGAGCAGACCTGCCCAGCGGTGACAACGGCAGCGGCCTTGATTACATATACGGCTCCGAGGGGGACGGCAACTATCTGGCGCTCTCCCAGGAGGAGAAGGATTTGTTTGCGGGCCTGAAAAAGCAGAAGGATGCAGGCGTGTTTAAAAACATCGTGGTGCTGTTAAACTCCTCCAATGCCCTGGAGCTGGATTTCTTAAATCCTGAGCTGTGCGGCGTGGATTATGGCATCGACGCGTGTATGTGGATCGGCGATGTGGGACAGACCGGAATCAATGGCGTGGGACAGCTTCTTGCAGGCGCGGTCACTCCGTCCGGCAGTCTGGCGGACACCTTCTGCTACGACAACCTGACAAGCCCGGCCATCCGCAATTTCTATGCCCAGGCTTATCCGAACGCGGCGGAATTCGGCATCGAGGACGGACATTCCGATATCAAAGCGCGTTATGGCGTATACCAGGAAGGCATTTACATGGGGTACCGTTACTATGAAACCCGCTATGAAGATGTGGTAATGGGGACGGAAAATGCAGGTGATTACGATTACACTACCACCGTTGCTTACCCGTTTGGTTACGGAGAGAGCTACACCACCTTTGCATTTGACGACTACAAGGTGACAGAGACAGACAATGGATTTGATATTTCCGTGAAAGTTACCAACACCGGAAATACATATTCCGGCAAGAAGACGGTCCAGATCTATATGCAGTCCCCGTACACCGATTATGACCGGGCAAACGGTATCGAGAAGGCAAACGCGGAGCTTTGCGGTTTTGCAAAGACCCAGGTGCTGGCTCCGGGCGCAAGCGAGACCCTGACTATCACCGTGGATAAAGATGAGCTGCGCGCTTACGATTCCAACAATGCGAAGACCTATATTTTAGATGCAGGCGACTATTATTTCACCGCAGCCGCCAGCGCTCATGACGCATCCAACAATATCCTGGCAGCCAAGGGCTACACGGTTGAGAATACCGAAGGCCGCATGGATGCAGATGGAAATGCAGAGCTGACCTGGAAATGGAGCAATCCTGAACTGGATACCACTGTTTTTGCAACCTCCAAAGCAACGGGAACCCCGATCACCAACCTGTTTGACGAGGCTGACCCGAACAAGAGCTCCTTAGAGCCTGGAAATGTGACCTGGCTGAGCCGTTCTGACTGGGAAGGGACCTATCCGGAGGAGCCGATCATCCTGAGCGCCAATGAAAAACTGGCAAAAGCCCTGGAATTCACCCAGTATAAAGCGGAGGATTATGAGATGCCGCAGATGCCGACTCTGGGCGCGGACAACGGCCTGGCCCTGGCTTCCCTGATCGGCAAAGATTATGACGATCCTATGTGGAACACTTTGCTCGACCAGCTTACCTTTGAGGAGATGACGCAGACCATCACCCTGGGCTTCCACAATACAGCGGCGATCCCGTCCATCGGCAAGAAAGCCACCAAGGATGAAAATGGCCCGCAGGGTCTGACCGCAGCTCTTACGGGCGGCGCGTCCGCTATGTGCTATACCTCTGAGGATGTGATGGCAGCTACCTTTAATATTGACTTGATCAACGATGTGGGCCGCTGCATCGGCGAGGACTGCCTGGCTATGGGCTATTCCGGACTGTACGGACCTGGCATCAATATGCACCGCACGCCTTACAGCGGACGTAACTTTGAGTATTATTCCGAAGATCCGTTCCTGGCTGGGACAATCTGCGCCAATGAAGTGCAGGGCATCCAGGACAAGGGCGTATATGTTTACATGAAGCATGTTGCACTGAATGATTCCGAGACCTGCCGTATGGGCATCAACACCTGGATCAATGAGCAGGCCGCAAGAGAGGTTTACCTGGAGGTTGCAGACAAGGCGATCGTAGATGGCGGAGCATGGTGTATCATGAGCGGCTTCAACCGCTGGGGCGCTACCTGGTCAGGCGCGTACCGCGAGCTGCAGACCGATTATCTGCGCGGCGAGCTGGGAATGAGGGGCATGTCCATTTCCGACTACTCCGGCAGCAGCAAGTACATGGATCTGTGCGACGGCCTGATCGCAGGCACCGATATCTGGGACAGCCCGGACCCGACCATCCATAAGACCAACGCGGCAAACTACGAGAACGATCCGTTTATCGTTGCCGAGATGAAAGATGCAATGCACAAGATCCTGTATACAGTTGCAAATTCAAATGCCATGAACAATCTATCCGCATCTGACCGGTTAGAGACCGTTACCCCGTGGTGGCAGACCGCGATCGTGGCGCTTAAGACCGTATGTGTGCTTCTGACACTGCTGTGCGTATGGCAGCTTGTGACCGCTGTTAAGAGGAAAAAAGCTCTTGCCGTGGCGGGAATTGAAGCAGAACAGAATGGCGGAGCAGAGTAAACTGGAGCAGCAGAATAACTGATGCAGATAATATCTGGAACAGCAGAATAACTGACGCAGATAATATCTGAAGCAGCAGAATGATTCTGAAAGCAGAGCAATCTGACAGAATGAGAGGTATGAATATGAGCAAGAAAACAGGCGCGGCGTCCGGCGGGACGCCCGGGGCCGGGAAAACCACCGGCAGCGCACAGGCGGCAGCCCCGGCGGCCCCGGCCTCCGGGCTGAACAGGGCGAAGCCCTACCAGCTGGTGCTGTTTCCATTTAACAACGGCGCGACCAATGTCTATTATATTCTGACCATCACCTACATTGCTTATTATGGCAATGGGGTGCTTGGCCTGGCGCTGATATTCGCCACCACCATGGTGACGGTGATGCGTCTGTTTGACGCGGTGACGGACCCGATCATCGGTGCGATGATCGATAAGACCAACGGGCGTTTTGGCAAATTCCGCCCCTACATGGTTCTTGGCAACCTGATCATGGCAGTGAGCGCGTTCCTTTTGTATTTTGCGACGCGCGCGATCCCGGAAACGATGATGTGGCTGCGTTACACCATGTATGTGATCATTTATGCAGTGTATGTGATCGGATATACGTTCCAGACATCCGTTACCCGTTCTGGACAGACCGTGCTGACCAACGACCCGAACCAGCGGCCGATGTTTACGATCTTTAACCTGGTGGCAAGTATGCTGGGCATGGGAGCGATCCAGTTTCTGGCCCCGATCTTCCGGGCAAAGTTCGGCGACTACACGACAGCGGCATTTTTCGATGCGCTGATCCCTGTGGCGGTCATCATCTCGGCGCTTTTAACTGTGCTGGCGGTGATCGGTATCTGGGAGAAGGACCAGCCGAAATACTTTGGGCTGGGCGAAGAGAAGCAGCAGAAGATTAAGGTTTCCGAGTATATTGCGATCATGAAAGAAAACAAGCCGCTCAGACGGCTCATGGTGGCGGGCGGCGGCTGCAAGCTGGCTCTTGCCATTGCCACCAACGGGACAGTCCTGTGTATGCTGTACGGCGCGATGATGGGCAACTACAATGGCCTGTACCTGCCGATGATGATCGCGGGCTATGTATTTTCCGCCCCGTTCTTCGCACTGACGGTGCGCACCTCCCAGAAACATGGGCAGAAGGCGTCCCTGATGCGGTATGTAGGGCTGGCGCTGGTGATGTATGTGGGCGTGTTCGTGCTGCTTCTGTTCTGGCGGTCGGGCAACCCGGCGGTAAACCTGTCCCTGTCCCACATCAATATCTATACGGTGCTGTTTATCCTGTTCTTTGGGATCGGATATGGAGCCTACTATGCCACCGCGGACATGCCGATCCCCATGGTTGCAGACTGCTCCGATTATGAGACCTACCGCTCCGGGAAATATATCCCCGGCGTGATGGGAACCCTGTTCTCTTTAGTGGACAAGCTGGTGTCTTCTTTAAGCTCCACGGTGGTGGGATTTGCGATCGCCTCGATCGGCCTTTCCACCCTGCCGGGCGGAGATACGCCTTACTCCCAGGGGATGAAGACCGTAGTCCTGGTCCTGTTCTGCGTGGTGCCGATGGTCGCATGGGCGCTGACCCTCTGGGCCATGAAGGGCTACTCCCTGACCGGCGAGCGGATGAAGGAGATCCAGGCAGTCAACGCAGTGAGAAAAGATGCGATCGCCAAGGGCATGACCATGGAAGAAGCCATGAAGACGTGGCAGACGATGGATCAGGTGCCGGTAGAGTACAAAACAAATTAATAGAGGAAATACTTTAAAAGGGGAGCGATCATCTTAGGCGCTCCTCTTTTTTTGCTGCCGATCCGGCTGTCAACGCGGCTAAGAACAAGGTTATCAATCTGGCTATCAGTCCTGCCCTTTCGTCAAATAGTACCAAAAAATACAGCGAAAATATACAATATAAACAAAACCATCGGATCTATAAAACAAAATATTGACATATCATTGAAAAGTACTATAATGTAATTAATAAATAAAGTTTATTAATTATAAGCGAGGCAAAACACATGCTGGTAGGACAACCAAAACTGTTAAAAGAAGTAAACAGGGACATTATCAAGGATTTGATTTTTCAGCAGGGGCCCATAACGAAACCGGAGCTGACCAGGAAGACAAACTTGAGCCTGCCCACCGTGAACAAGATTGTGGATGGCCTGGAGGAAGACGGGATCATCAGGCAGGATGGAATGACGGGGAGCAGCTCAGGGAAAAAGGCCAGGGTATACGTGGCTAACGAAAACTTTGGAAATATCATTGTTCTTTATTATCTGGACGGGTATTTCCGCGGATATCTGGTCAACGCGGTGGGCAGTGTGACCCGGGAGCTGGCAGAGGCTGTTGACGCGTCCACTGGTGACGCGGCGCTGGAATGCCTCTGGTCGCTCATCGAACAGCTGAAGGGGGGATCAGAGGCCAATGTGAGGGCGATCGGCATTGGCGTCCCGGGCGCAGTGAAAAGCGATAAGAGGGTCACGAATATCACCGCAGTGCCGGGTTGGAACAACTTAAAGCTGGAGGAGCTGGTTGCAGCGCGTTATGGCCTCCCTGTATTTGTAGAGAACGATGTAAAGCTGACCACAGTGGGATATTATCACGCACATTTGGAAAAGACCTGCAGGGATATGATCTATCTGTACATCGGGAAGGGGATCGGTTCCGGCGTCATCATAGACGGAGGCCTTCATAAAGGGTTCAGCAGCTTTGCGGGTGAGTTTGGTTATCTGGCGCCTTTTGAGGCTCCGGGGAACGGGGACTATGCCCGGGGCGGAGGCTGGTTTGAGGACGAGCTTCAGGGACTTCTCTACCAGAAGGACCGGGCAGACAGCGCCGGCATGGTCTCATCAAAATATATCCAGTATATTGTGTCCGGTATGATCAGCTACATTGTCACGATCAATCCCGAGGTTATGGTTTTACAGGGCAAATGGTTCTGTGAGGAGACCGTACACAGGATCAGGGAAGAGCTTAAGCGCTTTATCCCGGAGGAGAGCCTTCCGCAGATCTTTGTGAACAGTGATGAGACCTGCGGCGTCAACGGCCTGATCAATTTCTGTCTGTCGGGCCTGTCTACCTCCAGAGAGCTGGTACGGAAGCGAAGCATCTAAGGAAAGGGGGGAGAAAACAGTGCGGGAGGGAAATTATTTATTTTCCATTGACGGCGGAGGAACGAAAACAGAGTTCTGTATCTGTGACACGAGGTCGGGGCGGATCACAAGCGAGACTTTTGGGAGCACCAACTATAAAGTCGTAGGGCTGGAAGCGGCCACTGCCAACTTAAAGGATTCTTTTAACAAAATCTGTTTTCAGCAGGACATCAGAGCGCAGGATATCCTGGGGATCGTCATAGGGGTTTCCGGCTGTGATACGAAGCAGGATTACGAGGTTTACGACCTGATCGCCCGGCATATGCGGGTTGACATGGACAAGGTGTTTATCTGCAACGATTCAGAGCTGGTATTCCGTTCTGTGGCAGAACAACCCGGCGTATGCGCCATATCCGGCACAGGCTCCATCGCCGTGGGATTTGACAAAAAGGGAAAGGTCCACCGCTGCGGGGGCTGGGGAAGTCCCCTCAGCGATCAGGGCTCCGGCTACTGGATCGGAGAACAGGTCTTAAAAGAGTGGGTCCGGTATTGCGACGGGCAGCTTCAGGAAGACAGTATTTTTCACAAGCTTAAAGCATTTTACCATCTTGAAAGAGAGACGGAGATTCCTTATTTTATTGCAGCCTTTGACCACGCGGAGATCACTTCCTCTGCCCGGATGATCAGCGACGAGGCGGAGCGTGGGAATCCTGTCTGCGAAAGGGTGGTGAAGGCAGCCGCATTTGAGGTGGCGGATATGGCGGCGGCTGTCTATCAGAAGCTGGGGCTTGAGCCGGATGAGAAGATCGATATGGTCACGTCCGGCAGTATTTTCAACGGATGGCTTTATCTTAAAACGTTCCGGGAACGGTTTAAAGAACAGGTGCATAACGAAAATATCAACTATGTGGTGTTTGATAAAAGCCCTGCCCAGGCGGGGATACAGCTGGCAAGAAATATGTTTTACATAAAAAAATAAAGGAGAAAAGAAGGAGGATTTCGTTATTATGAGGAAAAAAATGAGTGTGTTTTTGGCAGTAGTGCTGGCAAGCGCGGGGATCTGGGGATGTGCGCCGGATAACGGACCATCTGAGACCACTGTATCCGGGGGGAATGCAGCAGGTACAGAAAGTCAGGCCCAGACGCCGGAGACCCCGGCAAAAGAGGGCGGCGCGGAGGAAAGCAAATGGCTTTCTGTGATCCCTGGATATGGAAATGAGGAAGGCGAGTACGCCAAAGGCCCCAACGGAGAGGAAGCGACTCCCACAACGGATGTGGAGCTGACAGAGGAACAGTACAAAGCGATCCAGGAAAAAGGGCTGAAGGCAGCCATGCTGTGGGCGGGAGCCAGCGAGTGGTACAATGCCATGACGGACGGGGCCAAAGCGGAATTTGAAAAAATGGGGATCGAGGTGGTGGCAACATCGGACGCCCAGTTTGACCCGTCAAAGCAGGCGACGGATATCGAGACGACCATGGCGCTGAAACCGGATATCCTTCTCTCGCTTCCGGTGGACCCGGTGTCTGGGACAAGGGCATTTAAGCCGGCAGTCGACGCGGGATGCAGGATCATTTTCGCAGACAACGGTGTGGATGAATATAAAGCTGGACAGGAGTATGTGGGAATCGTGACCGGTGACCAGTACGGGATGGGCCGTGCAGCCGCAAAGCTGATGGCGGAAGCGATTGGCAGTAAAGGGAAGATCGGAGTGATCTATTACGACGTGGATTATTTGGTGACCAACAACCGGGACAATGAATTTGTCAGGACGATCCTGAGCGATTACCCGGATATTGAGATCGTGGCCATGTCGGGATTTTCCGCTGAAAATGCCACTGGGGAAGTAGCGACGGCGATGATGACCCAGAATCCGGATCTGAACGGGATCTATGTGTCCTGGGACGTGGCGGCGGAGCCGGTGGTCTCGGAGCTGAGGGCCGGTGGTTATAAGGACTGTAAAGTGGTTACAATGGATTTAGGCGGCAATAACGATCTGGACATGGCCCAGGGCGGCAATGTGTACGGCAAGGTGGCGGATATGCCGTTCCAGATCGGTCAGACCATGGCGAAGATGGCGGCTCTCAGCATTCTGGAAGAGGAAGTCCCTTCTTATGTGGTCAGCGGTACGGTATCTATGAAAAAGGATAATATGGTGGAAGCCTGGAATGAGTCACTGAACAAAGACCCGGATTCCAGCGTGATGGAAGTGCTTGGAAAGTAGACTGGGAAAGCAGACTGGAATGGAAATGAGGGGTGCAGAATCGTGGCGAGGAAATTCGAGTACAAGAAGTATATTGTTTACATTAGTTTTATAACGGTTTTGGTTGCATTTTCTATCATACTCCGGGATAAAGGGTTTCTGTCCTATGCCAATATGATGAATATCTTAAGGCAGACAACCATGATCTCCGTAGCAGCTGTTGGGATGACCTTTGCCATATCAGCGGGCCTGATCGATCTGTCCACCGGCGCAGTGGTAGCCATGTCTGCGCTCACGACAGCTCTGGTCCTCCGGGTTGCGGGCTGGTTCCCGGCAGTTCTGGCGGGGATGGCAGTGGGCGCGGTAAGCGGCCTGTTCAACGGCCTGATCGTTGCCAAGGTAAGGATCCCGGCGTTCCTTGTGACACTGGGCACCAGCAGCGTATTTGCAGGCATCGCCAGGACCATGACCAACCTGGAGGCGGTACCCATTACCAACAGGAAGTTCAACTTTATATTTGGGGCGGGGGATATTGGCCCGATCTCCACACTGTTTCTTTGGACGATCGTTGTCATGATCTTAGGCCATCTGCTGTACCGGAAGACTCCTTTCGGGAGAGCCGTGCTGGCAGTCGGAGGGAATGAATCTGCGGCCAAATATTCCGGTATCAAGGTGGACCGGGTGAAGATCCAGGCCATGACGATCTGTGCACTGACGGCGGCATTCGCGGGAATCCTGTACGCGGGGCGGTTAAATGGGGCCAGATATACCCTGGGGGAAAATGACAACATGTCCGTGATCGCTGCGGTCGTGATCGGCGGGACCAGCTTTTCCGGCGGCAAGGGGACGATCATCGGAACGATCATCGGCTCCATCGTGATCGGTATGCTGAACAACGGGCTGCTGCTGATGGGATTGTCTGTCTCCGAACAGATGATGGCGCGGGGCCTGATCATCATCCTGGCTGTATCCTTGAGCCTGCGGGAAGCGAAAAATGACTGATTCATGATGAGGGAGGAAAATCTATGTTTTTAAACCAGTTGATCAATAGAAACCCGGAGCTGATCAAGGCGGGTATCCTGCTTCATCAGAAAGGGCTGATCCCGGCAAACTGCTATGTTCTGGATATTGACACGATCTATCAGAACGCAAAGCTTATGGCAGAGGAAGCCGGGAAATGGAACTTAAAAGCATTTGCCATGACAAAGCAGATCGGGCGGAATCCGGTCGCCATCCAGGCGGTCATGAGAGCTGGGATCGAGGCCGGGGTCTGTGTGGATATGAATGACGCCAGGCCCATGGCAGCAGCCGGCATGAAGATCGGGCATCTGGGCCATCTTGTCCAGGTCCCCTTTGCAGAGACCAGGGCGGCGGTGGACCTAAACCCTGCCTACTGGATGGTATACAATGATGAGAAGGCGGCGGCCATATCAAAAGCTTTAAAGCCCTCTGAGCATCAAAATATTATGGTACGGATATATGGGAACGGGGATTCTTTTTATCATGGGCATGAGGCGGGGTATCTGGATGAGGATATTTTGGAGACTGCCCACCGGATTGATTCCATGAAGGGCTTAAGCTTTTCAGGGATTGCCACGTTTCCGGCGCAGCTCTATGACCCGGAGACATTATCTGTCAATCCGACCCATAACTATGAAACCCTGTTAAAGACCGCTGAGCTTCTCCGGCATAACGGATATCCGAAGCTGGAGGTCAATGCGCCCGGCACCACTTCCAGCCATATTTTCAGGCGCCTTGCGGAGGATGGAGTGACCCAGGTGGAGCCGGGGCATGGGCTTACGGGCACCACGCCCATCCATGCGTACAGGGAGATGCCGGAACGTCCCGCCTATATCTATGTGTCTGAGATTTCGCATTACTATGGCGGGAAGCCTTATTGCTTCGGTGGCGGTATGTATGTAGATCCGGTGTTTGAACCCTATGAGGTGAAGGCGTGTGTAGGTTCGGACCCGGACGAAGCTTTAAGGCAGCGCATCGGCTGTGAGCTGCCGGAGCCAAAGGCCATTGACTACTATGGTATCCTGCAGCCGGAGAAGGGGCAGCAGACAAGGGTTGGAGACACCGTGGTGTTTGGATTCCGCGCCCAGATGTTTGTGACCAGGGCATATGTGGCTCCGGTGAGCGGTATTTCAAAGAATGAGCCGAAGGTAGAGGGGATCTTTACAACAGACGGCAGAGAAGTGGGGTGGCCGGAATGGTAGAAGAGAAGGAGTATGCGCTCCGGCTGACAGATATCCACAAATCCTTCTTTGAGAACGAGGTTTTAAAGGGGATTTCCTTCAGCCTGGAAAAGGGCGAGGTGTTGGGACTATTAGGGGCTAACGGAGCCGGAAAATCCACGCTCATGAAGATTGTGACGGGTGTCTATCATCTTGACAAGGGCCAGATCCAGGTGGATGGCAGGGAGGTTACGATCCGCGGTGCATCGGAAGCGGCAAAATGCGGGATTGCCATGGTTTATCAGGAATTTTCCCTGATTCCGACCATGACTGTGACAGAAAACCTGTTTTTGAACCGGGAGCTGAAACGCACGGGCCTGATCGATGACAATAGCTGTATAAAAAAGGCGGAGGAAGCCTTTGCGGAATTTGGGATCGAGATCGATCCGCGGGAGACGGTGGAGAATCTGTCGATCGGAAACCAGCAGCTGGTGGAGATCGTGAAGGCGCTGCTGCACAACCCGTCGGTCCTGATCCTGGATGAGCCTACGGCATCCTTGACCCACAAGGAGATCCAGCTGCTCTTTACTTTTGTGAGAAGGCTGAAAGAGCAGAAGATCGCGGTCATTTTTATCTCCCATCACATGCAGGAGATCATGCAGATATGCGACAGAGCCATCGTACTGCGCAACGGCCTGGTGGAGATGGACCGGAAGACAGATGGGCTTACGATCACCGAGATGGTGGAAGCGATGGTGGGAAAGAAGCTGAATCAGGCGTATTTAGCGCCGGAGAAACCTGTTGATTACACAAAACCGGCGCTCCGGGCGGAGGATATTTCCTGGGGAGACAAGGTGAAGAAGGTCAGCCTGGAGCTGTATCCGGGCGAGATCCTGGGGATCGCAGGGCTTTTGGGGAGTGGAAGGACGGAGCTGATGAAATGCCTCTACGGCCTTCTCAAACCGGATAAAGGCCGGATCCTTTTGGACGGGGAGGAGATCCCGGTAGGAAAGCCCTGGCTGTCCATTAAACGGGGCGTGGCTTTTGTCCCGGAGAACCGGCGCAAAAGCGGGATTGTGGGAATCCACTCCATCAAATACAATATGCTGCTCCCGATCTGGGACCGGCTCAAAAAGGGAGTATTTATCAGTGAGGAGGAGAGCAGGCGCAGGGCTGAGGAGATGAAGGAAAAGCTGGATCTGAAATGTACCAGCATTGAACAGGAGGTGGAATATCTCTCCGGCGGCAACCAACAGAAGGTTGTTTTCGCAAAAAATCTGCTTATACAGCCAAGGATCCTTTTGCTGGATGATCCTACGGTAGGGATCGACGTGGAGGCGAAGGCATCCATCGCAAGGCTGATCCGCAGTATTGCAGACGCCGGAAATGCCGTGCTTTTGGTATCTTCCGAGATGGATGAGCTGGAACGGCTCTGCGACCGCATTCTCATCATGTCGAACGGACAGATTAATAAAGAGCTTAGCAGGAAAAACGGGGATGCTGTCACGGAGGCGGCGCTGACGGAGGCGGTGCAGACGGCATAAAGGGGTAGAAACAGAGAAAAGGACCAGGGAACATCAGCTTCCCTGGTCCTGTCTCTGTCTGTGCGTCTGGAACAAAGCCACACCCATGGCGCCTCCAATGACGATAAAGTCCAGCATCATAATAAAAGCCCACAGATAAAGGCGGAGTGCGAAAAGGAGGACTGCCAGTACAGCGGCTGCAATGAGACGCCTGCGGGCCGTGCGGCGAAAACGCAGGGTTTCGTCCCCGGTAAGGGGTTTGGCTGCTGCGGCTACCGGGCTGAAGCTCCAGATGACCGCGCACCCGCATATGGCAGCCAGAGCCGCCGGAAGGAACAATGGCTGCCAGAGACCTGTGCGCAGGAGGGACACCACAGCCAGTTCCAGGACGGCGGACACTGCCGCGCACCGCACATAGCTGGATGCGTGGATCCCTCCCGCATATTTGCGGAGCAGGATCAGGCATACAGTAAAAAACAGGAGAGGCAGGAAGCATCGGAAAAGGATGCCGATGAACGCCATGACGGAGATATTCAGTATCTCCAGCGCAATCAGGAAATATCCATATTCGTATGCTTCCCGCTCCTCCTGTTTTAAGATGCCCTGCTCGATCTGCCGGTTGATAAAACGGCTGATGAGTCGGTTCAGCATCTTACTTCTCTGCCAGTCTGCGGGCGGATTCCGGTACCTCCGGCTGGTAGAAATCCCAGAAGCAGGTGGAGCTTACGGAGTTAATGACTGCTATGACCGCAAGACAGTTCAGTGCGGACATAAAACCATGACTGTTTAAAGTATTCCAGATCTTTTTTAAGTTTTTCATGAAAAAACCTCCTTATCCTATGTTTTATAATATTCTACCATATTTGCTCAGACAAGATTTGAAAATAGAAAAATTGGTACGTTTTTTAGAAAAATTGGTAATGACTTTATTGCTGAGCTGTTTTTACAGGAAGCAGTACCACGGCAGTAAACAGAGACTCTTCCATAGAAATTTTCAGTGTACCATGATGTTTTTCTGCAATAGCTTCCACTCGCCGGATACCAAAACCATGGTTTTGAGTGTCTGGCTTTGATGTGAAAAAACGATTCTGGTCATGCTTGGGATGATCTTTGTAGGGATTTTGTATTTTTATGATCTGATACGCCCCATTGACAAAAAATTTAACATCAACAAATCCGTCAGTACATTGGATAGCGGCTTCCATAGCATTATCAAGCAGATTGCAGAGCAGACTGATCAAGTCGTTGTCAGGAATATCAGGGGTGGGGAAACATGGCTCCACGAAGACACGAAAATCAAGCTGTTTCTGCAGGGATGACTGTTGTTTTTCATGCAGGATTGCATTAATAACAGGCGAGCTGCAAAAGGTTTGACTGCTGATATCAGATATTTCATTCATCAGGGAATTGGAAATACTCTTTATTTTTAGAGAATCATTCTGAAGCTGCAGGGTCTGTATGGTTTGGATGTAGTTATTCACATCATGTAAAAGAGATGCGTATTTGGTGTTGGTCTCCTGAAGAATGGCAAAGTGCTGCTGGGTTAATGAATCCTTAGTCTGACTGAGTTCATGTTTCCGTACCTGTTCCGTTATAGAAATAATATAGTCGTATAAAAAGAACAGCAGCATATTAGAAAAAAGCAGGAGAAACAGTCCGACAATCAGGATCTTTTCTCCAAAGGAATGCAGTGTCACATTAATATGAGAGTAGCGCAGCCCTATAAGCAGAATAAAACAGGTCAGCGGATAAAGAAAAAAACACCAGGTGGTTATTCTGGATCCAGTGAATTGGATCTTTTTATTTTTGGCATAATGACAGATCACCTGAAGGATAAAAAATGAGGTGAGCTTAATCATGATAGTTGCAAGGATAGTTGAAAGAAAGCCATAGCGGGATAACTCTCCTCCAAGCAGACGAAAACCAACATGTTCGGTGGAAAAGATCACCATACAGGCAAGGCTGCAGCAGTACAGCTGTTCTCGGATGAGACCGGTAAAGAGCAGCAATGCGATCGTCAGAGACGTCATAAGTGCAACGGCAACATTTAAAAGAGGATGATGAAGCTGATTGGCAAGAAACAGGATGGAGGATAGAAATGCAATTATGACAAAGTCCTGGTATTTAAAACAAAAACGTCTCTCTAAAAAGGTATCACATACGGAATAGATCATTAGCTCCTCAAAGATACATATGAAAAATCCCAGAATCATCAAAAAGCATGTCATATACGAGCATCCTCCTCCGTATCCCTATGTTTTTTCAATTTTGACACAAGCTCCGATATCAGATCCAGGGAGGAGGAATCCAAATCCTTCAGATCCCGTGTGATTTTCCGTATGGTCTGTATATCATTGACATTCTGGCTGCTAAAAAATTCCTCCGGCGTGATCTGAAAATAATCACAGATGTCAAGAAATCCCTTCATAGAGGGCATCGCCTTGCCGGACGTGATTTTATTGATATAACTCCGGCACCGTCCGAGCTGCATGCTGAGTTCGTATTCTGTTACATTGTGTTTTTCCAATAATGTAAGAATTCTTCCTGATATAAAAGTATAGTCCATATGCGCCCTCCTTGTATAAGTATAAGAGATAATCATGAAACAAGAGGCGAATTGTAGTCGCTTATTATTATAATTTATATAAAAAATAGAATATGATTCTTTTTATAATTTTGCAGGTAGAAAATAATGAGAACAACCTTTAGTATG